>JANMCG010000198.1:0-4065 GCA_031361075.1 Novosphingobium sp. | reverse complement strand
CTTGCCGACATTGTCGAGGCAATCGAAGGCCCGATCGCGCTGACCGCGTGCGTCGATAGCGGCAAGCATGACTGCGGCCTCGAAAGCGCTTGCACCGTCCGCCCGCACTGGGGCGTGGTCAACGCCGCAATGCGCGGCGCGCTGGCCGACGTGCCGTTGACGCGATTGGCGGAGGTGGCCGCATGAATTTGTTCGCGCAGAGACGCAGAGGCGCAGAGGTGCGGAGCTTGGCCGTAGGCCGCAAAGCATTCCAAACTTCCGCTGGAAACGGGAGTCAGAATGTTAGGCCGGCGTTGCCGCAGGCACGCCCTCTCTGCGCCTCTGCGCCTCTGCGCGGATCAATTCTTTCTTGCTGGGAAGTGGCCGCATGACCGACAGTGCCATTCTTAAGGACCAGGCCGCGCATGATGCTGCGGCCAAGGTTGCCGATTACGAACACGGCTGGTCGGCCGAGATCGAGACCGATTTCGCGCCCAAGGGCCTCAATGAAGACACCGTCAGGTTCATTTCGGCCAAGAAGAACGAACCCGAATGGATGCTCGAGCTGCGGCTCAAGGCTTTTCGCCATTGGCAGACGATGCCGATGCCCGACTGGGCCAAGCTCAACATCGCGCCGATCGATTACCAGGACGCCTACTACTACGCCGCACCAAAACTGAAGCCAAAGCTCGGCAGTCTTGATGAGGTCGATCCCGAGATCTTGCGGATTTACGAAAAGCTCGGCATTCCGCTCGAGGAACAGAAACTGCTCGCCGGGGTAGAAGGTGCCGCGCCGGTGCGCCAGAAAATCGCGGTCGACGCGGTGTTCGATTCGGTCAGCGTTGCCACTACTTTCCGCGCCGAGCTGGAAAAGGCCGGCGTAATTTTCCGCTCGATCTCGGAAGCGGTGCGCGAATATCCCGAGCTGGTGAAGAAGTGGCTGGGCAAGGTCGTGCCGATGCATGACAACTTCTTCGCCGCGCTCAACTGCGCGGTCTTTTCGGACGGAACGTTTGTGTACATCCCCGCAGGCGTGCGCTGCCCGATGGAGCTCAGCACCTATTTCCGCATCAATGCCGAAAACACCGGACAGTTCGAACGCACGCTGATCGTGGCCGAAAAGGGCAGCTACGTCAGCTACCTCGAAGGCTGCACCGCGCCGATGCGCGATGAAAACCAGCTTCACGCCGCAGTGGTCGAACTGGTCGCGATGGACGATGCCGAGATCAAGTATAGCACCGTGCAGAACTGGTACCCCGGTGATGCGGCAGGCAAGGGCGGGATCTACAACTTCGTAACCAAGCGCGCGCTGTGCCAGGGCAAGCGCAGCAAAGTGAGCTGGACGCAGGTTGAGACCGGTTCTGCGGTGACGTGGAAATATCCCAGCTGCGTGCTCAACGGCGAGGATTCGGTGGGCGAGTTCTACTCGGTCGCGGTGACCAACAATTACCAGCAGGCCGATACCGGCACCAAGATGATCCACAACGGCAAAGGCAGCCGCTCGACGATCATTTCCAAGGGCATCTCGGCCGGCCGAAGCAACAACACTTACCGCGGGCTGGTCCGCGTCGCCGCCAATGCCGAAGGCGTGCGCAATTTCACCCAATGCGATTCGCTGCTGCTCGGCCCCGACTGCGGGGCGCACACCGTGCCTTATATCGAGGTCAGGAACCCCAGCGCGCAGATCGAGCACGAAGCGACCACCAGCAAGATTTCCGATGACCAGCTGTTCTACGCGATGCAGCGCGGGCTCGGGCAGGAAGAGGCGGTCGCGTTGATCGTCAACGGTTTCGCCAAGGAAGTGCTGCAGCAGCTGCCGATGGAATTCGCGGTCGAAGCGCAGAAGCTGCTGGGGATTTCGCTTGAGGGGAGTGTGGGGTGATGGCGATTTACGACAAGCCAACCAAAACTTTGATGGCCGAATGGGCGAAGGAAGCGCTTCAGCCGGACACTTATTTCTCTAAACAGCAAGCCGTTGATTGGTTCAAAATTCATTATCCCAACATCAAATCAAACACTGTCGAAATGCACGTCGAAGGTATGTCCGTAAACAATCGGAACCGTCGGCACCATCCCAACATCAAGCGAGGATCAGGTCACGACCTCTTCTTCAAAGAAGGACCTGGGCGCTTCCGCCTTTGGGATGCCGATCGCGATCCTCCTCCTCGCTATAAGCCAGACATCGAAACATCTGCTGATAGCACGATTGCTGGACCGGACGAGACAGTTGCTCAAGAGATTGAGAGCGCGCTGGGCGGTGACACCTTTGCCTACGAGAAAGACCTACAAAATTATCTCGTGCGCAACCTGCACCATTTGGAACCTGGGCTAAAACTTTACGAGGAAGAGGGTCTAACGGGCGTCGAATACAATGCAGGAGGTCGTTACATTGATATCCTCGCCGTTGACGCCAGCGGTGCCTATGTCGTTGTCGAGCTGAAAGTTTCCCGTGGGTACGACCGCGTCATCGGTCAATTGCTCCGTTATATGGGCTGGGTCGAAACCAACCTAACTGCTCATAAAACGGTTCGCGGCATGATCGTAGCCAGCGAGATCACTCAAGACTTGATTCTAGCAACGAGCCACATCGCTGAGCGGGTCAAACTGTTCGAGTATAGCCTGTCTTTCAATATCAAACAGAAAGAGCGCTTCTAACGAAGCATAGAAATCATGCTCCAAATCAATAACCTCTCCGCCACGGTCGCCGACAAGCCGATCCTCAAGGGCCTCTCGCTCACCGTGAATGCGGGCGAGATCCATGCGATCATGGGGCCCAACGGCGCGGGCAAGTCGACGCTGGCTTATGTGCTGGGCGGGCGGCCCGGGTATGCGGTTACGGGGGGTTCGGTCACGCTTGACGGGCAGGACCTGCTGGCCCTCGATCCGCACGAACGCGCCGCGGCGGGCCTGTTCCTCGGCTTCCAGTATCCGGTCGAAATCCCCGGGGTGTCGTTCGTCCAGTTCCTGCGCGAAAGCCTCAACGCCCAGCGCCGCGCGCGCGGGGAGGCGCCGCTGTCGGGCGGCGAGTTCCTCAAGCTGGCGCGCGAGAAGGCCGCGCTGCTCAAGCTCGACATGGATATGCTCAAGCGCCCGGTGAACGTCGGCTTTTCGGGCGGCGAGAAGAAGCGCACCGAGATGGTCCAGATGGGCATCCTCGATCCAAGCTTTGCGGTGCTCGACGAGACTGACTCGGGCCTCGATATCGATGCGCTGCGCGTGGTCGGCGAAGGGATCAACGCCGTGATGCGGCGGCCCGACAAGGGCGTGCTGCTGATCACCCATTACCAGCGCTTGCTCGACTATGTCCGGCCCGATTTCGTCCACGTTCTCGCGGACGGACGGATCGTCAAAACCGGCGGCGCGGAACTCGCTCACCAGCTTGAAAGCGAAGGCTACGAGGCAGTGACGGCATGAGCAGCGGCGCAGCCCTTATTCCTCTTTGCGCCTTTGCGCCTTGGCGTGCGAAGAATCTTTCTCACGCAAAGGCGCAAAGGCGCGAAGGTTTTGTGCTGTGATGGCCGCTGTCACCTCTCTCCCCACGCGCCGTGATGAGGCGTTCCGCTATGCGGATTTGGCTGCGCTGGCGCCGTTGTGGCCGGTGGCGGTGGAGACGATCACGGTTGGCGCTAATGAATCCAGGACTGTGTCGATTGTGTCCACCGCGGATGCCGGAATGGTGCGCGAGCTGGCAGTCACTCTGGCCGCAGGCGCGTCGTTTGATTTGCGCATTCTCAGCGCCGGGGCGGGTTACGCTCGTATTTCGGTGCGCGCCGAACTGGCCGACCGGGCCAGCTTTACGATGGGTGCGGCGCAGCTTGGCTCGGGCGCGCAGACGCTTGAGGTGGTGAGCGAAGTGACGCATCTGGGCCGCGATGCCACCAGCCGCCAGGTGGTGCGTTCGGTCGCGGGGGGCGGGGCTTCGGTCAACTATCTCGGCAAGGTCAAGGTCGCGCGCGGGGCCGACGGCACCGATGGGTCACAGTCGGTGCGGGCGATGCTGCTCGACCGGCAGAGCAGCGCCAATGCCAAGCCCGAGCTCGAAATCTTCGCCGACGATGTGAAATGCGCGCACGGCTGCGCGGTGGG
>JANMCG010000159.1:0-3962 GCA_031361075.1 Novosphingobium sp. | reverse complement strand
ACGGTCGAGGAACTGAACGGGGTGCGCCGCGCCTTTCCGTACAACCTGATCGATTCGATCGCCAAGACCGCCGATCACGAGAAATACTCGCTCGGCGAGGCCCGCGCGCAGTTCGACCAGCCGGTTAAGGTCAGCTTCTAGGCCAATTCGCCGGGGGGCACGTTCAATGGCGGCGATTGGATACGTCACGCTGGTTGCGGAGAACCGCAAGCGGCTGATAGAGGTGCTGGGGCTTTATGTCCTGGCCTTCGAGATGATCGGCGGGGTGGCCGCGACGGTGGTGCTGATGGTCACTGATCCGGCGCACATGCTGCTGGTCGATCCGCTGGGTTATTTCCTGCGTTATGGCATTCCGATGGCGGTCATCGCCGGACTGCTGTTTGCCTATACCTATTACGGCCATTCGGGCGCGGTCGAAAAGAAACTGGCGGTGATCAACCCTTCGCGCGCCGACGAACCGCGCTTCATCGCCATCGCCGAGCGCGAATGTATGGCACAGGGCATCCGGGTGCCACGCTTCGGGATCATCGATGTTCCGCAGGCCAACGCGCTGGCGGTGGGCGAAGGCCCGTCGCGCGGGCTGATCGCGGTAACCCGCGGTCTGCTTGATAAGCTCGATGACGATGAACTGGCGGTGGTCATCGCGCACCAAGCCTCGCACATCCGCCACGGCGATACGCAGGTGCTCGCCGCCAACTATGCGCTGATGCGCACTGCGGTGCTGCTGCAAGTGAACAATGTCCTGCGGTTTGAGGACTGGCGGCAGTTGATCCTGCCGCTGGTGTTTCCGCCGCTGCTGTTGATCATGCTGCTGTCGGGGATGATTACGATGGCTTCGATGGGCATCGCGCGGATGGCGGGGCGCTCGATCAAGCTGGCGCGGTTCCACATTGCCGATGCCGAGGCCGTGCGGATGACGCACCGCCCCGACGCACTGCATTCGGCGTTGATCAAGATCGGCGGCAAAGGCGCGTTTACTGGCAGCGCAGCGTTCGACGATCTGCTGTTCGATGGCCGCGCTGACAGCGATGGCGGATCGCACCCCGCAGTGATCGAACGGCTCGAGACGATCTCACGGCTTGGCCGCGACTTGATGCGTCCGGGCCGCCCGCGCAGCGACAGCCGCGAGGCCAGCCTGCGCCCCGCTGAACCGCGCGTGCAGTTCGGCCGCCGGCTCGATCCCGAAGCTTTCCGCCCGCTCGCGCCATTACCCGCCGAAAAACCGCGTAAACCGCGCACGCTCAGCCAGGAAGAATTCCTTAAGCTGATCATGACCGACTGGGCGGGCTACAAAGCCTATCTCGAGGCGTGCAATAATTATTACGAATGGCGCGAAAGCGACGATCGCAACTTCCTTGGCCTTAAACCCGGGATGCGCATTCCGGTCGCGGCGGTCACTGCGTTCATGCTGGTGCTGTATTGGCCCGCCGACGGAAACTGGCAGCGGTTCGTCAACCGGCTCAGCCCGGGCTTCTTCAGCGAAGTGCTGGGCCCAAGCAGCGGTACCTTTTCGTGCAGTTCGGGCAACATGGCCGATTCCAGCTGCGTACAGGGATAAAGCCGTTGGATATTTTCGGATCGAACCAGCCCCCCACGCTGTCGCCATTCCGGTTTCAGATTGCGCTCTTGCTGACCGCGCTGACCGGTTTCAGTCTGCTTTACGGTCCTGGCACGCACCCGGCCAAGCCGGTGTCCCCGCGCGATCCGATGCTGCTGATTGCCTCCGCCAATGATCCGCTGATGATCCAGGCAATTAAATATGCCCGGGGCGCGGGACAAAATCGCGCCGGCGGCGGCAACGTCTGGACCAAACCGAAGAGTGATGGTTCGACTGTCACTTTCACCACTCCAGCGGGATCCATCACCTTGACGTCGGCCGAAATTGCCGAAGCGAATTTCGTTTACCCACAGCTCAAGCAACGTGCCCGCGATGGCCGCCACAACCGCAGCACTGGCAGCCCCGCTGGCGATGGTTTCAGCTCGGGTGACAATGCCGGAGAATATGGCGAACAGTCGCAATAGCCGCACGCACCCGTGCAAGTCCTTGCATTACGCACCAAACCCGTTAGGAGCCCCACTTCCTTGTTTTGGCCCGGCCACGACAGGGAAACACAGAAAGCCGGAGGGGCCCCGCAATAGTGCGGATCGCCAGCGATCGGTTAAGTACGAGAAAGGCAAATGCATGCCGATGTACGAGCATGTCTTCCTGGCCCGCCAGGATTTGAGCCAGGCGCAAGTCGATGCGCTGGCCGCTACCGCCACCCAGATTGTTGAAGCCGGCGCAGGCAAGGTTACCAAGACCGAGACCTGGGGCCTCAAGAACCTGGCTTACAAAATCAAGCGCAACCGCAAAGCACACTTCGTGATGCTCAACATCGATGCCCCTGCAGGCGTGGTGGCCGAGCTCGAACGGCAGACCGGGATCAACGAAGAAGTGATCCGCTGGATGACCGTCCGCGTCGAAGCGCACGAAGAAGGCCCCAGCGTAATGATGCGCAAAAACGACCGTGAGCGCACCAAGCGCCGCGAACGCGAGGAGTACTAAGTCATGGCTCGCGCATTCTTCCGCCGCCGCAAGAGCTGCCCGTTTTCGGGCAAGAACGCTCCCGCGATCGATTACAAGGACACGCGTCTGCTGCAGGGCTATATGTCCGAACGCGGCAAGATCGTCCCGTCGCGCATCACCGCCGTCTCCGCCAAGAAACAGCGCGAGCTGGGTCAGGCGATCAAGCGCGCCCGTCACCTGGGGCTGCTGCCCTACCTCGTGAAGTAAGAGGAGAATACCAATGGATATCATCCTCCTCGAACGTATCGAGAAGCTTGGCACGATCGGCGATGTCGTATCGGTCAAGGACGGCTATGCGCGTAATTTCCTGCTGCCCGGCAAAAAGGCGTTGCGCGCCAATGCCGCCAACAAGAAAGTGTTCGAAGCCAATCGCGGCAAGATCGAAGCTGACAACGCGGCCCGCCGCGGCGAAGCAGAGACGCATTCGGCCAATGTCGATGGCAAATCGGTGGTGTTGATCCGCGCCTCGTCGAACGCCGGCCAGCTGTACGGCTCGGTGTCGGTGCGCGACATTGTCGATGCACTAAACGCCGATGGCGCCGGGATCAGCAAGACCATGGTGGTGCTCGAACGCCCGATCAAGACGATCGGCGTGTTCGACGTCAAAGTTACGCTGCATCCCGAAGTTGCCGTTATGGTCAAGGTCAACGTCGCGCGTTCGCCTGACGAAGCCGAACAGCAAGCTGCCGGGGTCGACGTGATCAAGGCGATGTTCGAAGACGAAGCAGCGGCTGACGCGGCTTCCGAATTCGAAGGCGGCGGCGGCGAACTGCCCGACGACGAAGCAGCCCCGGCTGCAGCGGCGACGGCAGAGGATGCTGACGCCGACGACGAAGGTTAAGTTTTGCGGCCATAAAATTGGACTGGGGGCGCTGCGGCGCCCCCTTTTCGTTGGCGTAATTGAACTGCCATCAATCTTCCGTTATAAGCCCGCGATGGAAATGACAGAAACGCACATCGCGGAATTGGTCCGCGTATACGATGAAGCCGTGACTACCCTGCAGGCCGATATTGCCGCTTTTGCAGCCGACGGCACCCTTCCCCCCAGCAACCGCCGCGAAGCCCGCGCATGGTGTTATCCCGAAGTCCGGGTGCAGTATTTCGGGGTGGAAACCCGCCCCGACCTGACCCGTGCCTTTGGACGGTTGTCGCATAGCGGAAGCTTTGCCACCACGGTCACCCGCCCGACCCTGTTCGCCGCTTATCTGGCCGAGCAGCTCAACCTGCTGGCCGAGGATTACGAGATCGAGATCGAGGTTGGCCGATCCGAACAGGAAATCCCGTTCCCCTATGTGATCGACGCCAACACCGGGCTGGGCAGCATCACCCCGCAAGAGCTGGCGCGGCATTTTCCCACCACCGAACTCGCGCTGATCGGCGACGAACTGGCCGACGG
>JANMCG010000067.1:0-6757 GCA_031361075.1 Novosphingobium sp. | reverse complement strand
CCCCCTCGGGGAGGGGAGTTTCGTGGATAATACCTTCCGCAACCAACCACCGGGCCAGCTTTGCCACCCGCTCGACCTTGTCGGCGACCGTGCCCAGCTTCTCATGGAAGGTAATCCGTGCCAGTCCCTCGGCATGCTGGGCCAGCGTCTTCTTGCGGTCCTGCTGCCAGAAGAACCTTGCGTCGCTCAGTCGCGCGGCAAGGACTTTGCGGTTGCCGTCGATGATCGCCGCGCCGCCATCGCTGGCCGCGATGTTGGCGGTGCAGATGAACGCGTTAGCGAGTTTGCCGGCGCTATCGTTGCAGACGAAATACTTCTGGTTGGTTCGCGCGGTGAGCTGGATCACTTCGGGTGGCACATCGAGGAACGCCGCGTCGAACCGGCCGAGCAGCGGCACCGGCCATTCGGTCAGGCCAGCGTTTTCGGTCACCAGCCCTTCGTCGGCGACCAGCACCAGCCCGGCAGCGTGCGCGGCAGCCTGGGCCTGTTCGCGGATCAGGTTCTGGCGTTCCTGGTGATTGACGATCACGTGCGCGGCGCGCAGTATGGCGGCGTAGTCGTCCGCGCCGCCCAACTCGACCGGGCCAGAGGAATGGAAGCGGTGGCCAAGGGTTTCCCGCCCGGCGGCGATGTCGCTCACTTCGCACGGCACCACAGCGCCATCGAACAGCGCCACAATCCCCGACAGCGGCCGCACCCAGCGCAGGCTCTCGCTGCTGAGCGAGGCGGAACCCCAGCGCTGCGATTTGGGCCACGGGAACGCGCGGACGATCGCCGGGATCGCCTCGGCCAGCACATCGGCGGTGGCGCGGCCGGGCTTTTCGGTGACGGCGTACAGCACCCCGTCCCGCTCGGTCAGCTGGCTTTCGCTGAGGCCGGTCTTGCGCAGGAAGCCTTCCAAGGCTTGCGGCGGTGCGCCGACGCGCGGGCCTTTGAGTTCCTCGCTGACCGCCGCAGTCGCATCGGGCAAGCCGCGCGCAATCATCGCGAGACGGCGCGGGGTGGAGCACACGGTCACCTCGCCCACGGTGACCCCAGCGGCGGACATTTCCTTGCGGAACAGCTTTTCCAGATCGGCGCGCGCGCCGGCCTGCATCCGCGCGGGAATTTCCTCGGAGCGCAGTTCGAGCAGAAAGTCGCTCACAGCAACCACTCCGGATAATCCGTTTGCCATTGCGCCTGGTTCTTGCCGATCCACGCCTGGCAACTGCCCTTGGCCAGATCGCGCACCCGCCCGATGTAGCTGGCGCGTTCCTGGACCGAGATCACGCCGCGCGCCTGGAGCAGGTTGAACAGGTGGCTCGCCTCGATCGCCTGCTCATAAGCGGCGAGCGGGATTTGCGCATCAAGGCAGCGCTGGCATTCGGCCTCGGCCTTGGCGAAGCCGTCGAACAACGAGGCGGTATCGGCGACCTCGAAGTTGTACTTCGACATTTCCTGCTCATTCTTCAGGAACACGTCGCCGTAACTGACGCCTGCGTCGTTGAAGCGCAGGTCATAGACGTTGTCGACGCCCTGGATGTACATCGCCAAACGCTCGAGCCCGTAAGTCAGCTCGCCCGCGACCGGCTTGCAATCGAACCCGCCGACTTGCTGGAAATAGGTGAACTGGCTGACTTCCATCCCGTCGCACCAGACTTCCCAGCCCAGCCCCCAGGCTCCTAAAGTGGGGCTTTCCCAGTCATCCTCGACAAAGCGGATATCGTGCAGCAGCGGATCGACCCCGATCGCGGCAAGGCTGGCGAGGTACAGTTCCTGCAGGTTGCTGGGGTTCGGCTTGAGGATCACCTGGTACTGGTAATAGTGCTGGAGCCGGTTGGGGTTTTGTCCATAGCGGCCATCGGTGGGCCGCCGGCTCGGCTGGACGTAAGCGGCTTTCCACGGCTCTGGCCCCAGCGCGCGCAGCGTGGTGGCGGGGTGAAACGTGCCAGCGCCCATGCGCATGTCATAAGGCTGCAGAATGACGCAGCCCTGCGCGCTCCAAAAAGCGTGGAGCCGCAGGATCATGTCCTGGAAACTCAGCGGGGCGGCGGGCTGGCTCATGGCCTCGGCCTTTGGCGGATGGGGTCTGCGCGGTCAATATCCGCAATCGTTCATCGACTGGCAGCATTTGCGGCTTTAGGTAGCAGCGATGAACCACACCCAGCGCCTGTTCGCCCCGTTTTTTGCTCTCATCGCGCTTGCCGCCAGCGCCAGCGCGCCGGCCGATCAACGCTTGCCCACGCCGCAGCCGGCGGTGGAAATCAAGCAAGCGGTCAAGGAAGCAACGCCCGCCGTGCAGGCCCACCCGGCGCTGTGGAAGATTGCCGATCGTGACACCACGATTTACCTGTTCGGCACGATTCACCTGCTGCCGCCAGGGATCGACTGGCTTAACGGCCCACTAGCCAAGGCGCTCGATCGTTCTGGCACGGTGATGACCGAGCTGCCGGATCTGCCCCCGGGCGATATTGCGGCGGCGCTCCTGCGGCACGGCACGCTGCCTGCCGGGCAAAACCTGCGCAAACTGATGAGCGACCAGCAGCGCGGCCAGTTCGAAGCCGCGCTGACCAAACTGGGTCTGCCGACCGCGCTATTCGATAGCAATAAGCCGTGGGTGGCGGCGGCGACTTTGCCGATCATCCAGTTGCAGAAGTCGGGTTATAATCTCGAATCGGGCGCTGAGAACATGCTGACCACCCGCGCCAGGCAGCAGGCCAAGGCACGCGGCGGGCTGGAAACCGCTGATTTCCAGTTCGGCCAGTTCGATGTGCTGACGAATGCGCAGCAGCTCGAATACCTTGGCGCGGTGCTTGACGCCCTGCCCGATATCAACGCCGAAATTAACACGATGGTCGGCCACTGGTCGCGCGGCGACGCGAAGGCGCTCGCAGCGCAGCTTAACGCCGATAGCGACAGCCCGGCGCTGGCCGAGGCGCTGATCTTCAGCCGCAACCGCACCTGGGCCGCGTGGATCGAACGCCGGCTGAAGACGCCAGGCACAGTGTTCATTGCGGTGGGCGCGGGGCACCTTGGCGGCAAAGGCAGCGTGCAGGACGTGCTGTCCAAGCGCCGGATCATGGCGATCCGTGTCCAGTAAGCGGCATCATGGTCTGGTGCTGGCAGCCTGCGCCGCGCTGGCGCTATGCGGCTGCAGCAAGCCTGCATCGGTGCGTCCGGCGCTGTGGCTGGTCGAAGGACCGGGCGGGCAAAAAGCTTGGCTGTTCGGCACGATCCATGCGTTGCCTGCGCCAGTCGCGTGGAAATCGGCCAAGGTCGCTGCCGCGCTCGACCAGTCCGACCGGCTGCTGCTCGAAGTGGCCGATATCACTGACGATGCCGGGTTGGCGCGCAGCTTTGCCGCGCTGGCCGAAAGCCCCGGCCTGCCCCCGCTGGCGGCGCGCGTGCCGGCCGATCAGCGCGACGAACTGAACGCGGCGCTCAAACAGGATGGCTTCGCGCCTGATGCGCTTGATCGGTACGAAAGCTGGGCGGCGGCGTTGATGTTGCAGAACGCGGCAATGGCAGCGGGCGATGCCGATAGTGCCAACGGGATCGACCGCGCATTGGCGCAGGGCTATGCCAAGCCGGTCGAGGAGTTCGAAGGCGCGGCGGTGCAGCTGGCGATCTTCGACCGGTTGCCCGAGACCGCGCAGCGTGCGCTGCTGGTGGCGACCTTGGGGGACGAGCGCGATGGCACGATCAAGACCCGCGAGCTCGAGCAGGCTTGGGCCAAGGGCGATCTGGCTGCTGTGGACGCCGAGACGAGTGCCGAATTCGAGGACAATCCAGATTTGCACGCGGCGCTGCTGACCGCTCGCAATCAGGCCTGGCTGGCCAAATTGACCCGCCAGATGGGCGGCGGCGCGCAGCCATTCGTCGCGGTTGGGCTGGCGCATCTGGTGGGCAAAGCAGGCTTGCCCGCGCTGCTCGGCGCGCAAGGATACCGGGTCACTCGGCTGCAATAGGCTGCAACCAGCCTTGCATTGCGCCCCCATTGCGGCTACCGGCGCGCGCTTCCCGTTATGGTCATCCCTGGAGGCGTGACGGCGAAGCGTGTAATCCAGTTTTGAAAAGGCAAGTACCATGAGCGATACGCTGAACCTGCCGGCCGAGACGCGTGAAGGGGTTGGCAAGGGAGCCTCCCGTGCACTGCGTCGCGAAGGCCGCGTCCCCGCCGTTGTCTATGGCGGCAATGAAGAACCCCTGGCGATCCACGTCGAGGAAAAGCTGCTGGTCAAACAGCTCAGCAGCGGCCACTTTCTGAATACGATCGTCGAGATCGAAGTCGGCGGCAAAAAGTTGCGGACACTGCCCAAGGACGTTGCATTCCACCCGGTCAGCGATCGCCCGCTGCATGCCGATTTTTTCCGGCTGTCGAAGGATTCAACTGTGCACGTCAATGTGCCGGTGATGTTCACTAACGAAGAAGCCTCGCCCGGCCTGAAGCGCGGCGGTGTGCTGAACATCGTGCGCCACGAGCTCGAGCTGATCTGCGATGCGGACAAAATGCCCGAAGACATCCAGATCGACGTCACCGGGCTCGACATCGGCGATTCGATTCACATCAGCAGCGTTACACTGCCCAAGGGTTCGACCTCGGCGATCACGGATCGCGATTTCACCATCGCCACGATCGTCGCGCCATCGGCGCTGCTAAGCGAAGCTGGCGATAACGCCCAGACCGAAGCCGAAGGCGAAGCCGACGCTGGCTAAGCACCGCGCACGGTATTTGAACGACACAAGCCAGCCGGGCCGTGGTAACGCGGTCCGGCTGTGTGGTTTTGGCGGCTTCGGAACGAAGGATTTGGCGGCGCGTGCAACTGTGGGTCGGCCTTGGCAATCCGGGCGCGCAATATGCGCTGCACCGGCACAACGTCGGCTTCATGGCGGTGGATACGATTGCCGAGGTCCACGGCTTCGGCGCGGTCCAGAAGAAGTTCTCGGGCTGGCTGCAGGAAGGCCGGATCGGCGGCGTCAGGGTGCTCCTGCTCAAGCCCGCGACCTTCATGAACGAGAGCGGCCGCGCGGTAGGTGAAGCGCTGCGGTTCTACAAACTGGAACCCGATGCGCTAACGGTGTTCCACGACGAGCTCGATCTGGCCCCGTTCAAGGTCAAGGTGAAGCAGGGCGGCGGCACGGCGGGGCATAATGGCCTGCGCTCGATCGATCAGCACATCGGTCCGGACTTTCGCCGGGTCCGGATCGGGATTGGCCATCCCGGGCACAAGGACCGGGTCACCGGCTATGTGGTGGGCAATTACACCAAGGCCGAAATGGACCCGCTGGCGGATGTGCTGGGCGCACTATCGGCCGAGGCGGAATGGTTGGCCAAGGGTGACGACGTGCGGTTTATGAACGACGTTGCGTTGCGGATGGCGGAGTAGGTATCGTTTGCATTCTATTGTAAGGTCGGAAAAATTCGGACTGAAGGATATACAAACTTATGTCAGTAAAGCGCTCAATTTGGATATCGCTGTTTGACCAATCATCTTTCCCAGGCTTGCCATGCCCGCAATGCGAACCGGGCAAGCTAAAATTAGTGTCAAACTCGCTAAAGATGGAAGAGCCAAGCTTTTCCGCAACTGCTCGGAAAGATCCTGATTGGGATCCGGAATGGATCACAAATCGATTTCAGGCCCGATTAAAATGTGACGAAAAACATTGTGGAGAGATAGTCTCGGTCGCTGGCGAAACTGAAACCGTTCAAACTGAATTCGATGAAGATGATGGGTTTTCCGGATGGGGTCTGCAAGAAGTTTTGAGCCTTAAATCAGTATTTCCGGCCCCTCCGTTGTTTAAGATATCTGACAACACCCCCAATGGCGTAAAAAAACAATTGCGGCTAGCGTTTCAATTTTTTTGGAGTGACTATTCGACCTCGGCTGGTCGCCTTCGGACTGCTGTAGAGTTGATGCTTGATAGTCAAAAAATTCCAAAGGAGAAGCTGACCAAAAAAGGTAAAACGATGCGTATGGACTTGGCGGAGCGTATTGAATTCTTTGCGTCATCCGCTACCGGGAGCGATGCGAAAGAAGCTCTGCACGGACTTCGTTATGTCGGTAACCTGGGCACTCATGGCAGCGAGGTGTCAAAAGAAGCTCTATTTGACGCTTGCGATGTTTTAGAAGACGTTCTGCTAGGGGTTTATGAAAAGAAATCTATTAATGCGAAAGTGAAGAAGCTAAAAGACACTAAAGGAGAATATTGATAATCAAATCAACGTTCTATTTTATGTGAATAAGCCATACTTTCAAGCCGGCGGTTCCCACAATTCGATCGGGTTGCCTTCGGGATCGTGGATCCGCGCGAACTTGCCGATTGTCGGATCGTTCCATTCGGGCTTGGTGATCACCTCGATCCCCGCGTCTTTCAAGGATGCCAACAAAGCATCAATCCCCTCGACCCGGAAATTGAGCATATATTGCTTGTCGGCCGGGAAGTAATCGGTGTCGGCCTTGAACGGTGCAAACACCGTGGGGCCTCCCATCGCTGTCCAGCTCCACTCATCCACCGGGCCGCTCGCGTCGGCGTTGCATCCTGCCCCGACATGGAGGTGATCGCGGTACCACGCGTTCAGCGCATCGGGATCGTTTGCCCGGAAGAATACTCCGCCAATTCCCAATACGCCCATGGTCCGGACTCCCGCCTAGCAATTGTCGCCGCTTGTCCATAAGAGGCGCGCACGTTCCAGCGGAGTCAATAATGGGTTTCAAATGCGGTATCGTCGGGCTGCCCAACGTGGGCAAGTCCACCCTGTTCAATGCGCTGACCGAGA
>JANMCG010000025.1:0-21269 GCA_031361075.1 Novosphingobium sp. | reverse complement strand
CAAATTTAGCGGAAGGTGGGGGATTATCGGCCGAACTGCTGTTTGAGCCAAATGTCGACCACCGGAGTGGCGACGTAGGCCGGATCGCCCAGGCTGCGATTAATCTCCCTATGTCCGCGCAGTCCGTCACCGGCAAAGCCCCGCCGTGTGACCAAGGTGCCCGCTGTGCGGAGCGCCGCTTCGAATTCTTCGTTTTGGGCAATTCCGTCCTTGCGCTGGACATGGATCAGCAGGAATGCCGCTGCATTGGGCCGGGCAGCTTGGAAGGTCGGGGATAGTGCTCGCTGACGGGACGGAGCGGTGCCGAATGTTTGTTCGTAGGTATCGTGCATGAAATTGCCGCCGTCCTTGATCTGACGCGGCACGTCATATGCTGCTCCATCGATCGTGATCACGCCGCTAAGGTTGGCCAAGCTCAGCCCCGCGTCCTTCAGATAACGTTCGTCAGTTCCGACCAGCGCGGCCAGATGCGCGCCCGCGCTGTGGCCCATCAGCACGATCCGGGCGGGGGCGATCCCCGGCGCGGCGACATGATCGATCAGGTATCTGAGCGCTGCGGCAATATCGGCGGCCTGGTCTTCCACTCTGGCTGCAGGCACCAGCCGGTAGTTGATCGCGGCATATGCGTAGCCCGAGCCAGTGTAATGCGGCGCTTTCCATGCCCCGCCGGCGCTATCCTTGCTCCCCCGCTTCCACCCGCCGCCGTGGACGAACACCACCAGCGGGGCCGGTGCCGTGGTGCCTTGGGCTGGCCAGAAATTAAGAACTTGCAGAGCATCGGGGCCGTAGCGCAAGCTTTGCTTGCCCGCAGCTTCGGGTGCGTTGGAAACCGCACTCCGGCTGCGCGGCCATGCGCGCAAATGGTCTTCCGGGCGCGCAGTGGCCATCCCGGCGGCAATCAGCGTCAACGCGGCGCAGCTTAAAATCCGCGATGTCCGCAAGGTCGTTCTCCCTTGCCGCATAGTCTATGGCTGACCGCGGCAATAACCAGTCGCAAATTGTCACCGACGCAAGCCGCACTCAGCCTTGCCCTGCGCAGCGCCTTCCCCTAGGGCGCGGCACGGATTTGACGCCTCTTTTGAAGGATTCTCCGTGGCCAATGTTACCGTGATCGGTGCCCAGTGGGGTGATGAAGGCAAGGGCAAGATCGTCGACTGGCTGGCCAGCCGCGCCGATGCGGTGGTGCGGTTCCAAGGCGGTCACAACGCCGGACATACACTGGTGGTCGGCGATCAGGTTTACAAGCTCAGCCTGCTGCCTTCGGGAATTGTCACCGGAACGCTGTCGGTGATCGGCAACGGCGTGGTGCTCGATCCGTGGCACTTTCGCGACGAGGTGACCAAACTCAAGGGTCAGGGAGTCGACGTTAACACCCAGAACCTGCAAATCGCCGAAAACGCCTGCCTGATCCTGCCGTTTCATCGCGATCTGGATGGCTTGCGCGAAGATGCCAGCGGCGCGGGCAAGATCGGCACCACACGGCGCGGGATCGGCCCGGCTTATGAGGATAAAGTCGGTCGCCGCGCGATCAGGGTCTGCGATCTAGCGCATCTCGACGGTCTTGAGGCGCAGCTTGACCGGATCTGTGCGCACCACGATGCGTTGCGGATCGGCTTTGGCCAGCCGCCGATTGACCGCGCGCGCTTGCTCAAGGACCTGTGGGACATCGCCGCGTTCGTGCTGCCTTTTGCCAAGCCGGTGTGGCGCACGCTTAACGAAGCGAAAAAGGCCGGCAAGCGCATCCTGTTCGAAGGCGCGCAAGGCGTGTTGCTCGATGTCGATCACGGCACTTACCCGTTTGTCACCAGTTCAAACACGGTCAGCGGCACTGCGGCCAGCGGTTCGGGGCTCGGCCCAAGCGCCGCCGGGTTCGTGCTCGGCATCGTCAAAGCCTATACGACGCGCGTCGGGTCTGGTCCGTTTCCGACCGAGCTGGAAGACGACATCGGCCAGAAACTGGGCGAACGCGGTCACGAATTCGGCACCGTTACGGGCCGTAAGCGGCGCTGCGGCTGGTTTGATGCGGTGCTCACGCGGCAAAGCTGCGCGATCAGCGGCGTCACCGGGATCGCGCTGACCAAAGTTGATGTGCTCGACGGGTTCGAGACGGTGAAGATCTGCGTCGGGTACAGGCTGCGCGGCAACGACGGCACGGTCCGCGAACTCGACTATTTCCCGAGCCATGCCGCCGATCAAGCCGCAGTCGAGCCGGTTTACGAGGAAATGGAAGGTTGGAGCGGAACCACCGCCGGTGCCCGCTCGTGGGCCGACCTTCCCGCGCAAGCAATCAAATATATCCAGCGCGTGCAGGAATTGATCGAGACGCCGGTGGCGCTGGTGAGCACTTCGCCCGAGCGGGAAGATACGATCCTGGTCCGCGATCCTTTTGTGGATTGAGGGGAGCCATTGCCAGACCCGAGGTTGCTGGCATCCTGGCCGCGTATTACTTGGTATGGGCTTGTCAGCAGCTGGTGATTGATCGGTATCAAGGAAAGAAGCGGTAAGACATCGCTTAAAACCCACCCTACTTCCGCACCGTAAAACCGTACGGAATGTACAAAAAGACTTCGGTGTCGCTCACTTGCGACCAAGCAATTTCGCGGTCGAGCCCGGTAATTTCGGCGCCGTAATCAGGGCCGTAAAAAGTGGTTGCCAGTTTGGCGGCATCGGCAATGCGGCGGTAAATGTCGGGGCGGTATTGCTCTGGGTTAATGATCGTCAGTGCAATGCCGCCGACTTGCCTGATCTGCGAACGGCCGGTCGGCGAAACACGTTTGATGAAGGTGCCGATCTTGCGCTGGGCATCGCCGATTGTGCCGGTCAGCCTGGTTTTGACCAAGAGGCGGATCGTTGCGGTGCTGCCGTCGTCTTCGAATCCCGGTTTGACCTTCCCGCTTTGATCATCATCGTAATCGTCGCTGTCGTCATCTTCGTCGCTCACTAATTCGTCAGGCGCGGCAAGCCCCGGGAGCAGCGCGCGCCAGTTCTCGCGGGTTACTTCCTTGACCTCAAGCTCGCCTGTCACCAGGCTCAGCCCGTCCTTCTTGGCCCGGTCGAGCGCGGCCAGCAGCATCGCTTGAACCTCGCTGCGGCGCATTTCGGCCTCGCGCGAATCCGAAACGATCTCGATATGCCGCACCGCGCCATCGGCCGGGCGGCGCAGGCCGATCACCGGACGTTTGTCGAGGTAGGGCAGCTGGGTTGTGACCGCGGGCAGCTCATTGGTTCGCTTGCTCGCAGTGACGATGATTTCGCCGCTGTTATCCTGTGCCAGCATTGGGCTAGCGATCAGCGCCAGGCTCAAGGCCGCAATACACGAGAACATTTTCATCGGCTGCTCCAGTCTATCTGGGATTGATATTGTAGCGGTAAGGCAGGAACAGGAAGACCTCGGTGCTGCTGACCTGCGACCACATTACCGGCAGGTCGATCCCGGCGATGTTGAAGGTGAAAGTGGCGCCGAATAACGCGGCGCTATGCTTGGCATCGGCCGCAACCAGGCTCATGATCTGGTCGCGATACTGATCGGGATTGATGACGGTCAGAGCGATCCCGCCGGAGGTGTCGACCGTCGCGCGGCCCGATTTCTTGAGCGCGGCGATGAAGGCCTGCAGCTTGGTTTCGGCTGCCGTAGCCGATCCGCCGAGCCGGGTTTTAACCATCAGCTGGACGCTGCTGGTGTCGACCCGCCCACCATAGCCAAGTGGAAGCTCCTTGTAATTGGCGCGAGTGACCGGCTCCAGCTGGAAACTACCTGAAGCAAGCTCGACCCCTGCCGCCGCCGCACGGTCGATCGCAGCAAGCAGCACGGCGTGAATTTCCTGCCGCCGGGTCGCTGCGTCGCGCGTGTCGGAGCTGATCGCAACAACCATTACCGCGCCGTCCGCCGCACGGCGCAGTCCCACGACCGGGCGGTCTTGCCGATAATATGGGGCGTTCTGCCGCTGCGACGTCACCAGTACCTCGCCAAACGGGGGGACCTGATTATCTTGCGCGGCTGCGGGCCCCGCCGTTAGCACCAGCATAACCCCAAAAATCAGCCGATTGCTCATAAACTCCTCCCCGAAGCAGAAAGTTCACGATTACCGCATGATTGGCAATGAGAGAGTTTCCAGCGCTGGTCGTTCATCCAGCATCCGGCACCTGGCCTGTTTTTCATCGCGCAACCAAGACGCGGAACTCAATGTTTCAAATTCAATAAACGGGCTTAGGTTGCGGGCGCTTCCGGTGCTGCCACCGCAGCCTTCGCCGCGCCAAATCCACACTGGCCTTGTTCCATAGCGATCTGCTTGGTGATGCGGGTGGCATTTTCGGCATAGGCGCTGGTGACCGAGCCTTCGTTAACCGCCTTGTCGCGCAGTGTGCTGACGTTCTTGCACAAGTGGAAAACGTGCGGCGTGGCCGAGGTTTTAGCGCCGTTTTCAGGCGCGATCCAATAGACCACGTCTTGCCCGGCGGGGTTCGAAGCAGTCTTGGTCGCGTCGGCCACCGCAGCCGAATCTGCCGCGATTGCCTGCGCCTGGCTGGCTACTGCGGGTGAGCAAGCGGTCGTTGGCTGGCCGCTTTTGATTTGCGCCGCGCATTGGTTCATGTCCTGCGTGTATTGTTCGGTCGAGGGTGGCTTGAAATCGATCCCGATCACTGTCGCAAGCAGCGCCAGCGCCACCCCGACGCCGCCGGCGATTTTCTTGTTCTTGGGGTCCATGTCTTTATCGAGGAAGATCAGCGCGAGCAGCGGCAGAAACGCGATGACGGTGATGATCGCGCCAAGCTGGTTCTGAAAGAAGAACCGCGCGCTGTCGGCGCGGCTGGCCGGATCGTGCTTGTTAGCGGCTTTCCACATCAGGCTGCCGGCAATCGCGGCCACCGCGATCACCACCAGCAGCCCGATCAAAAGCGCCAGATTACCGTTGCTGAACGCGCCTTTCTTGAGGAACACAATCCCGGCAATTTCGGTGCCAATCGCCACGATCCAGGCGATTGTAGCGAAAATCCGCAAGCGTTTGGCGGCGCTCTTCTGGTCCTGTGTAGCGGCCCACGCTTTGGTGACATCGACTGGCGCGGCGGGATCGGTGTCTGGCATGTTCAAGCTCCCCAATAGTGGCAAGTCGGCTCGGCGTTTACCGGTTAGCTGACCCCTCAAGCTTGATTATATAACCCACGCAAGCAAGGCGTCCATCCCCGCTAAGATCGATTGCGGCGAGTGTGCACATGATTCTGGCAGCACGTGAAAGGCAGGACTATGTACAGCGGCAGTGCCCTTGCGGAGAATGCGCCTATGCCGATGCGCCGGATCCTGATCAATCTAGCGGCGGTCTCGCTGCTTGGCGTCAGTTGGCCGCTGCAGGTCAGCCCGCTAACTGCGCAGCCGGTCTTGGCGTTGCCTCCGATTGACCGGCTAGTGGTTGAAAAAGGGGCGCGGCGGCTGCTGGCTTATGCGGATGGCGCCCTGGTTTACACCATCGAGCACATTCAGCTAGGCGATGCTCCGACTGGGGCCAAGCAGTTTCAAGGCGATGAAAAAACGCCCGAGGGTAGCTATACGATCGATTACGGTAACCCGAACAGCGCGTATCATTTGTCGCTGCATATCTCATACCCAGATGCCGCTGCCAAAGCGTATGCCGTGCGCGCTGGGCGTAGTGCGGGCGGCGACATTTTTATCCACGGCCAGCCAAATGATTGGCCGGGCGCGAGCGCCGGTTTGCGGGTGCCGGGCGACTGGACAGATGGCTGCATCGCGGTCTCGAATGCCGAGATCGAGGTGCTGTGGCAGGCAGTCGGCGATGGTACTCCGATTGAAATACGCGGATAGCCAGAATATGTATTCTTGACTTAAACCCTTTTTGTTCTACCTTTGTTTGACATTCAGGAGTCGGAAGCTATGGCCCAGTCGAATTTTGCTTATCTTGCCGCATGTGACGATGGTGCCGGGCTGCCGTTGGCGATTTCGGTATTTTCGGACCGAAGCCACTGGCGCGCGCAGATCGGTGACGATGCGGAAATGGCCGGATTGCGGCTGGCTCACAGCGGAGCAATCGCAGCGCTGCTGACGGGCGATGTGGTGCCGCTCGGCGATGTAGTGATGGTCGATTGTCCGGGTAATGACGCAGCGTCACTCGCGGCACTGGTGCGGCTCGATATGCGCGCAGCGCAGGCGGGAACGGCGCTGGTGGTGTCGACTGGTTTGGCCGCGCTAGACGATGTGTTTGGCTGTCTCGATCAGTCGGGCGCGCAGATTTTGGTTGATCCGAGCCGCGCCGAGCGTGTGCTGGCGCTGGGCCGGGCCTTGGCCGAACAAGGCGGAGGGCGCGTGCGCGAATTGTCCGATGAGGACCGGCTCGCGCTGCTGCGGCTGACCGAGCAGGTTAGTCAGATCGCGCAGCGGCTCGACAAATTGGTTGCGCCAGATGCGCCGCTGCCACCGGGCGAGCCCAGCGCGTTTCGGTTTGAAAGCCCGCGCGTGGCGTTCGCTCCGGCCAGTATCTCGTCCAGTTTATCGGCCAGCGTTTCCGGCAGCGACGACGATAGCTCGGCGCGGCTGATCCGGGCTGCGCGCCCGGCGCTGCCCGATCCGCGCCTGGTGCGACGGATCATCCGCCAGCGGCAATTGCGCGCGCGGTTCTTTGATGGTGATCTGTTCGGCGATCCGGCGTGGGACATGCTGCTCGATCTTACCGCTGCGCGCGCCGAACACGCCAGAGTTTCGGTCACCAGCCTATGCATCGCCAGCGGCGTGCCGCCAACCACAGCACTGCGCTGGATCGGCCAGATGAGCGAAGCGGGTCTGCTCGAACGAATCGAGGATGAAACCGACCGGCGTCGTGCGTTCATCACCCTGACTGATAAAGCGGCAGACAGTATGGCGCGTTATTTCGCCGAGATCGGGGCGCAAGCGGCGCGATTGGTCTAACCCGCCAATCTCTCGATTGACCGCGCAACGTTTCGGCAGCATAGCGCGCCGACCTCGGAGAGAGGGCGCTTAGCTCAGTTGGTAGAGCATCTCGTTTACACCGAGAGGGTCGGCGGTTCGAGCCCGTCAGCGCCCACCACCGGGATCCCGGTACTATAATCGGCGCTACTTTGCCTCCGCCAGCAGCGCGGCAGTATCCGTGCTGGTCCAGTCGCGTCCGCCCAGCGTACGCCATACTTCGTGGCCTGCGCTGTCATACAGGATCGTCGCGGGCAGCGTTTCCGCACCGAATTGATAGGTCAGCGAATTATCGGGGTTAAGCCACGGTTCGAGCCGGCTCGTACCCGGCGCTGTCCCATGCGCCTTCAGGAATGGGGCGACCTTATCCAATTTGTCCATGTCCTGATTGACCGTCAGTACTTTCAATCCGGGCATCGTGGCGGCAATCTGATCGAGCTGCGGCAGCTCGGCCACGCATGGCGCGCACCACGTCGCCCACAGATTGATCAGCAGCGGCTTGCCCTTCAGGCTGGTCAGCTTGAGTTCTTTACCCACCGGGTCCTTGAGCTGAAAATCGGGCAAAGCGCTGCCTTTGTGGCTGCGATCGACCACGCCAGCTGTAACCGCGCCGCCCGGTTTGGTGGCGGACACCGCAGCTGCTGGTGTAGCAGGCGGTTGCGCCTTGTCCGCGCTTTGCCTATCGCACCCGGCGAGCAATAGCGCGCCAGCCGCGCAGTTAAAGGCGACGAGCTTGAGCGAAGGCGAAGACAACACGGGCAATTCCAATGCAATGTGGGGCGGGCGGTTCGCAGCCGGTCCGGCGGCGATAATGCGCGAGATAAATGCCTCGATCCCGTTCGACAAGGCCTTGTGGCGGCAAGATATCGCCGCCTCCAAAGCCCATGCCGCAATGCTCGGCACCCAAGGCATCATTTCCGCCGCCGATGCTGCTCAAATCGCCAACGGGCTTGACCAGATCGCCGCTGAATATGCTGCCGCCGGAGTTCCCGAAAACTGGGACCTTGAGGATATCCACATGACCACCGAAAGCCGGCTGGCCGCGCTGATCGGTGCCGCAGCGGGGCGGCTTCACACCGGGCGCAGCCGCAACGATCAGGTGGCGACCGATTTCAAGCTGTGGGTCCGCGACGCAATCGACCGCGCCGATGCCGGACTGGCCGCCGTACAATCCGCGCTGGTCGATCGCGCGGGAGAGCACGCCGCAAGCATCATGCCAGGGTTCACGCACCTGCAAGTCGCTCAGCCGGTGACGCTGGGGCATCACTTGCTGGCTTATCACGAGATGCTGCTGCGCGATCGTTCGCGGCTGGCCGATGCCCGCGTGCGGCTAAACCAGTCGCCGCTCGGCTCGGCCGCGCTGGCCGGTACCGGCTTTCCGATTGACCGCACCGCGACGGCAGCGGCGCTCGGGTTCGATGCACCGACCCGTAACAGCCTCGATGCAGTATCCGACCGTGATTTTGCCATCGAATACCTCACCGCAGCGGCACAGTGCGCGCTGCATCTGTCGCGGCTGGCCGAAGAGCTGATCCTGTGGGCCAGCCAGCCGTTCGGGTTCGTCACCTTGCCCGACAGCCTGTCGACCGGCAGCTCGATCATGCCGCAAAAGAAAAACCCCGACGCAGCCGAGCTGGTGCGCGGCCATTCGGGGCGGATCATCGGCGCGATGACCAGTTTGATGGTCACGATGAAAGGCCTGCCGCTGGCCTATTCGAAGGATATGCAGGACGATAAAGTGCCGGTGTTCGAGGCCGCCGGGCTGCTCGATCTGTGCCTCGCGGCGATGGCGGGGATGATCGGCGGGGCAACGTTCCGTACGGAACGGATGCGCGCCGCTGCGGAATTGGGCTATGCCACAGCGACCGATCTGGCCGACTGGCTGGTTACCGCCGCCGATGTGCCGTTCCGCGAAGCCCATCACATCACTGGCGCTGCGGTCAAGCTTGCTGAAAGCCGGGGGATTTCGCTCGATGCTGTGCCGTTGGCTGATCTCCAGGCGATCGATCCGCGGATCGACGCAAGCGTGTTCGCGGCCTTGTCAGTCGATGCTTCGGTGGCGGCACGTACCAGCTATGGCGGAACCGCCCCCGAACAGGTAATGGCCCGGGTGGCCGAAGCGCGCGCAGCGCTGAATCTGGAGTAAGAACGATGCGGGTTGCGGCAATTTTCGTGGTGATGCTCGGCCTGGCGGGGTGCGGCGCGACCTCGGACCTCAAGCCCAAGCTTGGGCAATCGCTGCCGGTAGCGCCCTATGGCGCCGAACAGAAGCCGACTGCCGAAGCGCTGCTCAAACCTGGTCCGCAAGCTGCGCCCGAGCGCAGTGTCGAGCTGCGAAAACGATCGGAAGAGCGGGTGCAAGACCCGTTTGACCTGCCGCCGTCTGACGACTGAAAGCCTTTTCCGATGAACCATTTCGATTACCGTGACGGCGTGATGCACGCCGAAGACCTGCCGCTGAGCGTCATCGCCAAGCAGGTTGGCACGCCCGTCTACGTTTATTCGCGCGCCACGCTGGAGCGCCATGCGCGGGTGTTCAAAGCCGCGCTGGCGCATCTGCCCGACGCGCATATCGCGTTTGCGATCAAGGCCAATCCCAACCTTGCGGTGCTAAAAGTGATGCAGCGCGAAGGGTTGGGGGCCGATGTTGTCTCAGGCGGGGAGCTGGCGCGGGCCTTGGCGGCAGGCATGGCAGGCGCCGACATCGTGTTCTCGGGCGTGGGTAAAATGCCGCGAGAGATGGTTCAGGGGCTCGATGCCGGGATCGGGCAGTTCAACATCGAGAGCGAGGAAGAAGGGGTCGAGCTATCGGCGATCGCGGCTGCGCGCGGGCTGCGCGCGGCCTGTGCACTGCGGGTCAACCCCGATGTCGATGCCGGCACGCACGACAAGATTTCGACCGGCAAAGCCGAGAACAAGTTTGGGGTGCCGTATGATCGCACCGGCGCGATTTATGCGCGGCTGGCAGCGCTGCCGGGGCTCGAAATGCGCGGGCTGGCGGTGCACATCGGCAGCCAGCTGCAAAGCCTCGATCCGCTCGAAACCGCGTTCGCCAAAATGGGCGATTTGTTGAGTGAGTTGCGCGGGGCCGGGCAAAGCGTGACGCATATGGATTTAGGCGGCGGCCTAGGCGTGCCCTACCGCGCGGGCGAAGTGTTTCCTAGTCCTGGCGAATATGGCGCAATGGTCGGCCGGGTGACCAAGGATTGGGACACGCGGCTGATGTTTGAGCCGGGGCGGGTGATCACCGGCAATGCGGGTGTGCTGCTGACCGAAGTGATCCGGGTCAAGCGCAGTTCCAACCGCGCGCCGTTTGTCGTGGTTGACGCCGCCATGAACGATCTCGCGCGCCCCGCCATGTATGGCGCGTGGCATGACTTCGATGGCGTTGCGCCGCGCGGTGACCGGATGGTGGCCAACATTGTCGGACCGATTTGTGAAACCGGCGATACCTTTGCAATGGGCCGCGAAATCGATGCGCTGGTGACGGGCGATCTGGCGGTTTTCCGTACCGCCGGGGCGTATGGCGCGACGATGGCGTCGAGCTATAACAGCCGCGGGTTCGTGGCCGAAGTGATGGTAGACGGCGATCAATTCGCGGTGGTCGCCGACCGGATCCTGCCCGCCGATATCACCGCCGCCGAACGCGTGCCGGAGTGGCTGCTGTAACCCCGATGCACAGCCTTCCGCTTTTTCACCGGATCGCTGGATTGCCGGTGATCGTGCTGGGCGCAGGCGAGGCGGCGGAGGCGAAGCAACGGTTGGTGCTGCGCGTCGGCGGCGTGGTGACGAACGACCCGGCGGCAGCAGCGGCGCTGGCATTCGTTGCCTTGGATGCGCCCGAAGCGGCGGCGGCAGCGCTTAAAGCGCGGGGCGTGCTGGTCAACGTGGTCGACCGACCTGAGCTGTGCGATTTCACCGTCCCCAGTCTGCTTGAGCGCGGCCCGGTGATCGTCGCGGTGGGCACCGGCGGGGTGTCAGCGGGATTGGCCAAAGCGCTGCGGCTGCGGCTTGAATTGCTGTTGCCGCAATCGCTGGGTACACTGGCGCTGGCGCTTGGCGCGGCGCGCACCGCATTGCGCGCGCGGTGGCCCGATGGGGCAGAACGGCGGCGCGGCATCGATGCGGGATTGCGCAGCGGCGGGCCGCTCGATCCGTTGGCAAACTATGAGCTCGGCGCGGTCGAGCGGTGGCTCGCCGGTGCACAAGGCGGTCAAGCAGCAGCTAACGAATTCACCCTGAACAGCGACGATCCTGATGACCTGACGCTGCGCCAGGCGCGCTGGTTGGGCTCGGCCGATCTGGTGCTGCACGATCCGGCTGTGCCCGCTGCGATCCTTAATCGGGCGCGCGCCGATGCAGCGCGCCAGCTATGGCAACCCGGCTTGGCCACCAGCGATCACCCCGGGATGGTCGTAATCATTCGGCGGGGCTGAGCAGCAGTTTCATCTGCGCCAGCGCAATCGGCTTGGCCGGATCGTCCTGCCAGCAAATCGCGTTGACCAGGGCCACCCGCCGCCCGGCGCGGGTTACAGTGCCGCTGGCAAAGGTGCGTTGTTCGGTCCCGCCGCGCATAAATTCGACCGCGACATTTACCGGCTTGAGTCGCATGGCTTCCCCCCGCCGCGCCAGCTCGGCGCGCAAAGCGGCAATCGCCGCCATTTCCATCAGCCCGCTCATCGCCCCGCCGTGGAGAAACCCGGGGCGGCCCGACACCCGATCGGAATAATCGAACCACAGCACCGGGCTTGCGGCATCGGCATCGTCGATTCCGATGCCCAGCGCGGCAGCATACGGCGGCAGCTCCGCGCTCATAGATACGTTCCGTGCGTGGCCATAAAAGTGCCGGTCACGTGCGCAACCGGATCGAGCGGATCGCCGTCGTGCGCGGTGCCGCGGATGAAGGCGATTGTGCGGGTCAGCTTGTAGCATTCGCCGTGACCGATCACCGTTCGGCCCGGCGCTGCGGCGCGCATGTAATCAACCCTGAGATCGAGCGTGGCATGTGCGGTAAACCGGCCTGCCAGCGTCCACACCGCCATCGACGTCGCGTTATCCATCAGGCTGATGATCGGACCCGAAGCCAGCACGCCGGTTTCGGCCACTCCCACCAGTTCGGCACGCCACGGCAGCGCCAGTTCGACCCAGTCCGGGCCATGCGCATGATAGCCAATGTCGAGCCAGCCACCGTGGCCGTGGCGCGTCATCATGCGCGACGCGAGCGACGGATCGAACACCATACCAGGCGGCAAATCTTGCAGGGTTTTGAGTGCGGGGTCGTTCGGCATGGTTGATCCTGTGCTGTGCGGCGCGGGGCATTACAATCTTTTAATTTGGCGATTGTGTCTTTTGCAAACACGGTTAGCCAAACCGCTCATTTCCGTCTATGCGGCGTCCCTTCAGGGGATTTATGTCAGCAAAAGATTCGGTTTTAAGCGGCGTTACTGAGCTGCTTCACGAGACTCACGAAACGGCGCTTGCCCTTGGCCCCGGATGGGGCCTCGTATTTTTAGTGGTAATTTTGCTATTGCTCCCCCAAGTTGGCGTCGTTCAGTCTCTGGCAAAGCTCTTCAAGGAAGACAGGGCTGACGCAAGGAAACAGAAAATCGAGTCTGAGCGTTTGGCATACAAGTACCGGAACCGTCCGCAACCACCGACCCTACCGAAGCAGCCCAAGCAGCCCCAGTTGCCCAAGCCGCCGGGTGGTCAAGATTAGGATTGCAGCAATGGGATCGTTTGTAACCACCAGCCTTATCCTCATAGCGGTCGCTGTGGGGTTGGTTTTGCTCGTCCGCAGAAATCTCAAGCAGCGCGAACTTGCGCGCAAATTCCGCGCGATTTTCATTGCAACGGCCAACGATCTAGTCGGCAAACACGACTTTCCGGATGCTCACGCGAAACAGTTGGTGGCCATGGCTTCCATCCCTCAGGGATGGCTTACCCGCTTCATCGTGTTCGTTACATTTCGCGATATGATTTGGGGTCGCTCGGGCACCCGCAAGCCCAATAATGCGCCCAAGTTGGAGCAAGTGCCGCCGAATCTTCGCGCGCTCTACATCACCGCCATATTCTCGTTGCTGATTAGCGATTCATTTCGCTGCGCTTTGTTTGGCCGGGTTGTACGCAGCACGCACAGGTGGCTATTTGACGCCGTTGCCGAGGTAAAGCCGGACGTGAACGCGCACGCCACAAAAGAAGTGGTGGAGCAGATTGGGCAAGTCCGTTTGCCGCAACGCTTTGTCCCAGAACCGGCGCTAGCTTGCGTCGCCTGACGGCTCGGGCGGCTTAGCCTTCACAACCCGCTTCAACGCCTCGTCCCAGTGGGCTTCGCTCTCGTCCGCGCCGTGTTCGCGGGCGGCTTCTTTGAACTTGTCGAGTTGGGGCTTTTCGTCGGGCATGATAGCTGTTCCTTAAGACCGTTGCGGCAGAACGTAAGGGTCGCTATATAGCGGCGCAAGAGGTGGTGGAGGTAGAGGGTCTCGAACCCTCGGGGTTTTGCTTGGGAAAGGCCGCCCCGCACCTGCTACCCCCACACTCTGGACGCCCCGCCCGCAACGGCGGGGCGTTCGCACATCAGAAGGGGATATCGTCGTCTAGATCGTCGGCGAAACCACCGCCGGTGAAGCCCGTGCCCGAAAACACCTTCGGGACGCAATAGACACCCTTCTTGCCCTCGACACTCGTAATGGTGCCTTTCTGGGCCATTCGGTAAAGCTTGTTCATGACATAGGTGCGCGACTTCGACACCTTGTGCCGCCGCCACAACTCAATGATCATCAGGTCCAATCCTACCTCTGAGCCATCGCCAGATGCCACGATGTCGCGCAACTGTTGCTCTAACTCATCCACTTTCGTGAGATTGAGTTGCTGCATTACTTCCTCGGGCAGGTCGGAAAGGTCGCCGAAATCAGTAGACAGGGGCCGCAGCCGCTGGCGGGCTGCTTGCAGCTCGTCGGCCACTGATTCAAGGTTGCTGGAAATTTGAGCCTGACGCTTAGCGCGGGTTGGGTTATCCACCTCTGAATCACGCGATAAACGGCCATATTCGGCGGCTAGTGACTTGACAGAATCGAGTGCGTCTGGCACGATTTTCCTCGCTCAATAAGCCGATTTCGGTTCGTCCGTCGAAAGTTGAACCTAGATCGAATGAAGGCCCTTGGAGTTGCCGAATCGGCGATTCCTTGGGCCTTCATCTTATGTGACCGATTCTTGTTGGCAGAGCAAGCGCCGCCAATCAGTTTTTCCACTTTTACTCACCTAGCCACTCTCGGCCACTCTTCCTCCGCTTCGTTATCCAGCGGCTGCGGTATCGTCTCTGCGGCTTACTCTGCAATCTGCTCTTGCCAATTCCATCACGCGACTTGACCAGTGCGCCCATACGTCAATCGCTTGCCGACGATGCCGTGCAGCGCCATGCGCGAACGGTCAGGGTCGTTGTAGCCAAGCGCAATCCGGTGATTGTAGCGAAACTCAAACTCGGCAAGGTAGCGGTGCAGATGCTGTTCGCCGCAGTGCTGAAACACACCCTTCATGCCGCGCTTGAAGATGCTGAAATAGCCTTCAACCGTGTTGCTGTGGATTTCAGGATTGACCGGGTCCACGTAAACGCCGCGCTTGTGAGCGGTAGTGCCGTGGGCGGCGTACAGGGTCCGCACCGGGTTGTAGGCGAAATGCTCGTCAGTCATGATCGTGGCTTCGCGCGCCACGTTGGCATTGATGATCGGCATAAGGTGCGCAGCGGTCACGCCGTCGATTACCATCGTGCGAGCCTTGCCAGTGTCACGGTCAACCAGCGCCAGCACCTTCATTTTGTGGTGATAGGCGGCGCGCTTTTGAGTGCCCTTCAAATGGCCAATGAATGTCTCGTCAACTTCCACAATGCCGCCGTCAGCACCGAACGGGGTGATAACGCTTCCATCGCGCATTGCTTCGCGGATGCGATGGGCGAGGAACCAAGCCGACTTGTAGGTGATCTCAAGCACGCGGTGCAGCTGGTGGGCCGAAATGCCCTTCTTGCTGCTGGTCATGAGATAAACGGCCTGTAGCGCCTTGTGCAGCGGCAAGCGCATATGCTCGAACACGGTGCCGATCTTGACCGTGAACTGGCGCTTGCAATCGCCGCAGCGGTGCAGGCCTACGCGAATGCGCTTGGCCGGGTTGGCCTTAACATCGGTGATGCGATCCACGCCGCCGCAATGCGGGCAAACCGGCGTTCCAGCCCAAACGATGCCCTCAAGATGGCGGTAAGCCGCAGCTTCATCGTGGAACTCGGGGCGGGAAAGAACGGACATTGGCTAACTCCTTGCGAGCCTTATGCCTCAATCGGGGTGTGTTTGCAAGGTATATAATCGCCTTTAATTTCAGCTTCGCGCCGTGCGGCGGGATGCTTGGGGCGCGGCTCAAACCGGGCTGCCTCAAGTCCAAGGGGAAAACACATGAACCTGCCAAAGATCGATATTTCCGCGCTGCCTGACCTCGATACGATTACCGGAATGTTCGGTAGCCTGGCGCGGGCCACGCTGGAGGTGCCAGGTTCGGACGATACCACCATAGTGATGATGGTGTTTGTTTACGAAGTTCTGTCGGGACACTGAAGGGATCCCGCCGGAATGTTGATCCGACCGGAATTGCAAGCGCTGCGGGGCAACGATGCCCCGCAGCGTCACGCGCAAGCCGCGCTGCACGCGCTGGTGGCCGACTGGCGCCGCAGCGGTGCCGGCGCGGGGCTTGATGCGATGCTGCTGCGCTATTCCAACGGCGAGCCGCTCGCACAGTTGCCGCTATTGGCCCGGTTGTTCGTGCCGGGCGCGACAGCAGCGCTGGGGCTATGCCAGAATTTGCTCGCGCGTTGCGCGAATGGCCTTGCTGCCGAGCCGTGGGGACAGGTTCCGCTGCGCCACAAGCTGGATGATACCACCGCAACGCTGGTGGTCGCTGCCACTGGCACTGCTGCGCTGGTGCTGCAGGCGATTGACGGGGCCGGCCTTAGCCGGCGCCCGCGGGCACACACCGTCAGCTTTTCACCCGGAGAAACGCATGACCATGTGCTGCACGGACAGGCCGCTGGCCGCCAGATCGTGCTCCAGCATGAGTGCGAGCTTGCCGCCGAGTTGCAGGTCAGTCCGGTCAGCCTGACCACCGGATTGGTGATGCAGCGCAGCGGCGCGGCGCAAGCGCTGTTGATCGACAGCGTAGCGGACACGCTGGTCGTGCTCAAATTGCAGCGCCGCCCCGCCAGCGGATCGCTGACCCGCGAATTCCGGCTGGACGATGGCGTGCTCGCGCATCAGGCGGCGGGCAATGCGCGCGACAGCCGGTTCGAACTGGCGGCAGCTTTGCTCGGACGGATGGGACGCCGCGACGCGGCCCCGCTGCTCGCCGCGATGGCCGAAGAACAGGGCAGCCAATCGCTGCGCTGGCAATCGCTTAAAGAATGTCTCGGGCTGGATAGCGGCGAGGGGTTCCGCGCGTTGAGCCTGATCGCGGCGCGCCCCGGCGATCCACTGGCGCGGCCGGCCGAAGCCTTGCGCAGCCAATTGCTGGAGCAATATCCGCAACTGGCCGGAACCGCGCCATGCCGCGGTTGATCGCAGTAACCGATCCGCAGATCGCGTCGCTGAGCGAGGCGGCGGCTGCGATCACCGCGCAAGGGTTTGATCCGGCAAACGAGGCCAGCTTGGCCAATGCCGCGCTATGGTTGCGGCGGCTGGGCAATAACCATGATTTTCTGGGCGATCTGCTGATCGAGCAACTGGCGCAGCGTCACCACGACGAAGTGCTGGGCAATTCCTACAGCCCGCAAGTAGTGATGCTGGTACCGCCCGGCGGCAGCTTTTTCATCCGCGCCAACATCTGGCCGTCGGCGGATGAGCACATGGTCCGCGCCAGCGGCGAGGCTGCCTTTGCGATCGGGCTGCCGCACGATCACAACTTCAGCTTCCTGACGCTGGGTTATTTCGGGCCGGGCTACTGGAGCGACTACTACGAATATGACTATGCCGCGGTGGTCGGCTATTCGGGCGAGCCGGTGCCGTCACTGCGGTTTATCGAGCGCTCTCGGCTCGAGCCAGGTAAGCTGATGCTGTACCGCGCGCACGTGGATGTCCATGCCCAATACGCCGCCGATGCGCTGTCGGTGTCGCTTAACATAATGCACACCGCCGGAGCGCAAGGGTGGCTCGATCAGTATAAGTTCGATCTCGATCGGCGCGAAATTGCCGCGCAGCTTTCGCCCGCGCCGAGCGCGGCGTTCCTCAAGGTCGCCGTGGGTCTGGGCGGCGACGAAGCGCTCGACCTCGCACACCGCTTTGCGCTGCGCCATCCCAGCGATACGATGCGGTTAGCGGCGTGGGAAGCGCTCGCCGCGCGCGAGGCGGGGCCGGCAGCGCGCGATGCGCTTTGGCGCGAAGCCGAAGGGTCGGGCAGCCGTTTGGTGGCGATGGAGGCCCGCTCGCGGCGGGCGGAGCTAGTCGGCTAGCGGAGGGCGAGCCAGGCAAATAGCGCCGCGAGTGCAAGCCCCGTTAGCGTGTAGATCGCGATTCGAACCGGGCGCGGCAGGCTGTCGATCAAGACCTGGGTCAAGAGATCGAGCATCGCCTAAAACCCGCCAGTCAGCGCGTCGATTGCCGCTTGCAAGATTACTGCCGCTGCCGCTGCGTCGATCCGGTCGGCGCGTTTGGCGCGGCTGATGTCCTGCGCGATCAGCGCGCCTTCCGCGCTGGCGGTCGACCAGCGCTCGTCCCACAGCAGGATCGGCAGGCCGAGCACTGACAGATTGCGCGCGTAGGCGCGGCTTGACTGGCTGCGCGGGCCTTCGCTGCCGTCCATGTTAAGCGGCAGGCCAATCACGATGCCGGCCGCGCCGCGCGCTGCGATCAGTTCGCATAGCAAACCCTTGTCCGCGCCGAACTTGCCGCGCTTGAGCGTCTTGCCGGGTGAGGCAAACCGCCAGCCGGCATCGCAGAACGCGGTGCCGATTGTCTGGGTGCCCAGATCGAGCGCCAGCAACACCCCGCCGTCCGGCAGCGCGGCGCGCAACTCAGCGGCTTGTGCGGTGATCAGTGGCTGGTCTGCCACGCCGCCGCTCGCAATCCGAAATCGCGCTTCAGGTTGGCCCAGAACAGCGCATAATCGTAAACATGATAATTGCCTCCGGGCAGCACAAACGGGCCCATGTCCGGCCCCACTCCGATCCGCAGCGTGCCATCGGGATGGCACGCTGCGCCGACCAGTCCCGGGGCCAGCCGGGCGTGTTCCATCTTCAAGTCGGGGACTATCCCGCCAAGATTGGCGGCGGCCAGCGCGGTTCTGCCCAGCCCGCCAGTCAACGGGTTGGAACACAGATAGTGCGGCGGTGCTGCTGCCGTGCCCGGCGCACCGGCAAATCGTTCGTACGCGCTACGCATCATCGCGGTATCGCCATCGGCGGCGTACGATAGATAGCTGATCACGCAGCCGGTCTGATCAGGCGCGGCACAACCCGGCATCCGCATTGCGGGCAGATCGCGCGCGGTATCGACCACCCACCCGATCACGTAAGCCGCGACAATCCGTTTGGCGAGCGGGGTGCCGGCGATCTTTTGCTTGATCAGACGCTCGATAATAAAGCTGCCTTGGCTGTGCCCGGCCAGCACGATCCCGCGGCCCGGCGGCTGTGCTGCGACGAACGTATCGAACGCTTCGGCAACGTCTTTGTAAGCCAGTTCGTGCGCCTCGCGGGCAGCTGGCAGATCGGACAGAAATGCGCCGAAGGTTGCTTGGCGATAACGCGGCGCCCACACCGCGTTGCTTTGGGCAAAGACGCTGGCGTTGGCGCGCACCGTCACTTCGCCGATTTGCCGCGATTGCGGATCGTCCAGCGGAGCGTTCCAGTGCGCGCTTTTGAAATAGCTGGTCGGATGAACGAAAAACACCGCGACATCGAACCGCTGCGGATCAGCCGTCAGCCCATCTGGCAACCACTGCACCGGTCCTGCGCCAGGCTGACCGGGACGCGCGAACCACAGGGCCGGATCGGCATAGGCGCTGGGCTTAAGCGCGGGCTGCGGTTCGAACTTGACCGATGGGGTCAATGCCGCGCGAGTCAGCGCTTCGGGATAAAACGACAGCGCCAATCGCGCGCCGACCACGACCACGATCACCAGCGTGATCAGATACAGAAACTTGCGCACCATTCGCGAACTAGCTGCCTTCTTCGTTGCGCAGCGATTGACGTTCCAGCGCCACTTTCATCATCGCCACCATCGGATCGGCGAGCATCAGGCCCAGGATCCCGAACAGTGTACCCATGATCAGCTGCATCCCCAGCACCAGCGCCGGGGCAAGATCGGCGGTGCGCTTGGCCACCATCGGGACGATGATATTGCCATCGACCGTCTGCACCACGGCATAGACCACCATGCAGAACAGCCCGGTGTTGGTGTCTACCGAAAAGCCGACCAGCACCATCAGTGCACCAGAAATCGGCGCGCCGATATTGGGCAGAAATGCGAGCAATCCGGTCAACAGACCGAGCACGCCAGCGAGCGGAACCCCCCACATTGCGAGCAGGATCCACGTCGTCACTCCCTCAACCGCCATGCCGAGCAAGCGGCCGGCCAGCAGGCGGCGCAAGGTCTTGCCCATTGCCGCCGCAGTCACTTCGAACCGGCTGCGTTCATTGACGGGCAGCAGCCAGGCGAAACCGCGGCGGTAAAGGTGCGGCTCGGCGGCAATATATATGCCCAGTACAAGGATGCCGAAAGCGGTGGTCATCCAGCCAATCAGGCCGCCCAAAGCGCTGGTCACATCGCCGATCGACCCGGCCAGCTTCTCGACCAGGCCTTGCAGCGATTTGATGTTGAAGGTGGCCCCGTGTGCTTGCAACCAGCCAAGGATCTTGAGCGCCTGAGTCTGGATCACCGCGGGGAGCTGCGCGGCCTGCTGAGCCATTGCGGTGCCCGCGAAAGTTGCGGTCCAGACGATAAACACCACCGCAAAGATCACCACCATCGCGACCCGCCAGCCGCGCCCGATCGGCAAAACCCGGCCGAGCAGCCGCACCCCGCCGTCGATCATTGCAGCGAATACCATCCCGCCGAAAATAATCAGCAGCGGCTGGGCAAGATAGACCATCAGCGCAAGGCCGGCGGCAAGTCCGATCCATACTGCGGCGCGCTTGGCTTCCTTGAGCAGCACGGGGTCGTGGATGTCGGTCGGGCCGACGTGGGCGCTGATCGGCGTTTCAGCCGCTGATGCTTTTTCAGCCTTGACGGCGCGCGTGCGGATCTTGCGCAGTGACTGTTCGGCAGCCTGTTCTACGGCCTTCGGAGCAGGACTAACCCTGGCCATCATTTTTCCTTTGTCAGGTGGACTGCGCGCAAGCTGGTCCATGACCGTCCCGCGCGCAAGGCTTGCCACCAGCTCAGCGGGTTCCAGGTCTGGCTGCCATTAAGCGAGAACGTGACAAATTCGGCGCGTCCGCCAACGTCTGACAAAGGTACCGGGCCGCCCAGCCCATCTGACATGATCGGCACCCGGCTGTCGGCGGAATGATCGCGGTTATCCCCCATCAAAAACACATGACCAGCCGGCACGCGCAGTTCGGGCATGTCGTCAAACATGTCGCCGGGGGTATCCTTGATGATCTGATAGGTTGCGCCATTGGGCATCACCTCGCGCATGGTCGGCAGCTCGAGCACTTTGCGGCCCGATGGCAGCGTACGTATTGGAGTGCGGAAATCATCATAGCACCATGACTGAAACTGGCGCTCGTTGCACATCAGCAGCAGATCGGCATCGAGCTGGATCGATGGCTCGATCTGCTGCGGAACCGGCTGATTATTGAGGATAATTTGGCCAGCAATCACCGCGATCCGGTCACCCGGCAGCGCGACCACGCGCTTGATCAAGTCGTCAGTACGGTTTTTGGGCACAACGATCACGATGTCGCCATACGTGGGCGTGCCCGGCAGCACCCGCCAGGTGCCGCGTGGCAGCACGTGAAAGCTGGCCGAAGCCCAGTTCCACCCGAACGGAAACTTCGACACTACCAGCCGGTCGCCGACCAGCAGGTTGGGCATCATCGAGATCGATGGGATGTAGAACGGCTTGGCGATGAAGCTGTGAAAGGTCAGCACCGCCAGCAGCATCCAGAACAATCCGCGCAATTCGCCCAGCCAGTCGACTTTGTCGGCAGGCGCCGCTGCCGCGGCGGGCATCGAAGGCAGTTCCGCAGCGGAATGGTTTTCGTCAGTATCGTTCACAATTTGCGCGCCTCGATCACCACGAACGCCTGCGCCCAAGGATGGTCATCAGTAAGAGTAAGATGGATCACCGCCTCATGCCCGGCGGGCGTGAT
>JANMCG010000024.1:0-2011 GCA_031361075.1 Novosphingobium sp. | reverse complement strand
GTTAAAGCGGTCTGCCATCCGAAAAGCCCCGTTGGGAAATGTGCTTGAGAGTTCGCGCGCCGCTCTAGTCAGCGCGCGCGCGGCTTGCAAGGGGCATTGCGGCGCAGCCTAATGCGCTCTAGCCATTGCCCCCATGTTTTCTTCCCTCCTGATTGCCAACCGCGGCGAAATTGCCTGCCGGATCATCCGCACCGCACGGGTCATGGGCCTGCGCACCATCGCGGTCTATTCCGATGCCGATGCCAAGGCGCTGCACGTGCGCCAAGCGGACGAGGCGGTGCATATCGGCGCGTCGCCCGCGCGCGAAAGCTACCTCGTCGGGACAAAGATCATCGCCGCGGCCAAGGCCACCGGGGCGGAAGCGATCCATCCGGGCTATGGGTTCCTCTCCGAAAACGCTGCGTTTGCGCAGAGCGTGATCGACGCCGGGCTGATCTGGGTCGGCCCCAAACCTGCGAGCATTACCGCGATGGGGCTGAAGGATGCGGCCAAGGCGCTGATGGAAGCGGCGGGCGTGCCGGTGACGCCGGGCTACCTCGGGGCGAATCAGGACCCGGCGAACCTCGCCGAGGAAGCCGCCAAGATCGGCTATCCGGTGCTAATCAAGGCGGTGGCGGGCGGCGGCGGCAAGGGAATGCGGCTGGTCGAGGCCGCGGGCGATTTTGCCGATGCCTTGCAATCGTGCCAGCGCGAGGCGGCCAGCTCGTTCGGCAACGCCCATGTGCTGATCGAGAAATACATCCAGCGCCCGCGCCATATCGAGGTGCAGGTGTTCGGTGACAGCCACGGCAATGTCGTCCACCTGTTCGAACGCGATTGCAGCCTTCAGCGCCGCCACCAGAAGGTGATCGAGGAGGCCCCCGCGCCGGGGATGGACGAGACGACGCGCGAGGCATTGTGCGCGGCGGCAGTGAAGGCGGCCAAGGCGGTGGACTACGAAGGCGCCGGCACGATCGAATTCATCGCCGATGCGTCCGAAGGACTGCGCGCCGACCGCATCTGGTTCATGGAAATGAACACCCGGCTGCAAGTCGAGCATCCGGTGACCGAGGAGATCACCGGCGTCGATCTGGTCGAGTGGCAATTGCGCGTTGCGGCGGGAGAGGTGTTGCCGCTCAAGCAGGAGGAGCTGAGCATCAACGGCTGGGCGATGGAAGCTAGGCTTTATGCGGAAGATCCGGCGAAGGGGTTTTTGCCGAGCACAGGTTTACTCGAAGCGCTCCATTTGGACGATCAAGTCGCCCGGATCGAAACGGGCGTATGCCAAGGTTCAGAAATTTCTCCCTATTACGACCCGATGATCGCCAAGATCGTTTGCAGTGGATCCACTCGCGAAGAGGCCCGCGATAAGCTCGCCTTCTCGTGCGATGACGTCGTTACGTGGCCTGTCCGAAACAACGCCGGATTTTTGGCAGCTTTGTTGAGGCACCCTGATTTCATTGCAGGACAAATCGACACTGGGTTCATAGCCAAGCAGGGTGAGACGTTGCTTGCGGGTAGCGAAGCTAGTCAATCCGTCATCGACAGTGCTGCAATCAACATCTTTCTGCGTGAGGGCGGAAGCCGGTTTGCGTTGAATACTGACAACGACGATGCGTGGAATGATCCTTGGCACGATCTGCTGGGAACACGCGTGAACGCTCAACCAAAATCGACTGTAAGAATGTTGATGGACGGACATGTGGTTGAGGGCGATGTTAGCAGCAAAAAACCTGGGTCATTTTCCTTCCTTAGCTGGGTTGCTGGAGATGTAGTTCTTGTCGATCGAGGCTGGCCGCACTTGTTCGAACTCTACCGCGACGATGGCGGCACTCACCACTCCGCGCACGATGGCGACATCCTCTCGCCCATGCCGGGCAAGATCATCGCGGTCGAGGTGGCGGCGGGGCAAGCGGTGGTGAAGGGGCAGAAGCTGCTCACGCTCGAGGCGATGAAGATGGAGCACAGCCTGGTCGCGCCGTTCGATGGGACGGTAGCGGAGCTGAACGCGGTGACCGGGGCGCAGGTGCAG
>JANMCG010000011.1:0-10863 GCA_031361075.1 Novosphingobium sp. | reverse complement strand
GCGAGCGCGCGGGCGACCGCGACGCGCTGCTGCTCGCCGCCCGAGAGCTGGCTGGGGCGGTGATCGAGCCGCTCGGCCAGGCCCAGCGCGCCGAGCAATTCTTCGGCCCGGGCATTGGCTGAATTCCGCTCAGTCCCGGCGACCAGTTGCGGCAACACGACATTTTCGAGCGCGTTGAAATCGGGCAGCAAGTGATGGAACTGATAGACGAACCCGATCCGGTCGCGGCGCAGCGCGGTGCGCGCATCGCTGCTGAGGTCGGTGGCATCGGTCCCGGCAATTTCGATCCGCCCGCCGAACCCGCCTTCGAGCAGCCCGACCGCTTGCAGCAGCGTCGATTTGCCCGAACCCGACGGGCCGAGCAGCGCGACGACTTCGCCCGGCTGCACGGTCAGGTCGACCCCGCGCAGCACGTCGATCCGCACCCCGCCTTGTTCGAAGCTGCGGGTCAGTCCCGTCAGGCGAATGACCGGATTATTCATAACGCAGTACCTGCACCGGATCGGTACTCGCCGCCTTGAACGCGGGGTAAAGCGTGGCGAGGAAGCTGAACAGCAGCGCCATAAGGCTGATCACCGTGATCTCGACCGGATCGCTGCGGCTCGGCAGCTCGGTCAGGAAACGGATCGAGGGGTCCCACAGGTTCTGCCCGGTGACCAGTTCGATGAACCGCACCACGCCCTGGCGGAAGAACAGAAACACAAAACCAAGCCCCAGCCCGGTCAGCGTGCCGACTGCGCCGATCACGAAGCCGAGCAGCACGAACACCTTGAGGATCGAGCGCCGCGTCGCCCCCATCGTGCGCAGGATCGCAATGTCGCGGGTCTTGGCGCGGACCAGCATGATCAGTGAGGATAGGATGTTGAACACCGCTACCAGCACGATGATCGACAGCACCACGAACATTGCCACGCGTTCCACCGCGAGCGCTTCGAACAGGCTCGAATTAATTGTCTTCCAATCGGTTACCACGGCTTGCCCGGCATACTTCCTGCGCACCGGATCGAGGATTTGCGAGGCGCGGTCGGGATCATCGACCTGGACCTCGATCATCCCCACCGCGTCGCCGGTCAGCAGCAAGGTCTGCGCATCCTGCATCGGCATGACCACAAAGCGTTGATCGTATTCGTAAACCCCGATCTCGAAGATCGCAGCGACCCGGTACGAGATTTCACGCGGGACGGTGCCGAATGGGGTCGAGCGGCCTTGCGGGTTGATGATTGTGATCGCGTCGCCAACCTGCACCCCCAGGTTGGAGGCAAGTTGCGAGCCGAACGCGACTTCGCCCGCATCGGGCTGGAGCGGCTTGAGCGTCCCCTGCACCACTTTATTGGTGATTTTGGTAATGTCCTCGGCCGTGTTACCGCGCACAAAAATCGCCTCAACCCGGCCGTTGAAGCTGGCTAGGAGTGGTTGTTCGATTAGCGGCGAGGCGTGAATGACGCCCGGGGTCGCCTGCACATCTTTGAGCACATCGCGCCAGTTTTCCAACCGGCCGCCGTAAGCCTGGACGATCGCGTGGCCGTTAAGCCCGACGATCTTGTCAAACAGTTCGGCGCGGAAGCCGTTCATCACGCTCATCACAATCACCAGCGCGGCCACGCCCAGCGCCACCGCGATCAGGCTGATCCCCGCAACCAGCGCAATAAACGCCTCGCCGCGGCCGGGCAGCATGTAGCGTTTGGCAATCGTCCATTCGAAAGGGGAAAGGAGCAAGCTGGTGTCCTGCGCGGGTAAAGGGAATTGCCGCGCGGTCTAGGCGGGGCTGACGGGGCTGGCAAGGCTGGTTAAGTCCGCGCCTTGGGGCGAGGCGGCGGTCCTGCAAGGGGGGCTGATGGCGGGACCTGTCAGGCTGCAAAGACCCCCACCACACAGACTTCGGCGCGGCATTTCGTGCAAAAGCGGCCCGCAGACCCGGTGCTTGTTGAATGCAGCACCGCTGCGCTTGCCTTCGCGGGCAATCGCGGCCAAAGGCGCAGCAACAGGGCAAAGCTCGATACCAAGCAGGGGCCAGGCGATTCCCATGAACCTAACCCACCCGTTCCTCGATCCCGATGGTGACAAGCTGCGCGAAGAGTGCGGCATCTTTGGTGTGATCGGCGCGCAAGGCGCTGCCGCCATGACCGCGCTGGGCCTGCACGCATTGCAGCACCGCGGGCAGGAAGCGGTCGGCATCGTGAGCTATGACGGCAAGGATTTCTTCGCGCGGCGCGGCCTTGGTCATGTCGCGCAAGTGTTTTCGGACGCTACCATCCTTAGTGAATTGCCCGGATCGATGGCATCGGGCCATGTTCGCTACTCCACCACCGGTGGCCAGGGGCTGCGGAATGTCCAGCCGCTGCACGCTGATCTGGCACGCGGACCGTTTTCGATTGCGCATAATGGCAATATCTCGAACGCGATGCACCTTAAGCAGGAGCTGGTGAACAAGGGCGCGATTTTCCAGTCGAGCTCGGACACCGAGGTGATAATCCACCTGATCGCGACCAGCCGCTATCCCACTCTGCTTGACCGGTTCGTCGATGCGCTGCGGATGGTCGAAGGGGCATATTCGCTGATCTGCATGACCCCCAAGCGCATCATCGCCTGCCGTGATCCACTGGGGATCAGGCCGCTGGTGATGGGCAAAATCGGAGATGCCACGGTGTTTGCCAGCGAAACAGTCGCGCTCGACGTTGTCGGCGCGACTTTTGTGCGCGAGATTGAGCCCGGAGAACTGGTTGAAGTGCGGCAGGACGGACGGCTGTCAAGCCATCGCCCATTCGGCAACGTAGCCCCGCGGCCGTGCATTTTCGAGCACGTCTATTTTAGCCGGCCCGATTCGGTAATGGGCGGGCAATCGGTGTACGAAGTGCGCAAGCGGATCGGGATGGAGCTCGCCAAGGAATCACCGGTCGAAGCCGATCTGGTCATCCCGGTGCCTGACAGCGGCGTGCCCGCGGCGATTGGCTATGCCCAGCAATCGGGCATTCCGTTTGAGCTGGGGATTATCCGTTCGCATTATGTCGGGCGGACTTTCATTCAGCCGAGCGACGGCGCCCGCCACGCCGACGTCAAGCGCAAGCACAACGCCAACCGCGCGCTGGTTGAAGGCAAGCGGATCATTTTGATCGACGATTCAATCGTGCGCGGCACCACCTCGCTCAAAATCGTGCAGATGATGCGCGATGCCGGCGCGGCCGAAGTCCATATGCGGGTAGCCAGCCCACCGACCGAGCATTCGTGCTTTTACGGGGTCGACACGCCCGAGCGCAGCAAGTTGCTCGCCGCGACCCGCGATCTCGATCAGATGACCAAGTTCATCGTAGCTGACAGCCTCGCCTTCGTCTCGATCGACGGATTATACCGCGCGCTCGGCGATACCAAGCGCAACAACGCCTGTCCGCAGCATTGCGACGCCTGCTTTACCGGCGATTACCCCACCCCGCTGACCGATCAGGCCGACCGCCAGACCGACGAGGGCCAGTTCGCCTTCCCTGTGGTCACCGCGCTATAGTGGCGAAGTTATGACTGATCTGACCGGACAAGTCGCGCTGGTCACCGGCGCGAGCAAGGGCATCGGCGCGGCGACCGCGTTAGCGCTGGCCAAGGCCGGCGCGCATGTCGTGTTAACCGCGCGCAACGACAAGGCGCTTGAAACGGTCGAAGAATCCATTCACGCGGCGGGCGGCACAGCCACTATTGCGCCGGTCGATCTGGGCGACGCCGATGGGCTGGTGCGGCTGGCCAATGCGCTGGCCGAACGCTGGGGCAAGCTTGATCTGCTGGTGCATAGTGCGGCGGTGCTGCCTGAATTGACTTCGGTCCGCGACATCGACCAGCTGCAATTTTCAAAAACGCTGACGGTTAACGTGCTCGCCACGCAGGCGCTGATTGCGCGATTCGATGCGCTGCTCCGTGCGAGCGCCGACCCGCGCTTCATCTTTCTGACGACCAGCGTCGCCACCGCTCCACGCGCATATTGGGGAGCCTACGCCGCCAGCAAGGCAGCGGCGGAAAATCTGGTCGCCAGTTACGCCGAGGAAGCGCGCAACACCTCGAAAGTTCGCGTTGCGATCATCGATCCCGGCGCGACCCGCACCGCGATGCGCGCCAAGGCCTATCCGGGCGAGGATCCCGCCTCGGTCAAGCCGCCCGAAGATGTTGCGGCGCGCATTGTTGCGCTGCTTGGTGAACGGTTTGCTACGCCGCACCGCGAACTTGTTAACCGTTCCTCATAAGCAGCCGGAAACCTCGCTAGGCGATACTTTGCCAAGCCTGCCGGGAAAGCTCCCGTAAAGGCTCCTGGACATTCAGGATAAGGGACGGCGAGCATGAGCGGACTTCTGGCGGTAACCAAGGACCCCTATTTTTCGGCCGCGCAGGAAGATCGCAGCGCGCCGCGCACGCGCGTGGCGATCCCCGCGACGCTGCGGATTTCGGGCGGGCGCGGGTTCCAGACAGTGATCCACGATCTGTCGCTCAGCGGATTTTGCGGCGCGGCGGTTAACCGGCTGCAGCTTGGCACCGTCTGCTGGCTGACCTTGCCGGGGATTGAATCGCTGCAGAGCGAAGTCATCTGGTGGGACAACAGCCTGGTCGGATGCGCATTTGAAAAGCTGCTCAGCCCAATCGTGCACGACAACATTTTGTCCCGTTGGCAGGCCAATGCGTCGTTTCGTCCGATCTGCTGAACAGGCCAGAAGATTTCCCGGGTCTGGACAAAGGCCTGCGTCCTATCCCCCATTGGCGCGCCTTTAAGCGGGCCCGTGCGAGATTCTGTTAAGTCCCGCTTACCAGCGTGACTTGCGCAACTGTGATGCCGCCGCCGCGAAAACCGCCTTCGCAATACATCAGATAAAACCGCCACAGCCGCTGAAAGCGCGCATCGAATTGCACCGGCAATCGCCCTTCGGCGGCCGCGCGATCAAAATTGCTGCGCCAGATGCGCAATGTTTCGGCATAATCGAGCGCGAAGTCGGACTGATCGGTCCACGCCAGTCCACGCTCGGCAGCCAACTTCCGAAATTCAGCTTCGCGCACCAGCATACCGCCGGGGAAGATATAAGCCTGAATGAAATCAGCGCTGGCAGCATAGGCGGGAAACAGGGCCTCGTTGATCGCGATATATTGCAACGCGGCGCGGCCGCCGGGAACCAGATTTCGCGCCACGCAATCGAAGAATTCGGGCCAGTATTCGCGCCCGACTGCCTCGACCATTTCAACGCTGGCAATGGCATCGAACTGACCGGCAGCGTCGCGGTAGTCCTGCTTGCGAAAATCGATTCCGGGATATGTGCTGCGCGCAAATGCCAACTGCTCGTCGGACAGGCTGATCGCGGTAACAACCGCGCCGTCCTGCTGCAGCCGCGCCGCTAGTGCGCCCCAGCCACAGCCGATCTCCAGCACATGTTTCGCCCCTGAAATACGGGTCGCAATGCTCGCCAGTTTGGCCTGTTGCGCCGCTTCCAGATCGTCATCCGCGCCGCCGCCAAACCGCGCAGCCGAATAAACCATCCCGTCACCCAGCCAAGCCGAGTAGAAGTCATTGCCAAGATCGTAATGCGCGTAAATATTCTTGCGCGCGCCGGTGCGGGTATTGCGGCGCAACCAATGTGCCGCGCGCGCCGCCCAGCGCCACGGTCCGCGCGCGCGAATGGTGCTGCCCATTGCTTCGGCATTGGTCACGAACAGGGTGAACACCTGCACCGGGTCCGGACTGCTCCATTCGCCAGCTTCCCAGCCTTGATACAAGCCAATCGAGCCGCCGGTGGCAACCCGCACCAAGCCGCGCCAGTGATGCAGTGTGGCCTCTGCAGCAACGCCCGCCAATCGACCGCCCAAAATGCGGCTGGTGCCATCAGGAAAAGTTGCCCGCAGCGATCCTTGCGCCAGCCCGGCATCGATCCGGCCCGCCAGCTTCACGGCCAAGCGCGCCCACAGCCAGGCAAGCGGTTTAGCCGCGCGCTGCGCGGGTTGGGCGGCAGTGTTGAGGGAGGCGCGATCATCGCTGCGCAGTGCAGTCATGGGCGCGCATATGGACTGGAGCCGGGACGACATCAACCGGCTTTTTGGTGCTTTTACGACACTTACGATCGCGCGCGCAGCGATGCCCTGCAGCACCCCCGACCCCCCGCGCAGGCGGGGGCCAAACCAGTCTTGTCGCAGCTCTGCAGGCGCTAAAATTTGACCTCTACATTGACATTGAACGAGCGCCCGCGCGGATCGGCGACACGCGGTTCCCAGCTGCTCCCCGCACCGGTATTGCCATCGTATGTGATCGCAAACGGCGGATCGGTGTTGAACAGGTTCTTCACCCCCAACGTCAGCTTGTAAGCCGGGCCAAGCTTAAGCACGCTGACCGAAAGGTTATAGATCACATAGGCTTTGACCCGGGGGTTATAGTCAGGCCGGGTCACCGTTCCTGCAGCAATCCCGGGCAGCGCCTGATTGGCATAGCCCGAGCGGAAGATCTGCGTCAGCGTGACGACATAGTCAGGATTGCCGAAGCTGACCCACGCATTGTGCTTCCAGCGCAGCCCCAGATCGCCAGCATAGGTGAAAATACCGATCTGGCTGGCGGTATAAGCTGAGGCCGGGGTGAGCTTCTCGCGCTTTTTGAGCAGCAGCGAACCATCCATGCCAAGCGACAGGTTGTTGCCCCCGCCCAGCTCGACCGCCCCGCGTGCTGCAAACTCGATGCCTTGGGTGCGGCGCGAACCAGCGTTGATCCACGTATCGTCGATCACTGTCACCGTTCCGCCCGCCCGGGTGAAGCGATCGGCGAATAATCCGGCATTGTCGATCAATTGCCGCAAGGTCAGCAGCTGGATCGTATTGTCGACGTTGATCATATACCAATCAGCGGACAGGCTCCATTGCGGGAGTGGTCTGAGAACCACCCCGAGGCTAGCCATTCTGGCAGTTTCCGGCCCAAGGTTGGGATTGCCGCCGGTCGCAATATCGGGGCGGATCTGGGCGCATGGCTGACCCGAACCGAACGCGCTGGTCGGCACGCCGCCCGGGCAACCGACCGGATCGGCGATATCGCTGCCCGAATATGGGCTGAGCGTAATCCCGTTGAAGATCTGGTTGAAGCTTGGCACCCGGAACCCGGTCGAATACGAACCGCGGAACATCAGCCATTCGGTCGGGGTCAGCTTGGCCGCGACTTTGGGATTGGTGGTCGTGCCAAAGCCCGAATAATCATCTATCCGCACCGCGCCGGTGATGTCGAACCACTCGGTCAACGGCAGGTCGATCTCGGCAAAGGCGGCTTTTACGTCGCGGGTTTTGGCCGTGAGCGCGTTGATATTGTCAAATGCGGCGAGGAAAATCACCGGCTGGCCCGCGATTGCGGCGGCAGAACCGTTGAAGCTGTAAGTCTCGCGCCGGTAATCGACCCCAACGGCGAGCTGCGCCTTGCCGCCACCCAGATCAAACAGCGGGCCAGCAACTGACGCATCGACTTCTTTGACCGTGTAGCGCCCGCCATAAAGCGTGGTGCCTTTGGCCGATATTGCCGCCAGCCCAGCCAGCGCCGCCGGGCTTTGATCGACGCTGAACGGGTTGATCAGCCCGCTGTTAAGCAGCCCGACCAGCCCCGGAGAACTGGCTCCTGGCGCGGTTGGAGCAAGCGGATCGGGCGCGCCGTTGGCCAGTGTTCCGCGGTAGAAATACCCGGTGCCCAGCAGAGACGAGCTTTCGCTTTCGGCATGGCTGGCAGCGGCGTGATAATCCCAGCCGGAAAATGGCAGCGGGCCTTCGATCGCGACGGTGGCGCGCAACGTGCGGGTGTTAGTCAGATATTCGCGCGGGCCGCAGGCGACGCAGCGCCAGCGATAGCCGATCGGGCGGCCGTAATTGGCGTTGAGCGCCGCTGTTGCAGCCGGAAACGACGCCACCAACGCATTGAAAATCGCATTGTACTGAGACTGCGTGGCCGGCGTCAGCGGATAGGCAATCGGCAAGTTGGTGGTGTTGGCCGACAGCTGCGGGTTGGAGAAGCTCTTGGCTGAATGGGCATCGGATCCGGTGATCTCACCAGACAACTGATGTCCGCCGCCCAAGTTGACCGTCGCCTTGCCAAAATAGGTCAGCGTCTTGATTGGCTGCTGGATCACCGCTGCGCGCCCGGTATCCCACGCGCAGGCATAAAAAGCCGCCGGGTTGGCCCATAGCACTTCGTCGTAAGCCATTCCGCCGTCCATCGTCTGGCAGCCGGCCCCGCCGGGCAGATCAAGCGGGTTGATCCCGCCGCCGACCGTGTTGGCGCCATTGGGCGCAATCAGCGTCAGTCCATTAGTCAGCGTCGGGGTATGCGTACCGGTCACCGGATTGAGCGGGTTGAACGCACTTGCGCCGATGTTGAACACCGTCGCAATCGGGGTGCCACGCGTATCGATCGAAAGCCCGCGATTTGGCTGGTTGCCGTTGACGAAATCGCGCTGTGATCCGCGCAGAATTTCGTTCCAGCTGTACGATACTGCGCCCATCACGTTGATGCCGTCAGAATCGAGATCGCCGTAGCCAGCGACGCCCGACAGCCGGTAGATATTGCCGCCGCCCTGTTCGGTAAAATCCGACAGGCCCGCCATACTGACCCCGCGGAAGTTCTTTTTTGTGATGTAATTGATCACCCCGCCGATGGCATCGGTGCCATAGATTGCCGAGGCGCCATCCTTGAGCACTTCGACCCGGTCGATCGCCGCAAACGGGATCTGGTTGACGTCGACCGCGCCGCCCGACAGCCCGTGCGCGGCGACCCGGCGCCCGTTAAGCAGCACCAGGGTCGAAGCGCTGCCTTGCCCGCGCAAGTTGGCCGATGACACCCCGTTTGTGCCGCGCTGCGCGCCGCTGGTGACATCGGCGTTGGATGCCAGATTGTCCGCGCCCGAACCGTTGGCGGTAAGGAACATGGTCAGTTGCTCGGGGCTGGAGATGCCGTTGCGCTCAATCGTATCGGTGGTGATGATTTCAAGCGGGACTGAGCTTTTGGTAGGATCCTGCTTAAGCCGCGAGCCGGTCACGACGATAGCCGTTTCGGGTTCGTCAGCGCTCTGGGCTGGCGGAAGCGGACTTTGCGCCAAAGCTGGCAACGCAGCGAACGCAACCAGAGAAACCGAACTGCCAAGAATAGCGCGCGCTAAAGTGCGAAGTGTCATGCTGAATTGTCCCCCACCGAACCGCAACTGCCGAGTCGATGGGGTAGACTATCAACCAGTTAGCCGAGCGCCAGCATTGCCGCCTGGTTGGCGGCTGCGGCGACTCGATTCTTGTTAAGGGCTGCTGTTATGTGACAGCTGTGCAACAGCCAGCGGCCGCTAATTGTTCGCCGCAATTATGAGCAGTGCCGCATCCATCACCGGCACCGCGTTTTGTCCATTAGGGACATCGTTCGCAAAAAACGCAAAGGTCAACTGCCGCCCGCTCGCGGCACGCATGATCCCCGAAATCGCGCTTGTCGCGTTAAGCGACCCGGTTTTGGCGGCCAGATTACTCGCCAGCGGGGTGCCGTTGAAGCGCCGCTTGAGCGTGCCATCAACCCCGGCGATCGGCAGCGAAGCGTACCACTGCCTACCCCAGGGTTGCCCGGCGATCCACCACAGCAGCGCCACAGCAGCGCGCGGGCTGACCCGGTTGTATGTAGACATGCCCGAACCATCCGAAAAATCATAGCCGGCGCGCGGGATGCCGGCCTGCGCGAACAAGTCATGTTCGGCCGCCAGGCCATCGGCCAGCGAGCCCGTGCCGCGCTGCCGGGCGATCCGCCGCAGCATCAGTTCGGCGTGGTGATTCTGGCTAAGCTTGTTGATGATCGCCACATCGTCGGCCAGCGGCGGTGGGATCAGGCTGGCGAGTGGAGGCGTTGAGGACGCGGCGGATCCGCCGGGCAAGCTACTGCCGCGGATCGTAGGTTCGTCCAGCGTCGTCGGCGCTCGGTGCACGGTGCGGATTTGGCCGGTCACCCGGACCCCGCGTGCCTTGAGCATTTGGGCCAGAGTCCATGCGGCGAAATGTGCAGGATCATCCACCCCGACCCATTCGCGCCACGCTGCCGTGCCAAGCGGCAGCGTGCCATACAGCCGGTATTCGCGCGAGTTCAGCCTGTGCTCGAGCACCAGCGTGGTCATGCTGCCTGCCGGGCCGGTCACCGCCTCATTGTGCACGCTGAGATATGGTGGCACCGTCAATATGATTGGCTGGCCGACCAACCCGGGAGCTGCAATAACTGCCTGCTGATTGCTATCGAGCGACAGAGCCGAAGCGGCGGTAGCATCGTTCGAGCCAAGGTTGTTCCAGCTCATCCCCGGGCTCCAGCGCTGATCCGGGAACAGCGCGTCATCACCGATCACATCGCTCACCACCCGCGTCTTTGCAGAAACCGCATCGGCCAGCGCGGCCAGACAATCGGCGACGCAATCAGGCGCGCTCGACATTCGCGCATCGCCGCGACCGGTCAATGTTACTGCGGGCGCAGATTTGCGCGACCCCGCGCCAAGCCGCACTTCGGTTCCGCCCGCTGTATCGGGTTGGGTCATGCCCGGCAGCAGTGCATAGGCTGCCGCCGTCGTAAAAATCTTGGTATTCGACGCCGGAATAAACCGCTGATCGGGATTGATCGCCACTATCATACGACCGTCCGCGTCGACCACCAGCAGGCCAAACCGCGTGCCAGCCGGCGCAGCGGCCAGCGCAGCTTCGACCAAGCGCTGCGCCGATCGCGGACTGGTCGGCACAACCGGCGGCTTGGCTAGCGTGGGCGCAGCAAGCCCCAACAACAGCACAACGACCACGCCCTTTATCCCTGCGGCAGTCTGTCGCGCGCGGCTCGACACGTTCGGCATCATTGGACCGAGTGAAACCTGGTATAATCGATTGTCC
>JANMCG010000148.1:0-18205 GCA_031361075.1 Novosphingobium sp. | reverse complement strand
GTCGAGGCTGAAGAAATGACCGCTGGCGGGATCATCATCCCTGACAGCGCCAAGGAAAAACCGGCTGAAGGCGAAATCGTCTCGGTCGGTTCGGGCACCCGCGCCGACGACGGCAAGATCACCCCGCTCGACGTCAAGGCGGGCGACAAGGTGCTGTTCGGCAAATGGTCGGGCACCGAGGTCAAGCTCGACGGTGAAGACCTGCTGATCATGAAGGAATCGGACATTCTCGGCATCATCGGCTGAGGATCAATTTTTCGTCTGGACAGTGGTCCAGGCGGTCCAAGTCCAACACCACCCCTATCTTGAAGGAGCATCCACATGGCTGCCAAAGAAGTAAAATTCGGCCGCGACGCGCGTGAGCGCATTCTCGCCGGCGTCGACATTCTCGCCAACGCGGTGAAGGTCACCCTGGGGCCCAAGGGCCGCAATGTTGTGATCGACAAGAGCTTCGGCGCACCGCGCATCACCAAGGACGGCGTTACCGTCGCCAAGGAAATCGAGCTGAAGGACAAGTACGAGAACATGGGCGCACAGATGCTGCGCGAAGTGGCCTCGAAGACCAACGACAAGGCCGGTGACGGCACCACCACCGCGACCGTCCTTGCGCAAGCGATCGTGCGTGAAGGCATGACCTCGGTTGCCGCCGGCATGAACCCGATGGACCTGAAGCGCGGCATCGATCTGGCGGTTACGGCCGTGGTTGCCGATCTGGTGGCCCGGTCAAAGCCGGTTGCCGGCTCGGCCGAAATCGCACAAGTCGGGATCATCTCGGCCAATGGCGATAAGGAAGTGGGCGAGAAGATTGCCGAAGCCATGGAAAAGGTCGGCAAGGAAGGCGTGATCACCGTCGAGGAAGCCAAGGGGCTCGAGTTCGAACTCGATGTCGTCGAAGGCATGCAGTTCGACCGTGGCTACCTCTCGCCCTATTTCATCACCAATCCCGACAAAATGACCGTCGAGCTGGAAAACCCGTACATCCTGATCCACGAAAAGAAGCTGTCAAATCTGCAGTCAATGCTGCCGGTGCTTGAAGCGGTGGTCCAGTCGGGGCGTCCGCTGCTGATCATCGCAGAAGACATCGAAGGCGAAGCATTGGCGACCCTGGTGGTCAACAAGCTGCGCGGCGGGCTCAAGATTGCTGCGGTCAAGGCCCCCGGCTTTGGCGATCGCCGCAAGGCGATGCTGCAGGACATCGCGATCCTGACCAAGGGCGAGATGATCAGTGAAGATCTGGGGATCAAGCTGGAATCGGTGACTTTGGCGATGCTTGGCCAGGCCAAGCGCGTCTCGATCGACAAGGACAACACCACGATCGTCGACGGCGAAGGCAGCGCGGAAGAGATCAAGAGCCGGGTCGAACAGATCCGCGCCCAGATCGAAACCACGACCAGCGATTACGACAAGGAAAAGCTGCAGGAACGTCTGGCCAAGCTGGCCGGCGGGGTTGCCGTGATCAAGGTCGGCGGCGCTTCGGAAGTCGAAGTCAAGGAACGCAAGGACCGCGTCGACGATGCGCTCCATGCCACCCGCGCGGCGGTTGAAGAAGGCATCGTCCCCGGCGGCGGTACCGCGCTGCTTTATGCCACCAAGGCGTTGACCGGCATGAAGGGCGCAAACGACGATCAGACCAAGGGGATCGATATCGTCCGCAAGGCGATCACCACCCCGCTCAAGCAGATTGCCACCAACGCCGGCCATGATGGGGCAGTCGTTTCGGGCAACCTGCTGCGCGAAGGCGACGAAACGCAAGGCTTCAACGCGGCGACCGACGTCTATGAAAACCTGGTTGCGGCCGGCGTGATCGATCCGACCAAGGTGGTGCGGACGGCATTGCAGGACGCGGCCTCGGTCGCCGGCCTGCTGATCACCACCGAAGCCGCGATTGCGGAAAAGCCCGATGACAAGCCGGCCATGCCCATGGGCGGCGGCGGCATGGGCGGCATGGGCGGGATGGACTTCTAAGTCTGATCACCCAAGCACAGCAATGCCGGGGCCGGGGGAGCAATCCTCCGGCCCCGTTGCTGTTCAAGCGGCCGAACACCAGCCTGACTTTTGAACCGGCCGACCAGCAAAGACCGCGCTTACGGCCGCAATCACCACGCCGGCCCAAATCACCAGCGTTCCGATCAAGCCCGGCCCGCAAGCGAAACCAGCCTGGCCGGCGGGATGCGCGATGGCCAAACGCTTAACGCTGCGAAACAGGCCGCGTTCCTGGCTTCTTCCGCGCAGATGCTGGCGGGCGGGCAAGCCGATTGCATGGCACGGATTATTAGTGTTGCTTGCGGCCAGCGGTGCCCTATTTGCGCCGCATCCTCTCGTGCCATGTGAAAGGCGCACCAATGTCATCCACGTCCCCTTCGCCCAGTGCCGACGCCGCAGCGCCCGAGCCTGCGCATGGCCCCGGCAAGGCGCGTATGGCGGCGCTGACGGTCGGCGCGATCGGGGTGGTGTTCGGCGATATCGGTACCAGCCCGCTTTATGCCTTCCGCGAGGCGCTGGGGCAGGCGGCCTCGGACGGGTTGGCTTACAGCGAGATCATCGGGGTGATGAGCCTGATGCTGTGGGCGCTGATCATCATCGTCACGCTCAAATACGTCGCATTCCTGATGCGCGCGGATAACGATGGCGAAGGCGGCGTGCTGGCCCTGCTGGCGCTGTCGCAGCGCGGGGTCAAGCAGCGCGGCGGCCTGGTGCTGGCGCTCGGCGCAATCGGTGCGGCGCTGTTTTACGGCGATGCGATGATTACCCCGGCTTTGTCGGTGCTGTCGGCGGTCGAGGGGCTCAAGACCATCCCCGGAATCGGTGCCGGGTTCAGCGAAGTTCGTATTCTTACGATCAGTCTGGTGATCCTGTTCGGGTTGTTCGCCATCCAGTCGCGCGGGACCGAGGTGGTTTCAAAACTTTTCGGCCCGGTGTGCATCGTCTGGTTTCTGGCGCTGGCCGGGCTGGGCATCCTGCACATCGCCGATGGCCCCGGCATTCTCGCCGCGTTCCTGCCGTGGCACGCGGTTGCGTTCGTTGCCAATCACGGCGTGCTCGGGCTGTTCGTGCTTGGTGCGGTGTTCCTGACCGTAACCGGCGCCGAAGCATTGACCGCCGACATGGGGCACTTTGGCAAATTACCGATCCGGCTGGCATGGTTTGCCTTGGTGTTCCCCGCGCTCGCGCTCAATTATCTGGGCCAAGGCGCCTTTGCGATCAAGGTGCTGGCCGATGCCGATCGGCTGGGCAAACCCTTCGCCAATCTTGACTGGTTCTTCCTGATGATCCCCGATGCGCTGCGCCTGCCGATGGTCCTGCTCGCCACGATGGCGACGATCATTGCCAGCCAGGCGGTGATCACCGGGGCGTTCTCGTTGTCGCAGCAGGCGATGCAGCTGGGGCTGCTGCCGCGCATGGCGATCAAGCAGACCTCGGCCGGGCACGCCGGACAAATCTACATGCCAGCGGTAAACTGGCTGGTGCTGCTGGGCGTGGTAATCCTCACGCTGGGCTTCCGCAGCTCGTCAGCGATGGCCGCAGCTTACGGTATCGCGGTAACCGGGACGATGGTCATCACCTGCTGCCTGGCGTTTGTGGTGACGCGCCGCCGCTGGGGCTGGAGCTTGCCGCTCAGCCTGGCGGTGATCGTCCCGTTCATCACCATCGACCTGATCTTCTTTGGGGCCAACATCCTGCGGGTGATCGAAGGCGGCTGGGTGCCGCTGACGATCGCGGCGGGCATTCTGCTGCTGATCTGGACCTGGGTGCGCGGGCGCCGGTTTGTCAGCGAGCTGGAATACGATGCGGCGGTGCCGCTGGCTGAGATGGCCAAAGCCCTGACGCAGCGCCCGCCGGCGCGGGTCAAAGGAACCGCGATCTATCTGACCGCACGCGGGGAATTGACCCCGCATGCGTTGCTGCACAACCTCAAGCACAACCATGTGTTGCACCAGCACAACTTCGTGACGACCGTGCGCACCCTGCAAAAGCCTTATTGCGATCCTGCTGACCGCATCCGCATCGAGCGGATCGACGACAACTTTTCGGCGATCGAATTGCGCTATGGTTTCATGGAGCAGCCCGATGTGCGCGAAGACTTGATTAAGGCCAGCGATGATGTGCCCGGTGCCCGGATGGCGAGCTTTTTCATTGGCCGGAACAGCTACTCGGTAAATGCCGATGTCGGCATGCCGATGTGGCAGGACATGCTGTTCATCATTCTGCACCGCAACGCCGCCGATCCGACCGATTACTTCAACATTCCGCCTAACCGGGTGATCGAACTGGGCGCGCAGTACGCGATATGAGCCGCGGCGCGACCGTGTGGTTCCCGGTTTTAACTCGGCCCCCCGCACAAAAAGTGCAGTTCGTCGCGCGCCAGTAGGCGATGACAAATCCGTTAGCCAAACAGAAAGCATGTTAGAGCTATCTATCTTCGTATGACTACGGGACTGATTTCGAGGGTTATTGCCAGTCTGGCGCTGGTTGGAACGGTGTTCGCGCCGCTCACTCCGGCATTCGCCGATTCGCTTGAGGCAGAATTCGACCACGCCTTGGCCGCTGCACCGCGCGCCATGCCGCTGCTGGCCAGTTCGCTCAAACTGCAACCCGCGCAGCAGCCGGCTCTGCAACGGGCGATGCCGGCCATTATCCTCCCGCGCGCGCCGCTTACGGTCCAGCCGCGGGTTCAGTTCAAGCTTCAGCCCGATACCCAATCGGCGCAGCGCAGCCTGCCGCCAACGGTGCGGCCCTTTATCGCGGCGGTTCGGCCCACCAGCTATGCCACCCCGCTTGATGCGCAAGTATTCGCGCTGGCCGATAGCAGCAGCGGGCGGATTGGCGTGGCGGCAATCGATCTGGCATCGGGGCGTTCGGTCAGCGTGCTGGGCGACACCCCGTTTCCGATGGCCTCAACCAGCAAGATTGCCATTGCGGCAACTTTCCTCGATGCGGTCGATCATGGGCGGTTGAGCCTGTATTCCAGTTACCCGTTGATGGTCCCGGTCAAATCGCGCAAGTATTCCACGCTGGTGGCACCGGTGCGCGCCGGCGCAATGATGACCGGGGCGCAACTGATCGAGCGTGCGCTGATCCATTCGGACAATCAGGCCACCGATGCCTTGCTGGCAGTGGTTGGCGGGCCGCCGGCGGTCAATCGCTGGTTGCGCGGATCGGGGATCGCTGGGTTGCGGCTCGACCGCGACATCGCCACCCTGGTGCGCGACGATGGCGAGTATGATCCGGCCCGGATGATCGACCAACGCGACAGCGCCACGCCCAAAGCGATGGCACAACTGCTTTCGGGAATTTATCAGGGGCGCTGGCTTGCCACGCAAAGCCGCGCGTTCCTGCTGAGCACGATGGAGCAATGCGTGACAGGCAAGCGCCGCATGCGTTCACAATTGCCCAGCGACACCCGGATTGCGCACAAGACTGGCACGCTATCAAATACCTCAAGCGATGTCGGGCTGATCCAGACTGCTGACGGCCGGGTCTATGCCGTGGCGATCTATGTCACCGGGCAGGGCGGACACGCCGGACGCGATGCCAAAATAGCGCAGATCGCCCGCACGCTGTACGATGGTTATGCGTTTGAAAACAGCGGCTACCGCGTCGCTGCGCAACGCTGATCGCTTCAGCGCTGATCGAATTGGGCGCGCCGCGGCCCAAGATAACCGAATAGATACGCCCCAACCTTCCGCATCTGAATTTCCTCGGCGCCTTCGGTGATGCGGTAGCGGCGGTGATGCCGATAAATGTGTTCGAACGGTTTGTGGCGTGAATAGCCGATCCCCCCGTGGACTTGCATCGCGCGGTCAGCGGCTTCGCAGACCAGCCGGTTCGCATAGTAATTGCACATCGAAATCTTGTCGGACAACTGATGTTCCAGCTCCTTGTGCGGCAGCTGGTCCATTTCCCACGCGGTCTTGTAAATAAAGCTGCGCAGCATTTCGCACTGCGTCGCCAGTTCGACCAACGGGAACTGGATGCCCTGGTTGCGCGCCAGTTCCTGCCCGAACGGCTTGCGCTCGCGCGCGTACTTGACCGATTCTTCGACGCAATAGGTTGCTGCGCCAAGCGAGCTGGCGGCTTGGCGGATCCGGTTCTGGTGGACGAAGCTTTGCGCAATCGACAGCCCGCCGCCGACCGGGCCCAGCACTGCCGATTCGGGCACCCAGCAATTTTCGAAATGCATCCGCGGGTGATCGGTCGGCATGTTGAAGGTCCACATATATTCGTCGACCACCATCCCGGGGTTATCGATCGGGACGAGCAGGCAAGTGATCCCCTTGGCCTCGCCGTCCTGGCCCGACGTGCGGCAGAACGCGGCGCAGTGAGTGGCAACGTGCATGCCGGTGATCCACATCTTGCGTCCGTCGATCCGCCAGCCGGCGATGCCATCACGCACTTCTGGCACCGCGCGGGTTTCCATGAAAGTCGCGTCCGAACCATGATCGGGTTCGGTCAGCCCGAAGGCCACGCGGCGCTGCCGCGCGAACCCGCCAAGGATGAATTCCTCCTGCTGCGCGGGCGTGCCGAAATGTTCGAACATGGCGACAAACGGGAAATTTCCGACGATCGAGTGTTCGTTCTGCAGATCGTTGTGCAGACCCAACCCTTGCGCGGCAAAATGATCGCGGATCACGGCCATCCACAGGTTCGAGCCATCTTTTCCGCCATATTTCTTCGGCGCAGAAAACCGCCAGTGCCCCGCCGCGTCGGCGCGCTGGCCGGCTTCGCGGAGCAGCGCTTCCCATTCGTGGCGTGGCAGGCCCTGATTCTCGAAATCGGTCCGGGCATATTCGCGGCGATGGTCGAAGAACCGGATATTGTCGTCCTGCGCCTCAAGCGGCTTGATCTGGGCGGCGATGAACGCGTCGAGTTCGGCCAGATAGGCGACCAGATCGGGGGATAATGCAAAGTCCATGTCAGGGTCCTTCCCAAAGTGCCCGCGCCGCAGCGAGGGCAGGGTATTTCGGCATATCGGCGGTGAGCTTGGCCAGCGCCATCCGGCGCAGCGCGGCGAGCATCCCGGGGGTGGCCAAGCTGACCGCGCCGCTGAGCAGCGTGGCAGACAAGGCCGCATCGGCTGCTGACGGGCGCTGTTCAAGCTCGCGCGTGATGATCCCCAGCGCATTGCGCGCGACCGCCAGATCAAATTTGCCGCGCCCGCTGACCAGCGGCTTGATGTCGCTGGCGAGCCATTCGGACACTGCAGTCAGCACCTCGGTTGCGCCGGGTTCGCCCTGACTGGCCGCGGCCGGCGCGGCTGCAGGGGGGAGCGGCCGTTCGCGCTCGGCGAGCGGCGCGGTTGCCTCAAGCAGCAGCAGCAGATCAAGCTCCTGCTCTGAGGTGCGCCGGGCCACCACCACCCGTTCGAGCGAGCGGTCGGTGCCGCTGCGCCACATCGCGCCCATCTGCAGGCAGCCCAGCGCCCACCACAGCGTGCGGTAAATCAGCCAGAACCGAAACCGTGCAGGCTCGAACCGGGTGCCGCCCGCCGCTTCGTAAGCCTGCGCCAGATCTTCGACCGAGCCCAGTCCGTAAGCCGGCCGGTCGGGGCGGGCAAACCGCCACACGGTCATGCAACCATAAGCCAGATCCTCGTGCGGATCGCCCAGATGTGCCAGTTCCCAATCGAGCACCCCGGTCAGCCGGCCATGCTCGACCAGCAGATTGCCCAGCCGAAAATCGCCGTGGATCAGACATGGCGCGGCGGGCGCAGGCAAATGGGTTTCGAGCCAGCGCAGCGCCAGTGCAAGGACCGGCCGGTCCCCGCCATAGCCGAGAAACCGCGTCCTGAGATCGGCCAGCGCTGCGCTGGTATCAAGCAGCGGTGCGGGCAGCCCGGCCACCGGCATGGCGTGAATTGCCGCCAGTGCGTGCGCCAGATCATCGAGCAGCATGCCCGGATCCGTGGTGGCAAGGATCGCGGCGGGTTCCGGGGTGCCGGGCAAGCACCGCATCACGAACCCCGAACCGAGCTGATCGCCCGGCTCAAGCTCGACCAGCACTTCGGGCGCGCTGACGCCGGCAGTTTTGGCGGCACGGATCAGCGCGGCTTCACCGTGGTGATCGAGCGCGCGGCCCAGCATCATTTCCGCCGAAGGCGCGCGGCGCAGGACGCAATCCGCATTGCCGGCCGCGAACCGCCAGCTTTCCATATTGGCGCCGCCCGACAGCCGCTCCAGCCCGGTTGGCGGGGGCCAGCCGATCCGCGCCAAGGCCAGCGCCAGCCCGTGAGCCAACCCGTGTGGGGAGGAAGTGGTCAAGACGCTCTCCTGCCGATCGCGTTAATCGGTCAGCACACTTGTTAATCGCGCGATTAAAAAGATCAAGCGGCGGCGGCCACGGTCGCTCTGGCCAGCCGGGCAGTGCGCCCGCAGCCGGCAAAGAAAAGGGGCGCGAAGTTTCCCCCGCGCCCCAAATTCTTTGCCAAACGGCGAAGATTACATCTTCGTCGCAGCTTCCGAAGCAGCCGAAGCAGCAGCGTCGCCGGCAGCCTTCACCGAATCGGTGGTAGCAGTGCTGGCAGCCATCGCGGCCGAACCAGCAGCAGCACCAACCGCAGCGCCAGCGTCGACAGCAGCCGTAGCAGCGTCCGAACCCATGGCGGCAGTGTCGGTCACGGTTTCAGATGCCATGACTGCAACGTCTTCGGCATCTTTCTTGCAAGCCGAAAGGGCGAGAGCGGCGCTGGCAACAGCGACAGCAAAAACGATCTTGCGCATGAATTGTATTCCTTGAACAGCGAGTGGACCACGCATGGTGTGCAAACCCCAGGGAAGACACACCAAGCTTAAAGCCTACCAAGACGGTAGACTTCGCCGCTCAAATACTCACCTTCGCACAGCGATGCAAGCGATAGTCACAAGGCCATCGGAACCGCCCATAATTTGGCGCAGGATTATTTGTAGCGGGCAATTGTGGCAAGGTCGTGACCACCGTGCCAGCAGTGATTTGCGCGGTCATTGGCGCGGTGATTCGCCGCGCGCGGGCCTTACACCAAGCCGTGTCACCTGCTAGCGTCGCGCCGATGGACGCCAAACAGCATCTCTATCTGGTCGACGGATCGGCCTATATCTTCCGCGCCTATCACCGGTTGCCGCCGCTGACCGATCCGCAGGGCACTCCGGTCGGCGCGGTTTACGGCTATACCACCATGCTGTGGAAGCTGGCAGACGATCTCAACAAGGCTGACGGGCCGACTCATCTGGCGGTGATCCTCGACAAGTCATCCAAATCGTTCCGCAACGATCTGTATGACAAGTACAAGGCCAACCGGCCGCCGCCGCCAGAGGATCTGGTCCCGCAATTCCCGCTGATCCGCGACGCCACCCGCGCATTTTCGCTGCCGCTGATCGAGGAAGACAACGTCGAGGCCGACGACATGATCGCGTCCTACGCGCGCGCCGCGACCTTGCAAGGCTGGGACGTGACGATCGTCTCATCGGACAAGGACTTGATGCAGCTGGTCGGCAAATGCGGCCCAGATGGCGAAGGTGGGGGCGGCGGCTGCATCGATATGCTCGACACAATGAAGAACCAGCGGATCGACGTTCCCGAAGTGACCGAGAAATTCGGCGTGTTGCCCGAACTGGTCGGCGATGTGCTCGCGCTGATGGGCGATGCGGTCGATAACGTGCCGGGCATCCGCGGAATCGGGCCCAAGACCGCGACCAAGCTGATCCAGGAATATGGCAGCCTCGAGGCCGTGCTGGCGGCCGCGCCCGAAATGAAGCCAAGCAAGATGCAGGAAAGTCTGATCGAGCAGGCAGACATGGCGCGGCTCAGCCGGGTGCTGGTGCAGCTAAAGGAAGATTGCCCGCTGCCAATCGCGCTCGATGACTTTAAACTGACCGCAATCCCGCCCGATCCGCTGGCTGAATTTCTGACCAGACACGGCTTCACCAGCTTGCTCAAGCGGCTGGGCGAAGGGCGCGGAAGCCCCGAACGGCGTAACGATCTGCAGCCAGCCAAGGCGGTTGGCGCCGGCAAAGCCACCCGCGCCGGGGCTGCCACTGCCAGCACCCGCCAGGCACTGCCCGAACTACCGCCGATCGATCGCAGCGGTTATGAATGCGTACAAACAGCGCAAGCGCTGCACGGGTGGGTCACCCGCGCGATGGCCGCGCGGCTGGTTGCGGTCGATACGGAAACCACCGCGCTTGATGCGATGCGCGCCGATCTGGCCGGGGTCAGCCTGGCGCTAGGGCCAGGGGATGCCTGCTACATACCGCTGGGCCACGGCGGGACGGATATGTTCTCGGACCAGCCGCAGCAAGTGCCGCTCGGCCAAGCCATCGCGATTTTGAAGCCCCTGCTGGAAAGCGATACGGTGCTCAAAATCGGGCAGAACATCAAATACGACATCAATATCCTCGCGCGGCACGGCATCATGGTCGGGCCGATCGACGATACAATGGTGCTGAGCTTCGATCTTGATGCGGGGCGCAGCGAAGATGGGATCGGCGGCGGGCACGGGATGGACGAATTGGCCATGCGCCATCTGGGCTACGCCACGCTGACCTTCAAGGACGTGTGCGGGACCGGCAAAAAGCTGATCCCGTTCAGCGAAGTGCCGCTGGGCCGCGCGACCGAATATGCCGCCGAAGATGCCGAGGTTACCTGGCGGCTGCACCGCTTGCTCAAGCCCCGGCTGAGCGAAGAAGCCGCAACCCGAATTTACGAGCGGGTCGACCGCCCGCTGATTCCGGTGGTCGCTGCGATGGAGCGCGCCGGGATCAAGGTTGACCGCGAGGCGCTGGCCGGATTGTCGACCACCTTCGCCGCCGCGATCGCCGCGCTCGAGCAGGAAATCTACGCCGGGGCCGGGCAGGCTTTCACCATCGGCAGCCCCAAACAGCTGGGCGATATCCTGTTCGACAAGCTGGGCTACAAGGGCGGCAAAAAGGGCAAGTCGGGCCAATATTCGACCGATCTGTCAGTGCTTGAACGGCTTGCTGGCGAGGGCGCCGAATTTGCCACCAAAGTGCTCGAATGGCGCCAGTTGAGCAAATTGCGCTCGACCTATACCGAAGCGCTGCAAGCCGCGATCAACCCGCGCACGGGCCGGGTCCACACCAGCTACAGTCTGGTGGGGGCGCAGACCGGGCGGTTGTCTTCGACCGATCCCAATCTGATGAACATCCCGATCCGCACCGAACTCGGGCGGCAAATCCGTGACGCCTTTGTGGCCGAGCCGGGTAATGTGCTGCTTGCCGCCGATTACAGCCAGATCGAGCTGCGGCTGGCGGCGCATATGGCCGACGTGCCGTCGCTTAAAGAAGCCTTCGCGGCGAACGAGGACATTCATTCGCGCACGGCCATGGAAATGTTCGGCGAGGTTAACCGCGATACCCGCGGCCGCGCCAAGACAATAAATTTCGCAATCCTGTACGGCATCAGCCGTTGGGGGCTGGGTGGCCGGCTGGGCGTGTCTTCGGACGAGGCGCAGGCGATGATCGACCGTTATTTCGAACGCTTCCCCGGGATCCGCAATTACATCCACGCCACGCTCGAATCGGTGCGCAGCCTCGGCTATTCGCAGACGCTGTTCGGACGTAAAACCTGGTTCCCGCGGATCACATCGAACAATCCCAACGAACGCGCCGGATCAGAACGCGCCGCGATCAACGCACCGATCCAAGGCACGGCCGCCGACATCATCAAACGCGCGATGGTGCGGATGATGCCCGCGCTCGAAACCGCCGGATTGGGCCATGTCCAGATGCTGCTGCAGGTTCACGATGAACTGGTGTTCGAACTGCCCCAGGCCGACGTCGCGGCCGCCAGCGAAGTAATCCGTAGCGTCATGGCCGGCGCGGCCGAACCGATGGTGAGACTCGACGTGCCGCTGGGGGTGGAAATCGGAACTGGCACCAGTTGGGGGGCAGCGCATTAGCTGCGCGCCCGATCGGTTCGCCGCACGCGCCGCTCCAACCAGCCGCACAATCGCTGGCACGGAGGGGTCCGTTAATGTACGAGCAAGGTTGGTCTGAACACGGGGACCGCTCTGATACATTAAATCAAGGAGCAACCCGATGCGTCTTTTATCCAACAGGCCCGCGGTTTTTGCGTTAATCGTTCTCGCCTCCGCGCCGTTATCGACCAGTTTGCTAGCGCAGGATCAAGCAGCCCCTGACCCGTCGATCGTGGTCAATGGCGAGCGGCCGATGCCGCCGGCGGTGATGACTGCAGGCCCCGAAATCAAAGGCGTCATCTCGGCGCGCAATGCCGACAAGATCCGCGTGACCGCGCCCGATGGCAGCAGCTCGATCATCGCGGTGACCGATACCACCAAAATTAAATCGGGCGGCGGGCTGTTCGGCGGCGGCCGCAGCAAGCTGACGGCGTCGGCCCTGCTCAACGGTCTGCCGGTCAGCGTCAAGACGATGCAATCGGGCGACGGGCTGGTCGCCAGCCAGATCACCTTCAAGAACGGCGATCTCAAAACCGCCACCATGATCCGCAACGGCACCGCGCAAGGGTTCGACGAGCAGACCGCCGCCACCGAAGCGCTGCGCGGGCGGATGGGCGATATCGACAAGTACAATATCAAGAGCACCACCAACGTCTATTTCGATACCGGCAAGGCGGTGCTTTCGCCGACCGCCAAAAGCGAACTGTGCGGCGCGGCGGCGGTCGCTGACGGAACCAACAATGCGCTGCTGCTGGTGGTCGGCTATACCGACGCAACCGGCGGCGACGAGGTCAACCAGCCGCTGAGTGAAAAGCGCGCATCGGGTGTGATCAATTATCTGCAGCAGGTGTGCCATTGGAAGCCATACCGGATGCTGACCCCGACGGGGATGGCCGCGGCCGATCCGTTGGCGAGCAACGATACGCCCGAAGGCAAAGCCCAGAACCGCCGCGTCGCGGTGAACGTGCTGGTCAGCAAAGGCCTCGACGGGATGTAAATTGCGAGCGGTTGGCGGGGCCGGCCCGCCAACCGCCGCGCTGGTCTGGCCGCGCCACTAATTGTGCAGCCGCTGTTCCAGCCACCGGACAATATCGTCAAGCGGACGGGGAGCCATTGGCAGCAAGCCGTCTTCCTGCGCCGTCGCTGCGCGGCCGAGCGAATGCCCCAGTCCGGGGTACGTAAGCAAGCGCAGCCGCTGACCAGGCTTGCCCCGCGCGAACGCTTGCGCAGCTTGCGGGCCGATCATCGAATCGTTGAGCCCCTGGACGATCAGCACCGGCGGGGTGGCTGGCGTGAACGCATCGGCGATGCCTTTCAGCGCGCGAGCGGTCGACGATGCGCCAAGCCCGCTGTTGGGATCATCGGCGTACCACGAAGCAATTATCGGATCAGCCTCGGCAAAGCTGATCTTGCCGTCGCGGTTGGTATCGAGCAGCGGATTGATCCGTTCGCCAGGGCGGAAGCCGCGGTACATGCGCACGAACAGATGCGCGAGTACCCCGGCCGGGCCTGCGTCCGCCCGCGCAATCGCATCGGCATCAAGCGCGCCATCAAGCGCGCCGCCGGTCGCGTAGCGCATCAGGTATGGTTTGCCGATCCGGGCATATTGCAGCTGCGCGACCCGCGCCGGGCTATCGACCACCGGCGCCAGCAGCACCAGCGCGCGCACCGCCGGATCGCCGTTGCCGACCGCCATCGCCACCGTGGTGCCCTCGCTCCATCCGACCAGCCCGAGCGGCAGCCCGGCCAGCGCGGGCCGGGCGCGCACGAACGACAGCGCGGTGCGGCCATCGGCGGCAAAGTCCGCCCCGTTCAGCGCGTCGAACCTGGCGCGATCAGCCGCGGTCGGCCCGGTGACATAGCGCTTGTTATAGCGCAGCGTGACAAACCCGGCGCACGCCAGCCGGTTGGCCACCTGCAGCAACGGGCGCGACACGATTGCGTCGCCGGTTCCGATCACCGCGCCATCAAGATCGGCAATGTCCGAACCCGCAAACAGCACCAGCAGTCCGCGCGCGGGGGTGCCGCGCGGCGGGCTGACAAGCTCGCCCGGGCTGGCAAAACCGGGCAGCGCCAGCGTGACCGCCTCACGCTGGGGGGTGCAGGTTGCGGCCAGCGCGGGGGCGGGCAGCGCGGCGAGGGCCAGCAAGCTAGCGGCGAAACGGGAAAAGGTACGCATGCCCGAAGCTAACCCCGCACAGGGCAATCCGTCAACGGCGCGCCGGGCAGCTAGTGCTTCTTCTCCCGGGTCGAGCTGACCATCCCTGGCGCCATGAACCCGATCGGGGTCATGTTGACCTCGGCAGCGCGCTGTTTCAGCTCGCCCTTGATCTTGGCGTATTCAGCCGCCATCGCTTCGGTCACCGTGGCGCGCGAATCCTTGAGCGCGGCAGTGAAGTCTTCAGCTGTGACTTTTTTGGCATCGGCGCCGCGCGTGCGGATCGCATTGAGCCCGGCGCGGCGGACCACATCTTCCAGGTCGGCGCCGGTGAAGCGTTCGGTTTGCCTGGCGATGTCGGCCAGATCGACATCCTTGGCGAGCGGCATCTTGGCGGTGTGAATGCCCAGAATATGCGTGCGCCCGGCCAGGTCTGGCGTGCCGACGTAAATCAGCTCATCCAGCCGCCCGGGGCGCAGCAGCGCCGGATCGATCAGCGTCGGGCGGTTGGTCGCGCCGATCAGCACCACGCTGGCCAGTTCTTCCATCCCGTCCATTTCGGCCAGAATGGTGTTAACCACCCGGCCGGTGACTTGCGGCTCGCCCCCGCCCGAGCCGCGCGCCGGAACCAGACTGTCAAGCTCGTCGATGAACACCACACACGGCGCCACTTGCCGCGCGCGCTGGAACAACCGGCTGATCTGCTGCTCGCTTTCGCCGTACCATTTGCTCAGCAGGTCAGAACTTTTGATCGAGATGAAGTTGGCTTCGCTTTCCTTGGCGACCGCCTTGGCCAGCAGCGTCTTGCCGGTGCCGGGCGGGCCGTACAGCAGAAAACCCTTGGCTGGGCGGATCCCCAGCCGCCGAAACGCCTCGGGGTTCTTGAGCGGGAGTTCGATCCCTTCTTTGAGCAAGCGCTGCGCTTCGTCCGCGCCGCCGATATCCGACCAGCTGACATTGGGCACCTCGACCATTACCTCGCGCATCGCGGAGGGCTGGACCCGGCGCAGTGCGTTGAGGAAATCGTCGCGGGTGACGGTCAGGCTTTCGAGCACTTCGGGCGGGATCGTCTGCGCCTCCAGATCGAGCTGCGGCATGATCCGCCGCACCGCGTCCATCGCCGCCTCGCGCGCCAAAGCGCCGATGTCCGCGCCGACAAAGCCGTGCGTGGTGCGCGCCAGCTCGTCCAGTTCGACATCCTTGGCCAGCGGCATGCCGCGGGTATGGATCCCGAGAATTTCGCGGCGGCCGCCGACATCGGGCACCCCGACCACAATCTCGCGGTCAAACCGGCCCGGACGGCGCAGCGCTTCGTCGATCGCATCGGGGCGATTGGTCGCGGCGATCACCACGATGTTGGCGCTGGTGTGCAGTCCGTCCATCAGCGTGAGCAATTGCGCGACCAGGCGCTTTTCCGCTTCGCCCGGCGTGCCCGAGCGTTTGGGAGCGATCGAATCGATTTCGTCGATGAACACGATCGACGGCGCGGCCTTGGCGGCTTCCTCGAACACTTCGCGCAAGCGCCGCTCGCTTTCGCCATAAGCGCTGCCCATAATTTCGGGGCCGTTGATCACAAAGAAGCTGGCTTCGCTTTCATTGGCGACCGCGCGCGCCAGCCGCGTCTTGCCGGGACCCGGGGGGCCGTGCAGCAGCACCCCCTTGGGCGGATCGACGCCGAGCCGGGTGAACAGTTCCGGATAGCGCAGCGGCAGTTCGACCATTTCGCGCAGCTGCTGGATCGTATCGCCCATCCCGCCGACATCGTCGTAATTGACGTCGCCGCGGCTGCCGCGGGCTTCCTCGAACTCCTCGCGCAGTTCGACCTCGGTGGTCTCGTCGATGTGGACGATGCCTTTGGGCACGGTCGAAACCACGGTCAGCCTGATTTGCGTGAGCGCAAAGGCCGGGGCGTTGAACATCCGCGCGACCTCGGGCGGCATATCGCGGACTTGCTGCTGGCCAGTCGTGGCGACCAGATCGCCCGCCACCAAGGGCCGCCCGAAGAAGTTGCGCTTGAGCGCTTGCCCCGGGCCCTGGAGCCGCATCTCGCGCTGCGCCGGGGCGAACACCACGCGGCTGGCGGGGCGGCTTTCGGCCTTGCTGATCTGGACGTGATCGCCCGAGCCAACCTCGGCATTGGCGCGCTGCAACCCGTCAAGCCGGATCACCTCGAGCCCCTCGTCCTCGGGATAGGCCAGCATCACCCGCGCAGCGGTGGGCCGCTTGCCGTCGATCGCGATCACATCGCCTTCGGTCACCCCGAGCGCGGCCAGCGCGGTCTTTGGCAGGCGGGCAAAGCCGTTGCCGCTTTCTTCCTGCCGCGCGGCGGCGACTTGCAGCTTGACGGTCTTTTCCTGCACTTCGGCCATGGCGCCACTTTCGCTTGTCGTTCGGATCGAAGCGTCAAGCTAGGAACTGGGTGTGCCAAATGCAAATCGGGATGCACTGCGATGGGGGGGCCATGCGGGCAAATCCTTCGCTTCGCGCGCAATCAGGAACGAACGGGGCGCGGCAAAAAAGCAAAAAAAGGCCGGGTCATTGCTGACCCGGCCTTGGGAAGTTTTGGGAGAGGATGCCTGAAAAGGCACGCTCTGAATGTCACCCCTGCGATTATTGTGCAAGTGCGAAAAGACAATCCGATGTTGCGTATTTTGCAACAGATGTTGAATTTAGCTCACCAAGCGCAGAAATTCCCCATAAAAAAGGCTATTTGGTGCAGTGCAAAGGCGCGTAGGCGAGCTTCGACCGGTCGCCTTCGCTGCGCCGCAGCAAAAATACCGGGCGTTTGAGTGAGAAATCCGGCGCTGACCTTGCCGGCCAGGAACCACACTGGATCGATTCGGTGCAGCGGCGCGCCGATGATGCCGCGCCGGGCCGGGCAAAGCTTGCGCCGCTGCGAACCATGCGGCAGTGGCGAGGCATCAGCAAGGAGAGCGGTGTGGACCAGCGCAAATTTGCCGCGGTGATTTTTGACTTCGGCGGGGTGATTACCGCCTCGCCGTTCGAGGCGTTCAACCGGCTCGAGGAGGAACGCGGACTGCCGCGCGATTTCATCCGCCAGGTCAACGCCGCCAATCCGCATGACAATGCCTGGGCGAAATTCGAGCGTGCCGAAATCGACGCGCGCAGCTTTGATGTGCTGTTCGAGGCCGAGGCCGAGGTGCTTGGCCACCCGCTTGAAGGCCGGGCGGTGCTGGGTGTGCTGTCGGGCGCGATCCGTCCGGCGATGGTTCGCGCGCTGGGCCAACTTGCTGCGGCCGGCTACCGGCTTGCCTGCATTACCAACAATGTCCCCAGCGGTCACGGTGCCGGCATGGCGCGCAGCGGCGATACCAAGGACGCTTACGAACAGGTGTTCGCGCGGTTTGAAGCGGTGCTCGAAAGTTCCAAAGCCGGGGTGCGCAAGCCCGATCCGCGGATCTACCAGATGATGTGCGAGCAGCTCGGGCTGGAACCGGCACAATGCGTCTATCTCGATGATCTGGGGATCAACTGCAAACCCGCCGCCGCGCTCGGCATGGCGGCAATCAAGGTGACCAGCGGCGAGCAGGCGCTGGCAGACTTGTCGCAGCTGCTCGGGCTTGCGCTGGGCTGAGCCGCAAGGCGATTTCCTACATCGCTCGATTCTGCGACAAACCCGCGATGCCGAGCCGGCGGTCTGCTCGCACTCAAAGGTCACACAGGGTTGTATGCAACATTCTGAAAAATATGACCAATTGGGCAAGTTTGATGGTACGTTTGGCGTTCCACCGGGCCGCATTGGCATTGCAGCGGGAACGACTATTCTTGCATTGCGTGCAAGGGCTTCGGCAAATTGTGCAATTGCCGGCCTCGAAACATTTGCTTAGCGCCGCCTGATTCGACCATTCGGAGAGACCATGGCCCAGAAGATCTACCCCGATGCCGCCGCCGCGCTGGACGGCCTGCTGCGCAACGATTTGCTGATTGCGTGTGGCGGCTTTGGCCTGTGCGGTATTCCCGAACGGCTGCTCGATGCAGTGCGCGATTCAGGGGTCACCGGGCTGACCTTTGCCAGCAACAATGCCGGGATCGACAACGAAGGCATCGGCAAGCTGCTGCGGACCAAGCAGGTCAAAAAGATGATCAGCTCTTACGTCGGCGAAAACAAGGAATTCGAG
>JANMCG010000186.1:0-5463 GCA_031361075.1 Novosphingobium sp. | reverse complement strand
GCTTCGACTGCTGGCGGAAAGGCCGCGGGTACTTTGAACTGGCCGCGCAGTGCCGCCAGTCCTTCGTGCAGCAACTGGTCGGGATCGCGCAAGGTCTTCATGGGGTTCAGCGCTAGCTGTAACGCCGGCGCTTGCCAAGCTCAGCGCAAAATCGCCCAGCCCGCTGCCAATCCCCGTTCCTCTGCCACATCGATACCGATACGCTTGGCGGGCTTGATAACCAGGGGCGGTCGCTCTCAGTGTTCGGCCCGAAGGGTGCCGGGATGTGCGCGAAGTTGGCGCCGGGGTAACCTTGGTCAAGCGGCTGCGGGGTGACCTGCGGGGTGACCTGGGGGGCGACGTGCGGGGTCGGCGCGGTGGTCAACACCGCCAAGGCTCGGATCCGGGACAATGTGGTGGTGTGCGGGCCTGGCGGGATCGGCCTCACCCCCGGCGGAGCCCACACGGCGGATTGACGGCAGTGCAGCAGCGTCTTCAGGGTTAGTCCGGCGGCGGCGCAAACACTGTTGTTTCAAACCAATGCGCGGCCAAAGCGCCGGCCAGCTGCGCCAGCACAAACCCCAAGACGTGGGCCGGCGCAATCCCGGCGAAGCTGTCGGTCATGCTGCGCACCACGGTGATCGCCGGATTGGCAAAACTGGTCGACGCGGTAAACCAATAGGCGGCCGCGATGTAAAGCGCGACGCTGGCCGGAACCACAGCAGGGCGGTGCCGCATAGTTAGCAGGATCGTAATGACGAGCCCGAAGGTCGCAATGAATTCGCTCAGCCATTGTCCCGGGCCAGTGCGCAGATGCTGCGATACCTGCATGATCGGCAGGTCGAACATCGCATGCGCGACCCACGCCCCCAGCACGCCGGCAGCCACTTGCGCGCCGACCCGCCAGCCTAATTCGGCAGTGCTGCCCTCGCCGCGCAGCCGCATAACCAGACTGACGGCGGGATTGAACTGCGCTCCGCTGATCGGTCCGAGCATTGTGATCAGAACAAACAGCATCGCCGCAGTCGCGGCGGTATTGCCCAGCAAGGCCACTGCCAGATTTCCCGCTGCGAGCCGCTCAGCCATGATGCCCGATCCGATCACAGTGACGAACAGCAGAAAGCTGCCCAATCCCTCCGCCCATAGGCGCTGTTTCACGCAGCGCCTGCCAGCGCGCCGATCTTGGCTAGCGCGGCCCGCGCAGCAGCCGGATCTAACGAGGCCAGATCAAGTTCCAGCAGCGCCCGGACTCGCAGTTCAAGCAGCCGCCAGGTTTCCGCAAACACCGCATCGACCTGGGCGTCGCTGCCAGTGGCATCGGCTGGATCGGGCAGACCCCAGTGCGCGCGCAGCGGCGTGCCTGGAAAGACCGGACAGACCTCCCCCGCGGCATTGCCGCAGACGGTGATCACCAGGTCGATCTCGGGCGCGCCGGGACCAGTAAATTCATCCCAGCTTTTTGATCTGAAGCCGGCGGGATCGATCCCCTTGGCCGCCAGCAGCCGCAGCGCAGCCGGATGCGGCGCGCCTTTGGGCTGGCTGCCGGCGCTGAAGGCGATCATCCGCCCGCCGCCAAGCACGCCGATCAAGGCTTCACCCAAAATCGAACGCGCGGAATTGCCAGTACACAGCACCAGAACAAAGCGCACCGCAACCATCGGCCAAGCCTAACCGCAGCACATGGCTGGCGCAGCAACCTGCGCAGCGCCTTGATCCGCCGCTGGCGGCGTAGCGGGCACGCAAAACCTGCACGCCGCAGCATTGCCCGAAGCCAGGCAATGCAATCCGGGGCTGCCGCGCCCAACGCCGGTGTGAAACCGTTTCATGCGGCATTTCTTTGCTTGATGGAGCTGGGTTCAGTGACGCGCGGCGCACAGCTGGCCGGGACTTCGCAAACCCCGCCAGCGCAGCAATTTTCAGTCAGGTAGCCAACCACCGCGGTCATCGCGCCAAAGTCCGCCGAATAAATGATCGAACGCCCGTCACGGCGGTGGTGAGCCAGCCCGGCGCTGCCAAGTTGCGCAAGATGAAAGCTTAGCGACGAAGGGGGCAGGTTAAGCCGCGCCGCGACTGCACCGGCAGCCAGACCCGCTGGCCCGGCTTCGACCAGCAAGCGAAACACCGCCAGCCGGTGCTCTTGCGCCAACGCTGCGAGCGCGCGAATGACAGTTTCACTATCCACTCAAGCGTCCTTCGATTCGATATTTGTGGAAATATCGAATTGTCGGTCGCGGGTCAACCCGGGTTATGGGTCGCTGAAGACGGCTTGCCGTTTCTGCATCTGGCTGAGCACCGCCTCGATCTGGTTAGCCCCGCCGATAATCGCTTGTTGCTCGACGCTTTCGGCCATCAGAATGTCGTCGACCGAAGCATGCAAATACTGCGCAAACAGGCGCTTCGCGGCGCGCTGGGCTTCGGGGTTGCGGTTGGCGATCTCGGCCGCGATTGCATTGGCGCGGGCCAGCGGATCGGCGTCGATCAGCGTGGCAAAGCCATATTCCAGGGCAGCAGCTCCGGTGAATTCGCGGTTGGTGTACGTCAGTTCGCGCAGCACATCGTCGCGCACCATTCCGCGCCACAACGCATAACCGGCCATGTCGGGCACCAGACCCCATTTCAATTCCATTACCGCCATGCGCGCATCGGGGGTCACCACGCGGAAATCAGCGCCACTGGCGATTTGCAGCCCGCCGCCAAAGCACACCCCGTGAACCGCCGCGATCACTGGCACCGGCAGCTTGCGCCACTGCAGCGCAACCTGCTGGGGGGTGTTAGCATTGCCGTGTGTGCGCGTGGTCAATGGCTCGACCCGGCGGCGATCGGGATTGCCCATGCTGGCCATATCGAGCCCGGCACAAAAGCTTCGCCCCTCGCCCGACAACACGACGCAGCGCAGCCCCTTTAGATCCTGCAGCAACTCACCGGCGGCGATAAGCGCGGCAAACATATCGGGATCAAGCGCGTTCATCTTGTCCGGGCGGATCAGCCTGACCTGCGCCACCCCGCTATCGTCCATACTGATGGCCACGCGGCCAGGCGGAGTTACCGAAAGTTGCATAGGTCTGCGTCCTGTAAAGCTGATCAGGCGATAACTCGTTCCTCGCGCAAACGCAGATAGTCGTCCAGCGCCAAATCCTGCCCAAGCGGCACCGCCCGGCGCGGCGCGGCGCTGCTAAGCCGGTAACAGCCCCCGGGCAGGGTCTCGACCAGGCCATCGACCCCGGCGGTACGGAGTTTTGCGCGCAACCGGCTGATGTGCACCGCCAGACTATTGGTTTCGGGGCGGAACGACAGCCGCCACACGTCGCACAGCAATTCCGGCGCGCCGATGGTTTCATCGGGGCTTTCGGCCAGCCGCCACAGCAGTGCAAATTCGCGCGGATGCAGCCCCACCCCGCGCCCCGCGACAAACGCCTCGCGCGCAAACAGATCGAGCTGGACCGCACCGTGCCAGCGATACCGCGGCAACGCATCGGCATACAGCGCCAGCCGCAGCACGCGTGTTTCCAGTTCGTCAAGCGATGCTCCAAGCCCGACCGCATCGCCAAACCCAAGCCGCAGCATCCGCGCACGGTCGATCGATTCGGGCACGTCGATCATCATCATCCATTTGCGCTGCGTAAGGTTGGCCCCGGCCAGACTGAGCCATTGCGGCAGCGGCAGATCGTGCGGACGCCCCAGCAAGGCGTGCGCGTCGGCGCGTCCCGATGACTGCGCATCGGCCAGCAATTGCCAGCCCAACCGGCGTAAGTCATACGCCGCCGGGATCGGACCGGTCGAGAACCAGCGAAACAATCGCAAGATGACCTCTTGAGGCGCAAAGTCTGCGGAAATCGCCTCGCCCCTTGGCGCAAATGCTGCACAATTACGCCACACTGCGCAAGGTCAAGTCACTCGGATTAGGGGATTTCGCTGGCCATTCAGGCGGCCGAGCTGTTGATCCCCATCGATTGCAAATAACGGCGCACATTGCGTGCGGCCTGGCGCAATCTTTGTTCGTTTTCAACCAGAGCGATTCGGACGTAGCCTTCGCCTTCTTCGCCGTAACCCACGCCCGGAGCCACCGCGACTTCGGCATGCGTGAGCAACTGCTTGGAAAATTCGAGGCTGCCCATATTCTTGAGCGCAGGCGGCAACGGAGCCCAGGCAAACATCGAGGCGCGCGGGCTGGGGATGTGCCATCCGGCGCGGGCAAAGCTTTCCACCAATACATCGCGGCGCTTTTGATACAGCACCCGGTTGGCTTCGACGATATCCTGCGGGCCATTGAGCGCGGCGCAGGCGGCGGCCTGGATCGGAGTGAATGCTCCATAATCGAGGTAACTTTTGACTCGGGTCAGCGCGGCGATCAGCCGCGGATTGCCGACTGCGAAGCCGACACGCCAGCCAGCCATCGAAAAGGTTTTCGACAACGAGGTGAACTCGATCGCAATGTCCTTCGCCCCCGGCACCTGCAGAATCGAGACAGTCGGGTTACCGTCGTAGTAGAGTTCGGAATAGGCCAGATCGGAAATGACCCAGACCTTGTTGTCCTTGGCCCAAGCCACCAACCGCTCATAAAATGCCAGATCGACCGTCTCGGCGGTGGGGTTCGACGGGTAATTGACGATCAGGATCGACGGGCGTGGCACGGTGAAGGCCATCGCCCGTTCGAGCGCGCGGAAATAGTCTTCGTCCGGCGTGGTCGGGACCGAGCGGATCGTCGCCCCGGCGATGATGAACCCGAAGGTGTGGATCGGATAGCTGGGATTGGGCGCAAGCACGACATCGCCCGGCGCGGTGATCGCGGTGGCGAGGCTGGCGAGGCCTTCCTTGCTGCCCATGGTCATCACCACTTCGGTCTCGGGATCGACCTCGACCCCGAAGCGGCGGCCATAATAATTGGCCTGGGCCTTGCGCAGTCCGGGAATGCCTTTGGAGGCAGAATAGCCGTGCGCATCGGGCTTCATCGCCACTTCGCACAGCTTGTCGATCACATGCTGCGGCGGGGGCAGATCGGGGTTGCCCATGCCCAAGTCAATAATGTCCCGTCCGGCCGCGCGCGCCGCTGCCCGCATGCCGTTGACTTCGGCGATGACATAGGGCGGCAGTCGCTTCATGCGGTAGAATTCTTCGGCCATTGGACCTTTCCATTGCTTGCGCGAAACCGGCGCGCCGCAGTCTTATCGGTGATCGAACGGGCTAGCGCCAGTCCGTTTGAGAAAAATCGCCGTTGCCACGAGCGGGAGCGCCCAGGCGATCCACGCATCGGCGGCGTAGAACATCTTGTAATGCTGCATGTCGCCAAAGATCGCCCATAGCGCGAGATAGACGCGGAAGAAGATCGCGCCGGTGGTCGTCGCAGCCATCAGCAGCATCGCGGCGCGATGCGCGTGGAGCCTTTTGAGGTAGACGTTGCGCAGCCCGATGCCGAGCAGCACGAGCCAGGCTGCGCCCTGCGCGGCGAAGCCCCAGGCCGACACCGGGGTAACCGGCGCAATCAGC
>JANMCG010000177.1:0-5624 GCA_031361075.1 Novosphingobium sp. | reverse complement strand
TGGGTGTAGCTTTCGGGGCGGACTGCGCTGTCATAGGGGAGTTCGTCGTGAAGCTGGCGGTAGAGCTGTTCGCGGGTGATTTCGCAGGCCAGCAAGCGCTCGCTGGCGTTGGAGACCTGGTCTTCGGGGTAGTGCCACGCGCTTTCGGGCATCAGCGCGGCAAGCCGGGTCTTGAGTTCGGGCACCCCGTCACCGGTCAGCGCCGAAATGAAGAACACCTCGTCGAACGCGGCCTTGCCCTCTTCGTCTGCTCCGGCCAGTTCCTGCGCGGCGATCAACAGCGGCTCCTTGGCCACTTCGTCGACCTTGTTGAGCACCAGGATCTTGCGCTCGGGGCGGTGCTTGAGGTCCTCCAAAATCGGTTCGAGGTAATCGCGGCGCTTTTTGCGGCCATCGACCACCAGCAGGATCGCATCGGCCTCTTGCGCGCCCTCCCACGCCGCAGCGACCATCGCGCGGTCAAGCCGGCGTTTGGGCGCGAACAGGCCGGGAGTGTCGGCGAGGATGATCTGGGCCGCGCCTTCCAGCGCAATCCCCATCAGCCGCGCGCGGGTGGTCTGCGCCTTGGCACTGACGATGGCGACCTTCTGCCCGACCAGCTGATTGACCAATGTCGATTTACCCGCATTAGGCGCGCCGAGGACGGCAACGAGGCCGCAGTGAGGGGTGAGGGGGGTGTCATTCATCAGCCCCCCATACCGATTTCGCCGAACTTGTCGAAGCGCTGACTGGAGAGACTACCCAAACTTCCGCATGAATTCCTCTGCCGCCGCCGTCTCAGCCTCGCGCAGGCTGGTGCCGGTGGCTTCCGCGCTGCCCACCCCGTGGACCTCGACCGAGACGGTGAACCGCGCGGCGTGATCGGGGCCTGATCGCTCGACCAGCTTGTATTGCGGGCCCTTGCGGCGGTTGCCCGCGGCCCATTCCTGCAGCGCCGATTTGGGATGCTTGCTCTGCCCGGCCTTGCCCGCCACCGCATCGGCCCACAGGCGGCGGACCATCGCGGCGCTGGCGTCATAGCCGCGGGTGACGAAGCTCGCGCCGATCAGCGCCTCCATCACATCACCCAAAATATTGTCGCTGTCGTGCCCGCCATCGTCGCGCGCCTGTTTGCCCAGCTGGATGTGCGGGGCGAGGCCGATCTGCCGTGCCACTCCGGCGCAAGTGGTGCGGCTGACCAGCGCGTTAAGCCGCTGTGAGAGCTTGCCCTCATCGCCTACGTCAAGTTCGTAGAGCCACTGCGCGATGACCATGCCGAGCATCCGGTCGCCGAGGAATTCGAGCCGCTGATAATCGCGCAGGCGCCCGGTGCTGCCGTGAGTCAGCGCTTCCAGCCACAAGGCTTCGTCGGTGATTGGCTGGCCGCTCAGCGCGATCAGGAAGGCGAGAGTTTGGGGATCAAGCATTGCGGCTCTGCTGAGTGTCCCTCTCGTTTGAGGGAGGGGTTAGGGGTCGGTGATCAATCGTCCGCCGCTGGCCCATCCCCGGCCCCTCCCGCAAACGGGAGGGGGGAAGATTGCTCAGCGCATCATGGCTCAAAATCCGCCGCCGAGCCGGTTCCAGCGCGCGGCGGTGAACCACGTCCACGGTTTGAGCCATTGCGCGCCGCCGTCGGTTGACCACATCATCACCGTGGCGCGGCCGAGCAGGTTGTCGATCGGGACCAGCCCGATCCCGCCCTCGGCAGTCGAGAAGCGGCTGTCTTCGGAATTGTCGCGGTTATCGCCCATCAGGAACACCTGGCCTTCGGGGATGACCACCGGGTCGGTATCGTCACGCTGGATTTGCTTGAGATCGAGCACGGCATAGCTTTTGCCGCCGGGCAGTGTTTCGGTGAAGCGCGGATAGCGGCAGACGTCGGACCCGTCGGCGGTTTTGGCCATGAACTGGGCGGAATAGCAGCGCGTGTTCGGGCTGACCGCGACTTCGAAATCTGCGATCCGCACTTTGGGCACCGGCGCGTTGTTAAGCCAGAGCTGGCCGCCCTTCATCTGCACCGTATCACCAGGCAGGCCGATCACCCGCTTGATCCAGTCTTCCTCGAAATGAGCCGGAGCCTTGAACACCACCACATCGCCGCGCGACGGATCGGACGCAAAGACACGGTGTTCGGGCAGCAATGGCACGCCGAACGGGAGCGAGCGGCGCGATACGCCATAAGGCCATTTGGCGAGCAGCAGGTAATCGCCATTGAGCAGCCGCGGCAGCATCGATTCGCTTGGAATATAGAACGGCGCGAACACGAAACTGCGGAACAGCACCACGGCCAAGGCCAGCTTGAGCAGAAAGACCGGGAACGAATCTTCCTTCTTGGCGGGCTTGGTCGGCGCGGCTTCGCGCGGTTGGTCAGCCGGGAAATCGGGTTGCTCAAGCGTGCTGTCGGTCATCGGCAAAGTCCTTGTTGGTCTGATGCGAGCGCGTCAAGTCTTATGGTGTACTATATGAACAATACACTAATGGCTGCTTGTTGGCAATTTCGCTGCTTGGCCAAGCCGGCGGCGGCGGGCATAGGCGCTTCCGACCAGCCAGTGGAGAGAGTCGATGAGCGATGCGGTAGCAGCAGCGTGGCAGCACTTGCGGGAGTTGCCCCGGCCCGATTTGAAAACGCTGTTCGCTGATCCGCGGCGCCTGGATAGCTGGTCGGCCAAGCTCGATTTGCCTGGCGGGGCGGTGCGGTTCGACTGGTCAAAGATGCACCTTGATGCCGCGCTCGGCGCCGGGTTTCTTACGCTGGCAGAGGCGACCGGGTTTGCGCAGCGCCGCGCCGCGATGTTCGCGGGCGAGCATATCAATACCACCGAAGACCGCGCTGCCGAACACACCGCGTTGCGCGGAGTGGGTAAGGACACCAGCGTTGAGGAAGCGCACGCGCTGCACTTGCGGATGAAAAGCTTGGTCGAGGCGATTCACGGCGGCGCGCTGGGAGAGGTCAAGCATCTGATCCACATCGGCATCGGCGGATCGGCGCTTGGCCCGGCGCTGGCGGTGGATGCGCTGACCCGCGACGGGGCCGAGGTCGACGTCCACGTGGTCTCCAACATCGATGGCTGCGCGCTCGAAGCCGCGTTCAACGCCTGCGACCCCGCCACGACCATGATCGCGGTCGCCTCCAAAACCTTTACCACCACCGAGACAATCACCAACGCGCTGTCAGCGCTCGAGTGGCTGCGTCAAGCGGGGGTGAGCGATCCCTATGGCCGGGTGGTGGCGCTGACCGCTTACCCCGACAAGGCGGTCGAGTGGGGGGTCGATGAAACCCGCGTGCTGCCGTTTTCGGAAAGCGTCGGCGGGCGCTATTCGCTGTGGTCGTCGATCGGCTTCCCGATCGCGCTGGCAGTGGGCTGGAGCGAGTTCGCCGAATTCCTCGAAGGCGCGGCGGCGATGGATAGGCATTTCCTCGAAACCGACGGGCTCGCCAACTTGCCGCTGCGTGCGGCTTTCGCCGACCTATACTATACCCAGTTATGCGGCACCCAGACCCGCGCGTGCTTTGCTTATGACGAGCGGCTCCGCTTGCTGCCGAGCTACCTCCAGCAGCTCGAAATGGAATCGAACGGCAAGTCGGTGAAGCTCGATGGCACGCCGGTAGGCCGCCCAACCGCGCCGATTACCTGGGGCGGGGTGGGAACCGACGCGCAGCATGCGGTGTTCCAGCTCCTCCACCAGGGCACTAACCTGGTGCCCGTAGATTTCATCGCCGCGATCGGTCCGGGTGATGATCTCGACCCGGCGCATCACCGCAACCTGCTCGCCAATTGCTTCGCCCAAGGCGCCGCGCTGATGGCGGGCAAGGCAAGCAAACCAGGCGATCCGCTGGGCGACGCGCAGGCTTACCCCGGTGACCGGCCCTCAGCGACAATCCTGTGCGAAGAGCTCAACCCCGCGACGCTGGGCGCACTGATTGCGTTCCATGAGCACCGCACTTTCTCAAACGGGGTGCTCTTGCAGATAAATTCGTTCGACCAGTTCGGCGTCGAACTTGGCAAGGAAATCGCCAAGGCCATTGTCGCCGGCAACACCACTTTCGATCCCAGCACCGAGGCGCTGCTGGCCGAGGCGGGGATCAAGTAGCCCGCTCCGCGCCTGCAATTCGGCCAGTATCGCGCGGCCTTGCGGCCAGCTGCCCAGATCGGTTTCGGCATTGAGGTGGCCGGCATCCCCCACATCGACAAACCTGCTACCCCATTTGTGTGCCATCCATTCTGCGGTGGGCAGGCTGATCCACGGGTCGTTACGACTGGCAACCAGGGTCGAGGCGAACGGCAGCGGGTCAAGCGGGACCGGCGCAAAAGGAGTGAGCCGCTCGTCGCGTGGGAAAAAATCGACTTCAGGCGGGGCGACCAGCAGCGCGCCGAGCACCGGAAGGCCTGGTGCGGGCCGCTCGTAATGCGCCCACCACGCCACTGCAAGGCAGCCCAAACTATGCGCGACCAGGATAACCGGACGGCCCGCGCGGTAAATCGCCAGATTGAGCCGGTTGACCCAGGTGTTGCGATGCGGCTTGTCCCATTGACCCAGGTCGACCCGGCTGGCTTGGGGCAGATCGCGCTCCCAATGCGTTTGCCAGTGGCCGGGGCCGCTGTTTTCCAGTCCGGGAACAATCAGCAGCGCCGGACTTTGCAAGGCAGGGCGCGGGTTTGCAGTGGCCATTGTTACGTCTCCATAGTTGCGGAAGCCAGTCTCCGCCCTCCTTCCAAGAGCCGGTCCCGCAGCCAATTTGGACGGTCTGACCGCCGCGACAAGCTGCTCGCGGCGAACCGCGCTATAATCTCGATTGAAAGAGTAGAGTAACCGGCTGATCTGCCGATCCGGGCGCTTGAGCGCAATCGAGCAATTGCGCGCGGCGCTTAGCATCGCCATATCGCCCGCTTCGGGCAGGAGCGCATGATGGCTAAATATGACTACGACTTGTTTGTGATCGGCGCGGGCTCGGGCGGTGTGCGAGCCAGCCGCATCGCGGCATCGCACGGGGCCAAGGTGGCGGTGGCCGAAGAGTTCCGGATCGGCGGAACCTGCGTGATCCGCGGCTGCGTGCCCAAAAAGCTGCTGGTTTACGGCTCGCACTTTGCCGAGGAACTGCAGGACGCGGCGCATTACGGCTGGTCGGTGCAGGGCATGAGCTTTGACTGGAACGTGCTGCGCGATACGGTGCTGCGCGACGTCGACCGGCTGGAGGCGGCGTATATTTCGACGCTCGACAACAACAAGGTCGACCATTTCCACGAGCGTGCGGTGGTTACCGGGCCCAACGCGGTCAAGCTCGCCTCGGGCCGTGCAATAACCGCCAAGTACATTCTGGTCGCGGTTGGGGCGTGGCCAGTGATGCCCGCATTTGACGGCACCGAGCACTGCATCACCTCGAACGAAGTATTCCATTTGCCCACTTTGCCGGGGCGCGTGGTAATCCAGGGCGCTGGCTATATCGCGTTGGAATTCGCCGGGATTTTCAACGCGCTGGGCTGCCACGTCACTGTGGTCAATCGTAGCGAGACAATTTTGCGCGGCTATGACAGCGCGATGCGCGACCGGTTGCTGCAGATCACCATGGCGCGCGGGATCGAGTACAAATTCAACTCGCCATTGACCAAGGTTGAAAAACAAAGCGACGGCAGCCTGATGGTCAC
>JANMCG010000166.1:0-3870 GCA_031361075.1 Novosphingobium sp. | reverse complement strand
GCAGATCCTGCACCACGTTGACGCTGACAGCCCGATCCGGATGCTGGTGGCCGAATGCGAACAGCCCAGCACCATGCTCGCCGCGCTTTATTTTGCCAAGCTGTTCGGGATTGACGGGCAAGTTGATGTCTCGCCGCTGTTTGAAACCGAAAGCGCGCTTGAGCACGGCGGGCGGTTCATCGATGCTTTGCTGGCTGAACCGGCGTACCGCGATTACGCCAAGTTGCGCGGGCGGGTGGCAATCCAGACCGGATTTTCCGATGCCGGGCGGTTTGTCGGCCAGATCCCCGCCGCGCTAGCGATCGAGCGGCTGCAGGGCCGCCTTAGCGAAGCAATGGTTGCCAACGGCCTGAGCGATGTGGCCGCGCTGGTGTTCAACACGCACGGCGAAAGCATGGGACGCGGCGCGCATCCATCCAGCTTTGCCGACCGCGTCGCTTGGCCGCTGTCGCCGTGGGCGCGGCGGCGGTTCGTCCGCGGCGGCGTGCGGCTTGAACCCGAAGTCAGCTTCCAGGGCGGAGACGGCTACCTGTTCTTCGGCACACCCGAACTGGCGCTCGCCACCCTCACCCGGTTGATCGAAGCGAGCCCGGCATCGGCCGATGCCGAAGCGCCGCCCGATCCGTTTTACCGCCGTACCGACCTCAGCCTCGATTTCTACCGTGCAATCCGGCGCATCCAGCAAGGCTATCTGCACAGCCGGACCTACCCGCGCGCGGTCACCGCATTCGGGCTGGGGCTGCTGAACGACACCGGCAGCCGCAAGAGTCGCCGCCAGTCCGACCTTGCCGCCGACCGCGAGCTGAGCCTGCGCCAGATCCGCGCGATCCCGCACAATGCGGTGCTGCAGCAGCTGGGCTATCCGGTCAACGTGATCGCCGGGTTCGGCAGCGCTGCCGAGGGCAATTATGAGGCGCTGGCCGATCTGTTGACCCGCAGTGATCGCGGGCGGCAAATGGTCCGGCTGGTCCGCGCCGCCAATGCGCTGGCCAGCATCAAGACCGTCGCGGCGTTCGGCGAACTGTTCAATTCAGCCTACTGGGCCAGCCGACCTTATCGCGGCGACGAAACCGGGGTTTCGGAAAGCTGCCTCGCGCTGGCTGAATACCTCACCACCGATGACCGCACCGGTGTATTTCGGCGGCTCGCCTCGCGGCTCAGGGTCGATGCGCTAAAGCTGCACCGGCTGCTCGATCTGATCCCCGACGAAGCCCCGCTTGACGAGCGCGAGCAGACCCGGCGCCGGCTCGGTGTGCTGCAAGCTCTGCGGCTCGCGCTGTTCCAGCACATGTTCCTCAAAGCCGTATCAGTCCCCGCGTTCAGCCGCGCGAACGATATCAGCCGCGAAGACGTGCTCGAAATGGTGTTCACCTTGCGGGTCGACGAAGCGCTGGCGCAGATGCGCCGCGCCTTCCCGGTCAGTTTTCCGCAAATCGGCGATTTCGCGGTTGATCTGCCAAGCGACTATCCCGATGAAGCCGCCACAGGGTATCAGGCCATCCACCGCGACTTCATCGATCCGATTGCCGAGGCCCAGGCGCTGGCGCTGCGGATCACAACTGCAATCGCCAACACCTTTGGCGCGCACGGCTGAGCCGCGCGCACGGTTAACCTTTGCCGGTGGCAGCGTCCCGCCCCGAAACGCGCGCGCCGCGGCGCTGGCCTTTACGCTTGCGCTCTGTCAGGGGCCAAGCGGGCTATTGAGCGCCGAGGATTCGCACGCGCATGAAGATCAATCCGCTATATGTGCTGGCCGGGGTGTTCGTCGCGCTGGTCGCGGCGATGGGATTTTCGCTGATGCGCCCGCTAAGCGGCGGCCCCGGCGCAGCCATGCCGACCGGCGATCCAGCGCAATTTGCCAAAGCTGCTGCGGTGCCAGCAGCGCCACCTACGCCAGCAACACCTGCAGCGCCCGCCGCACCCCCGGACGACAAGTTCGTGATCAAACGCATCCTGCCGATTACCGGCCCGATCAAGTACGGCGAATGGCACTGGGACGAGGCCGGAGTTCCAGCCGGACCGCTGGTGATTACTGTCGATCTCGATGCGCGGGTGCTGTCGGTGTTTCGCGGCGGGTATGAAATCGGCGCGACTGCGGTGCTGCTAGGCACGAACGAGAAGCCGACCCCGCTCGGCGTGTTCCCGGTCAAATGGAAGGATGCCGATCATCATTCGTCGACCTATGACAACGCTCCGATGCCCTGGACCATGAACCTGACCGGGGACGGCGTTGCAATCCACGGCACCACGGTCGAAAAAGGCTACGCCAGCCACGGCTGCGTGGGCGTTCCCAACGATTTTGCCAAGAAGGTGTTCAAGATCACGCCGGTGGGAACCAGGGTTTACATCACGCGGGGCAAGATGGCGAAGCCGGGCGACAGCTTGATCTGAGTCTTAGCCAGGTGCGCCAATCGCATCCGCGATTGGCTTGCAACACCGGCCCGCTCCCCCAGCCCGACCACCCGTTCATGGTACCCTATGGGGTGGTCGGGCAGGGGGAGCGGGCCGGTGTTGCAAAGGACAGGCCGCAGGGCCTGTCCGCACCAGGCAATTAAGCCAGCCCGCGCTCGACGTTCCTTTGTGTCGCATCGCCAAGCTGGCTGCCGCCATCGATGTCGAGGATCGTTCCGGTGATGTATTTTGCCGCGTCCGAGCAGAGGAACACCGCGCCCTCGGCAATCTCTTCGATAAAGCCCCAGCGCTTGAGCGCAATCCGCTCGAAATGCTTGGCTTTGGTCGCGGGATCGGGCGCCAGCCGCGCCATCCCTTCGGTGCCTTCGATCGGGCCGGGCGAAATCCCGTTGACCCGCACGTCGCCGCCCCATTCCAGCGCAAGCACGCGCACCAGCTGGTTGATCCCGGCCTTGGCGGCGCAGGCGTGAGCCTGCAATTGCATCGGGTTGACCGCTTGGCCCGCCGTGATTGCGATCAGCGAGGCACCCGGCACGGCGAGCAAATCATGGCAGCCACGGAACACGTTGAAGGTGCCGAGCAGGTCGATATCGACCACGGTCTTGAAGGCATTGGAGGACATCCCCAGCACCGGCGCAAGGAAATTGCCCGCCGCGCCCGAAACCACGATATCAAGCGGTCCGAACGCATTGCGGGTCTGCTCGAGCGCCCCGCGGATCGCGCCGAAATCGCGCACGTCTGCCGAAAGTCCGAGCGCGTCATGCCCGATCTCCGCCGCAGCATTGGCGGCCTTCTCGGGGTTGCGCCCGACCACGGCAACTTTCGCGCCGAGCTGCGCCATGCGCTTGGCGATGCCGAGGTTGATGCCGCTGGTGCCGCCAGCAATGAACGCCACTTTGCCAACGAGCAGGTTATCGCGAAATGGTGAGGTCATAGTCAGTCCTTTCTAGATCCTCTCCATTTTGCGAAGCCAAATGGAGAGGATCGATTTAACGCGGGGCCATGCGGATTGCGCCGTCGAGGCGGATGCACTGGGCGTTGAAATAACCGTTTCGCGCCAGCTCAAGGACCAGGCTGCCGAATTCCTCGGGCTTGCCCAGCCGTTTGGGGAACGGCACCGAAGCGGCAAGACTATCAAGCACGTTCTGCTTGGCGCCGAGCATCAGCGGGGTCGCAAAAATGCCTGGCATGATCGAATTGACCCGGATCCCCAGGTCCGACAGATCGCGCGCCATCGGCAGCACCAGACCGTTCACCCCGGCTTTGGCCGAACCATAGATGATCTGCCCGATCTGCCCGTCCTGCGCCGCGACCGAAGCGGTCAGGGTGATGCAGCCGCGCTCGCCGTCGTCGTTAGGCGCAAGCCCGGCCATGCCTTCGGCCGACAGCGAGGCGATCCGGTAGCTGGCGACCAGAATGCCCTGCACCCCGTAAATATAATCCTCGGTCGAAAGCCGC
>JANMCG010000151.1:0-4816 GCA_031361075.1 Novosphingobium sp. | reverse complement strand
TGCTTGAGCCGCGGATCGGGGACTTCGAGAATTTCACGTAATGCCATGAGGGGCAGATAGTGGCCCTGCGCAGAAATCTCAACCCACTGGACGCCGCGCCCGCAAAGCTTGCGCCAAAGTGCCCTCGTCGAGGTAATCGAGTTCGCCGCCAACGGGCAATCCGTGCGCCAACTGGGTGAGCCGCACCGGGTAATTTTCCAGCCGCTCGGCAATGTAATGCGCGGTGGTCTGGCCTTCCAGCGTGGCGTTCATCGCCAGCACCACCTCGTCGATCCCGCCTTTTGAAACCCGCTCGACCAATGCGCCGATACTGAGGTCCTCGGGCCGCACCCCGTCGAGCGCAGAGAGCCGCCCGCCGAGCACATGGTAAAGCCCCGCGAACAACCGCGACCGGTCAAGCGCCCACAAATCGGCGACATCTTCGACCACGCACAGCGAGCGTGCGTCGCGGCGCGGATCGGCGCAGATCGCGCACGGGTCCGAGGTATCGACATTGCCGCAGGTGCGGCATTCGACCAGCCCTTCGCGCACCGCATCAAGTGCTTCGAGCAATTCGCCCAGCGCCGTTTCGCGGCGTTTAATCAGCCACAGCACCGCACGCCGCGCCGAACGCGGGCCCAGGCCAGGAAGCCGGGCCAGCGCCGCGGTCAGCGTTTCGATCTCTTGCGATGCCATCGCGCGGGGGATAGGGGCAATCCAAGTTGAATTGAACTGAAAATCCTCTCCCCTTGCGGGAGAGGATTCGAAGGCTTGAGAGCGGAGCGAACTAGCTGGAGTTGGAGAGGGGCGAGGCTTGCGCTGACTCACTCCAAGCTGCGCTAGCTGCCACGGCAGCAAGCTACGCTTTCCTCTCCCGCTAGGGGAGAGGAGATACTGAGGGAACTGGCCGCCAATGCGCATCGTCTTCATGGGAACCCCGGACTTTGCGGTGCCCGCGCTGCTCGCGCTGATTGAAGCGGGGCACACGGTGGTGGCGGTCTACACCCAGCCGCCGCGGCCCGCGGGCCGGGGCAAGCAATTGCAGGCCGCTCCGGTGCAGCGCCAGGCCGAGGCGCTGGGATTACCAGTGTGCAGCCCCAAGACCCTGCGCGATCTGGCGGCGCAGGCAGAGTTCGCTGCGCACGAAGCCGACATTGCGGTGGTCGCGGCTTACGGTCTGATCCTGCCGCAAGCGGTGCTCGATGCACCCAAACATGGCTGCCTTAACATCCACGCCAGCCTGCTGCCGCTCTGGCGGGGCGCGGCTCCGGTTCACCGCGCGATTCTGGCGGGCGATCCGATCACCGGGGTGACGATCATGCAGATGGAGGCCGGGCTCGATACCGGGCCGATGCTGGCCGCAGCACGCACGCCCGTGGAGGACAAGACCGGCGGCGAGCTGACCGCCGAACTGGCCGAACTGGGCGCGCGGCTGCTGATCGAAGTGCTGGCCGACTTGCCCGGCCACCCGCCAGTGCCGCAGCCCGACCTGGGCACGACCTACGCGGCCAAGATCGACAAGGCCGAGACCCGGATCGACTTCACCCGCGCCGCCGAGCAGATCGAACGGCAAGTGCGCGCCTTCGCCCCTGCACCGGGAGCATGGTTCGAACTGGACGGCGAACGGTACCGTATCCTTGCCGCGCAGGTGCTCGCGCGCGAAGGTGCGGCTGGAACCACGCTGGACGATGCGCTGACCATCGCGTGCGGCCACGCCGCGCTGCGCCCCACGCTGATTCAGCGTGCTGGGCGGCCGGCGATGAAACTTGCGGATTTTCTGCGCGGCAAGCCGATCCCGGCCGGATCCAAACTCGCATGACACTCGCCCCGTTTGTGCCGCGCAAGGTTGTGATATCCAGCCCATGACTCGCTTTGCGCTCACCATCGAATACGACGGCACCCCGTTCATGGGGCTGCAGCGCCAACCGACCGGGCCGACCGTGCAGGCAGCGATCGAGGCGGCGGTGTTGCAGATCACCGGTGAAGCCGCGCCGTTTGCCGCCGCCGGGCGCACCGATGCCGGGGTTCACGCGCTGGGGATGCGCGCGCAGCTCGATATCCACAAGATCATCACTCCGTTCCGGCTGATGGAGGCGCTTAACGCCCTGCTGCGGCCTGCGCCGATTGCCGTGCTCGATTGCGTGGTGATGCCAGACGATTGGCATGCTCGGTTTTCGTGCACCGGGCGCGCGTATCTGTACCGCATCCACAACCGCCGCGCACCGTTGACCTTGCTGCACGGCCGCGCGTGGCATGTCAGGCCCGCGCTGGATGCCGAGGCGATGCACCGCGCGGCGCAAGCGCTGGTCGGCACGCATGATTTTACCACCTTTCGTTCGGCGCACTGCCAGTCGGCCAGCCCGGTCAAATCGCTCGACCGGCTCGAGATCAGCCGCGCGGGCGACGAAGTGCTGATTGCCGCGAGCGCGCGGTCGTTCCTGCAACATCAGGTCCGCTCAATGGTCGGGTGCCTGGCCCTGGTTGGCATGGGCCGCTGGCGCGAGGCGCAGATTGCCGAGGTGCTTGCCGCGCGTGATCGCCAGTTGCTCGGGCTTAACGCGCCGAGTGCCGGGCTCTATTTTGTCGGCGCCAGCTATCCGGGCGACTGATCCCCGCATTTGCCGCTCGTGCAAAACTTGTCGCAGCACCGTCCTTTTCTTTTGCCGCAGCAGGTTTAAGGACGACCGTTCGACAAGCTCAGGGCGAACGGTTCTGAGACGTCTCAGGAGAGAACCATGACCTATACCGGCAAGCAGCTCACCACCCAGCTCGACGCGGATGGCACGCTGACGCTCCAGCTTAATGACAAGACCTGGGACGAGCCCAAGGCCGGACAAGTGTTGATCAAGGTGGAAGCGACCCCGATCAACCCCAGCGATCTGGGGCTGCTGTTCGCTTCGGCGGACACTGACAATGCCAGCTACACGCCGGGCAAAGTCGTTGCCAAGATGCCTGACAACGCGACCCGCGCGATGAAAGCGCGCCACGGCATGGCAATGCCCGCCGGCAACGAAGCCGCCGGAACCGTAGTTGCAGCGGGCGCAGGCGCCGAAGCGCTGATGGGTAAGCTGGTCGCCTGCGTACCGGGCACAGCCTATGGCACGTACGCCTATGCCGAGGCCGCAATGTGCATGCCGGTGAGCGCTGCCGTCACCCCCGCACAAGCCGCTTCCAGCTTCGTTAACCCGATGACCGCGCTGGGGTTTGTCGAGACGATGAAGCTGGAAGGCTTCACCGGTATCGTCCATGCAGCGGCAGCGTCCAATCTGGGCCAGATGCTGGTCAAGATCTGCCTTGAAGACGGGGTCCCGCTGGTCAACATCGTGCGCAGCGAAGACCAGGTGAAGCTGCTCAAGGACCTTGGCGCGACGCACGTGCTCAACATGACCGACACCGATTTCATGCCCAAGCTGATCGATGCAATTGCCGAAACCAAGGCGATGCTGGCGTTCGATCCGATTGGCGGGGGCACGCTGTCCGGACAGATCCTGACCGCGATGGAAGCCGCCGCCAGCCGCGGGGCGGTGTTCAGCCGCTATGGCTCGAGCGAGGCCAAGAAGGTCTACATTTACGGCGCGCTCGATATCGGGCCGACGATCCTAAACCGCGCGTTCGGTCTGACCTGGGATCTGGCCGGATGGCTGCTCACCCCGTTCATGGCCAAGGCCGGGATGGAAGTGGTCGGGCGGATGCGGGGCCGCGTGGCCAAGGATCTGACCACCACTTTTGCCAGCTATTACAAGGCCGAAGTCTCGCTTGAGCAGATGCTCAGCAAAGACGCCGTCAGCCAGTACAACGCGCGCCGCACAAACGAAAAATATCTGGTGGTGCCCAGCGCGGCATAAGCCCGCACATTCCGGGAACCTGCGCGCGCTTGCGGCGTTTTAGGAAGGCCGCCTCGTAAGGGGCGGCCTTTCAATTTTCAGCAAGGACCCAGCATCATGGCGACCGCCCCGACCAAGCCCACCCAGATCAAGCCGGACGCACAGTTCACCGACGTCAAGACGCTGCGGGAGCAGGCGCGCAAGCACATCGAAGACGGCGCGGTGACCAAGAGTTATCCGGCCGACCGCGAGGTCATTATCCAGAAGCTGCAAGAATCGCTGGCAACCGAATGGGTCTGCGTGCTGCGCTATACCCGGCATTATCACACGGCCACCGGGCTGGTATCCGAACCGATCAAGGAACATTTCCTTGAGCACGCTCATGCCGAACAAGCCCACGCCATGATGCTGGCTGAGCGGATCGTGCAGCTGGGCGGCGATCCCGACCTTAACCCGGACAACCTGAGCAAGCTGAGCCACGCTGAATACCGCGAAGGCAAAACGCTTAAGGACATGGTCAAGGAAGACCTGGTGGCTGAACGGATTGCGATCGATTCGTACCGCGAACTGATCGATTACGTTGGTGACCGTGACACCACGACCAAGAAGATGCTGATGCACATTCTTGAGCAGGAAGAAGAGCATGCCGACGAATTTTCGGACCTGCTCGACGGCTGGGAAGGCGAATAAGCCCTAATCCATTACGTGCGGTTCAAGCCATCTGATCCTCTCCATTTTCGCAGTTGCGCAAATGGAGAGGTGGGAGTGCGGAGCGCTGTCTTAAGGGGCTGTCGAGGCTGGCGTTAAAACCCCTCCATCACGCCTTGCGGGCGCGCCATCGCCCCATTTTCACTGCGTGAAATGGCGGGGACCTTGGGGCCTGGGACAAACGGGGACTAATCCGACGTGTGTTTGCGATCGAACCCGCGGAACCACGCGAGCACCTTGTCGGTGCCGCGGCTTTCGGCGTTGCGCCAGCCGACCGCGTCTTTCGTGCCGTTAAGCAGCTTGCC
>JANMCG010000121.1:0-8152 GCA_031361075.1 Novosphingobium sp. | reverse complement strand
TTCTTGACGGCGGCGATCGCGTGGGCCGGTTCGAGCGCGGGGATGATGCCTTCGGTGCGGCACAGCAGCTGGAACCCGTCGAGCGCTTCCACGTCGGTCACCGAGGTGTAATCGACCCGGCCGACATCGCGCAGCCAGGCGTGTTCTGGCCCGATCCCGGGATAGTCGAGCCCCGCGCTGATCGAGTGGCCTTCGGTGATCTGGCCGTCGGCGTCCTGCAGCAGGTAAGTCTTGTTGCCGTGGAGAATGCCCGGACGCCCACCCGCCAGGCTGGCCGCGTGTTCCTTGTCGAGCCCGTGTCCGGCCGCTTCGACGCCGAGCATCTTCACCTCGGGGTCGTCGAGGAACGGGTGGAACAGCCCGATCGCGTTGCTGCCGCCGCCGATCGCCGCGACCAGCAGGTCGGGCAGGCGGCCCACGCGGCTCAGCATCTGCGCGCGGGCTTCCTTGCCGATCACGCTTTGGAAATCGCGGACCAGTTCGGGGTAGGGATGCGGGCCGGCGGCGGTGCCGATGATGTAGAACGTGTCGTGGACATTGGCGACCCAGTCGCGCAGCGCCTCGTTCATCGCGTCCTTGAGCGTCGCGGCCCCGGCGGTAACCGCGCGCACTTCGGCGCCGAGCAGCTTCATTCGGAACACGTTGGGCGCCTGCCGGGCTACATCGGTCGCGCCCATGAACACCACGCAGGGCAGGCCAAACCGTGCGCAGACCGTGGCGGTGGCAACGCCGTGCTGGCCCGCACCGGTCTCCGCGATGATCCGGGTCTTGCCCATGCGGATCGCGAGCAGGATCTGGCCCACGCAATTGTTGATCTTGTGCGCGCCGGTGTGATTGAGCTCGTCGCGCTTGAACCACACTTGTGCACCGTTGAGCTCTTCTGTGAGGCGCGGTGCGAAGTAGAGCGGGCTGGGGCGTCCGACGTAATGTTCGAGCAGGTCATCGAATTCGGCTTGAAAGGCCGGGTCGGCCTTGGCTCTGGTGTACTCGGCCTCAAGCTCGAGCACGAGCGGCATCAGCGTTTCGGCGACGTAACGCCCGCCAAACTGGCCGAAATGGCCGCGCGAGTCCGGTTGATTGCGAAAGCTGTTTGCTTTCGCGGCAGGCTGGGTGCGGAAAGAATTTTGCGTTGGGGTGGTGGTCATATCGTGTTCGCGCTTGGCAGAGCCGCGCGCCCAAGTCCAGCCTTGGGGCAAAGTCGCGTGCTTAACATTGCAGTAACATTACATTCCATTCATAACTCCATCTGTGGCAAAATTGATACATTGTAGCGTGCCCGCGATACTTATGAACGCTGTGTTCATTGCAGTGACAGGATGCGCGGCCCAACTCGGCCACGCCCGAACGCAGGGCCAAAAAACTCAAGGAGCATATCATGCGTAAGACTATTCTGCCGCTTATCGCCTCGCTGGCCTTCGCCGCCCCGGCGCTGGCCAATGACACCCGCGTCGAAGTTCGCGGCGGTGCGATCCGGGCCAACGGCACTACCGAAGCAACTTACGGCGCGGCGGCGGGGGTCGATTTCGACCTCGCCCCGCTGACCTTTGCCGGCGTCGAGGTGTCTGCCGACAAGATCGACCAAAGCGGCACCAAGCTGGCTTATGGCGTCACCGGGCGGTTTGGCATCAAGGCTGGGCCGATGACCAAGCTGTTCGTCGCGGGCGGTTACACCACCGAACCGTGCGATCTGTGCGAAGGCAGCTGGCACGCCGGTGCTGGCCTTGAACAAAGCATCATGGGCCCGCTCTACCTCAAGGGCGAATATCGCCACTATTTCACCGGCAACTCCGCCCCTGATTCGAATGCAGTGGTTGCCGGTGTTGGTCTTCGGTTCTGATCGGTCATAGCTTCTGATCGGTACGCCACCCCGATTTGAGGAAAGGGCGGTCCGGAAACGGGCCGCCCTTTTTCTATGCAGCGCGAACCGCGCGGCAGAAGGCGGCGATCAGGGCTGGGTCCTTTACGCCCGGGGCGCTTTCCACGCCCGAAGCCGCATCGACCAGCGGCGTGCCGGTAGCGGCAATCGCCCCGGCCACGTTGTCAGCGGTGAGACCGCCCGCCAGGCCCCACGGCAGCGGGGCTTTCCACTCGCTCAGCAAAGCCCAGTCGAACTTCAGGCCCATCCCGCCGGGGAGAGTTCCTTCGGGGGTTTTGGCATCAAGCAAGAGCAAGTCAGCCGCATCGACGTAAACTGCGGCCCGCGCCAGATCGGCCCGCGATGCAACGCTGATCACTTTCCACACCGGCAAGCCGAACGCTGACCGCAATTGCGCCACCCGCGCCGGGCTTTCACCGCCGTGAAGCTGCAGCGCGTCGAGCGCGTTGGCAGCGACCGCCTCTGCAATCACAGCATCCCCGGCATCGACGAACAGCCCGACCCGCTTGATCCGCCCTTTGGCCTGCTGCCCCAGCAGCCGTGCCCGATCGGGGCCGAGAAAACGCGGGCTGGGCGGGTAAAAGTTGAACCCGACGTGGTCTGCCCGCGCCGCAATCACCGCAGCCAGCGTCTCGGGCGTGGATATTCCGCAAATCTTGATGGCAAGGGCAGGCATGTATCGGCCGTTAGATCAATCGCTGCGATTAGGAAACCAATCCCCAAACCCGATCGGGCCGGGCTTGTCGAAGGCCCGTCCTTGTTCTTCGTGCTGCACGCAAAACCCGATGAAGAAAAAGGCAGTCCTTCGGCAGCTTCGCGACGCGTGCATAGTGGATCGGCGCGCGGTTTACGGGGCCAGTTCGAACTGCACTACCACGCTGATCGAAGCCTCGACCTCGCCCGCCGAGATTGGGGTAGAATCGGACTCGGCTTTCATCGCCCGGGCATACATCGGCTGGGGCGGGGCATAGCCACCGCTTTCGCTGATCGAGACGATCCGCACGACCCGCAGACCCGACGCGCGAGCGTAAAGATCGGCGCGGGCACGGGCGGATTTGATCGCGCTGACCCGCGCTTCGTCGTTGGCGCTGCTTGGGTCGGCAAGCTGGAAGCTGGGTCCGCTGACCTGGTTGGCGCCCGCGGCCACCAGCGCATCGAGCACCTTGCCGAAGTTCTTGATATCGCGGCTGCGGATCGAGACGGTGTTGGTCGCCTGATAACCCACGATGCGCGGTTCCTGCACCACCGAGCCGTCCGGGCGTTGAACCGGTTGGCCGTAGACGGGGTTGAGGCTGATCTGGCTGGTCTGAATATCCTTATCGCCGACCCCGGCGCGCTTGAGCGCGGCGAGCACGCGGTTCATGTCGGCCGAATTGGTCGTGAGTGCTTCGCCGGCAGTTTTTCCCTGGCTGGTCACCCCGGCGTTGAACACCGCCAGATCGGGGACACGCGCCGTCTTGCCTTCCGCAGTGACGGTCAGCAGCGCACTGGTGGCAGAGAGTGCGGCGGGTACGGCTTGGGCCATAGCCATTGTTCCTGAGAGTGAGAGGGCAAAGGCCAACGGGGCGAGCGCGAATTTGAGCCTGTTCATCGAATTGGTACTCCTTTGCCGGCGGCGCTACCCCCGGCTTGCTTGCCGCCACCTGAATTTACAGCGTCGCCTCAATCGCCCGCGCCGCCGCCGCCGGATCTTCGGCGCGCGCGATCGGCCGGCCGATCACCAGCACGCGGGCTCCGGCATCGCGCGCCGCGCGCGGCGTGACCGCGCGTTTCTGATCGCCGAGCGCCGCATCGGCGGGGCGCAGCCCTGGAACTACCAGGTATCCGTCCTTCCATTGCCGGTGAACCGCCGCAACCTCGTGGCCTGAACAGACAATCCCGTCGAGCCCGGCGGCTTTGGACAATTCAGCCAGCCGCAGCACCTGATCGTGCGCGTTGCCGCCGATCCCGGTGGCGGTCATGTCGGCTTCATCCAGACTGGTCAGCAGTGTAACCGCCACCACCCGGCAATGCTCGCCCGCCGCGGCCTTGGCATCTTCCATCATCGCTTGCCCGCCGCTGGCGTGGACAGTGACAATCGAGGGCTCCAGCACGTGGATCGCCTGCATTGCAGCGGCGACCGTGTTAGGGATATCGTGGAGCTTGAGATCGAGGAAGATCGGCAGCCCCAGCTTGTGGACTTCGTGGACGCCGTGGTGGCCGTGGGCGTAAATGAATTCGAGGCCCAGCTTGAGCCCGCCGATATGCGCCGAAGCCTTTTTCGCCACTTCGAGCGCCGTTTCCAGACGCGGAAAATCGAGCGCGAGATAAATCGGGTTCGTGCTCATTGCGGATAGATCGGCGGGTCAACCCGCGTGGCCGGCCCGGCCGGATCGGCAGCAACCGGCGCAGAGGTTGAAGCAATAACCGGAGCGCGATCAGGCACCGCTACCGGCGCGGTTGCGCTGGCCGCGCGGACCGAGTTTTCCAGCGTCCCAATCCGCCGCCGCAAGCGCCACGCCGCAGTCTTGTGGAGCAGCCACATTGGCAGCAGGCCGAGCAGGAATCCCATCAACGCGATTAAGCCAACTGGCCACGTGATACCGAGGTATTTGCCATCAGCAAGTGGCCAGAAGTTAATAGGGACATGGGTCCAGTTTATGGCGACAAATCCCACCGCAACGATGGTGATAAGGACCCAAAGGATTGTTCGAATGGCCTGCATAGGATCCTCCGTCATTCCGCGAAGCCAATGCTAAGCGGTATTGGTCGCAATGAAAAGCGTCAGTCGTCCCCGAACACCCGGGCGAAGATCGTGTCGACGGCCTTGAAGTGATAGTCGAGGTTGAATTTCTCCTCAAGCTCGCTGGCAGGCAGCGCGGCGGTGACTTCGGCATCGGCCTTAAGCAGTTCGAGCAGGTTCAGCGCCCCGTCGCTTTCCCACACCTGCATCGCGTTGCGCTGCACCAGCCGGTACGCTGTGTCGCGCTCCAGCCCGGCCTGGGTCAGCGCCAGCAGCACCCGCTGCGAGTGGACCAGCCCGCCCATCTTATCGAGGTTCTTTTGCATCCGCTCTGGGTAGATCAGCAGCTTGTCGATCACCCCGGTCAGCCGCGCCAAGGCGAAGTCGAGCGTGATCGTCGCATCGGGCCCGATGTAGCGTTCGACCGACGAGTGCGAGATATCGCGCTCGTGCCACAGCGCGACGTTCTCCAGCGCTGGGGTCACCGCCGCACGGACCACCCGGGCAAGGCCGGTGAGGTTTTCGGTCAGGATCGGGTTGCGCTTGTGCGGCATCGCGCTCGAGCCTTTCTGGCCGGGCGCGAAGTATTCCTCGGCCTCGAGCACTTCGGTGCGCTGCAAATGGCGCACCTCGATGCTGAGCCGCTCGATCGAGCTGGCGATCACGCCCAGTGTGGCGAAGTACATCGCGTGGCGATCGCGCGGGATTACCTGGGTGCTGACCGGCTCGACGCTCAGCCCGAGTTGCTCCGCAACGTAGAGCTCCACCGCCGGGTCGATATTGGCGAAGGTGCCGACCGCGCCCGAGATCGCGCAGGTCGCGATTTCCGCGCGCGCCGCCACCAGCCGCGCCTTGCAGCGGTCGAATTCGGCATAGGCCTGCACCAGCTTGAGCCCGAATGTGGTCGGTTCGGCGTGGATACCGTGGCTGCGGCCGATGGTGGGAGTAAACTTGTGTTCCAGCGCGCGGCGCTTGATCGCGGCGAGCAGCGCGTCGAGGTCGGCGAGCAGCAAGTCCGATGCCTGCGCCAGCTGCACCGCCAGCGTGGTGTCGAGCACGTCGCTGCTGGTCATGCCCTGGTGCATGAACCGCGCCTCGGGGCCGACTTGTTGCGCCACCCAATCGAGGAAGGCGATCACATCGTGCTTGGTCACCGCCTCGATCGCGTCGATTGCGGCGACGTCGATCTTGGGATCGGTCGCCCACCAGTCCCACAGCGCCTTGGCCGCGCTCTGCGGCACAACCCCCAAATCGGCCAGCTTCTGCGTCGCATGCGCCTCGATCTCGAACCAGATCCTGAACCGCGCCGCGGGCTCCCAGATGGCGGTCATCGCGGGGCGGGAATAGCGGGGGACCATGTTCGACTCCTTGAATAGCTGACGGTGCCGCTAGGGGGAGGGGGGGCGGAAGGCAAGCGAAGGGCGCAAAGTTACGGATGCTGCGGACCGCCTGGACCACAGTCCTGGAGACAAAAAAATCGGTCGCTCACGCGGGCATCCGATAAGCACAGAGCGGGCGTGGCAGGGCATGAACACCATGGCCCGACCATGCGGCAGTAAACGGGTGTAGGAAAGCCGACCGAGCCTAAGCCGGAACCGGCGGCTGGTTGTAGCTGCCCTGCGCCGTGATCGCCTCATCCGGCGTGGCCAGGATGTGTTTCAGCGCTTCGGGCGGGTAAGCGATGTTTGGCACTGCCGGATCGTAAGCGGGCTGTGCAACCGGTTCTTGCGCCAAGCATGGCGCAGGGTTGAGCATTGCCTCCGCCTCCTGGCCCGAAATTCCGCACGCCTCAATCACCTTGGGATCGACCCACCGCGCCGGATCGAGCGGGGTCAACTGAGTCGACACCTCCAGCGTCAGACCTTCGGGCCCGGCGAAATAGATCGACTGGCAGAAACCGTGGCCGATCGGGCCGATCGCGGGGACGCCGTGGCTGCGGATGCGGTTGCGCAGTGCCAGCAGGCCCGCCTCGTCGGGCGCGCGGAAGGCGATATGCTGCATGGTTCCGGCGGCGCATTTTCCGGCCCCGGTGCCCGAGTGGGTGATGCCGACTGTCGAGGGGATATCGCCCACCCCGTCCAGCTCGACCACTGAGAAGAAGCTGTCGTCGGCCATCTTGAGAAAGGCGTGCTTCCCGCCGGGGACGCCGTGCATATCGAACAGCCCGACCAGCGGAAAGCCCAGCACTTGCGTGAAGAAAGTCAGCTGCGCCTTCATATCGGCAGACATGATCGCGATGTGGTGCACGCCGTCGGGCTGCTGGGTAGGCATGGGTTCTCTCCCGCTGATTTGGAGTGTTCGTATCACGCCAGATTCGAGAAAGGAATTGGTTCACGCAGAGGCGCGGAGTAGAAAGCAGAGGCGCAGAGGGGTTATGCGGGCGGCGCAGCCGTTCTCCAATCCAAGGCTGCGTGTTACGGAACGTCTCTTTAGGTTATTGAGCCTGCGGCTCGGGGCTACATCTCTGCGCCTCGCCTTCTTCTCTGCGCCTCTGCGTGAACCATTCTCTTTTTCCCCGCAAAGCCACCCCCTCGACAACCCGGCCGAACCGCGCCACCAAGCGAGCAGTGCAGAGCGCCCAGTTCCATCGCCGTTCGTTCATCAGTGCCGGGGCCGCGCTGCTGCTGATGCCGCGCGTGAGTCGCGCGCAGGAGGCCAAACCGATGTTCCCATCCCAGCGTCCCGCGCCATCTTCGCGCCGGTTTGTCAGTACCACAGTTGAGCGGGAAGTGGCGCGGGTCACGGCGCTGATCGCCGATCCCGAACTGGCGTGGTTGTTCGGCAATTGCTTCCCCAATACGCTTGATACCACGGTCACGCTGGGGGAGCTTGACGGTCAGCCTGATGCCTTTGTGATCACCGGCGATATCGATGCGCTGTGGCTGCGCGATTCAGCGGCGCAACTGCGGCCGTACCTGCATCTGGCGCGCGGCGACGCGGCGCTGACGCAGCTTTATCGCGGGCTGATCCGCCGCCATGCACGCTGCGTGCTAATCGATCCCTACGCCAATGCCTTCACCCGCGATCCCGCCTCGATCAGCGGGCTCGACTGGTCAAGGACTGACCGGACCGAGATGAAACCCGGGGTGGCCGAGCGCAAATGGGAAGTCGATTCGCTGTGCTATCTATTGCGGCTGGGCTATGATTACTGGCAGGCCAGCGGCGATGTGCAGCCGTTCGACGCCACTTGGGCAGCAGCGGCCAAGACCATCGTCGCGACCTTCAAGGCCCAGCAGCGGCGCGAGGGGCCTGGACCCTACCGCTTCCAACGCCGCAGCGACCAGCCGACCGAGACCACGCTCGCCGGTATCGGGGTGCCGACCAGGAAAACCGGCCTGATTCACTCGGCCTTCCGCCCCTCGGACGATGCCTGCACCTTTCCCTGCAACATTCCCGGCAACCTGTTTGCGGTTGCGACCTTGCGCGAACTGGCCGCATTGGCCGAAACTGTGCTGCACGACGCCCCATTCGCCGCCGAGGCCCGCGCCTTGGCTGACGAGGTCGAGGCGGCGGTGTACAAGCACGGCATCATGAAGCTGCCCGATGGGCGGCAG
>JANMCG010000125.1:0-19190 GCA_031361075.1 Novosphingobium sp. | reverse complement strand
TGGGCCATTGGCGACGTCACCCCTGGCCCGTGGCTCGCGCACAAAGCCAGCCACGAAGGCGTAATCGCCGCCGAAGCCATCGCGCAGGCGCTCGGCAACAAGGACGTCCACCCGCATGCGATGGACCGGGGCAACATCCCGGGCTGCACCTATTGCCACCCGCAAGTCGCCTCTGTCGGCATGACCGAAGCCAAGGCCAAGGAAGCAGGCTACACCGTCAAGGCCGGGACCTTCCCGTTCATCGGCAACGGCAAGGCGATCGCGCTGGGCGAGGCCGAGGGTTTCATCAAGACCGTGTTCGATGCCAAGACCGGCGAACTGCTCGGCGCGCATATGATCGGCGCCGAAGTGACCGAGCTGATCCAGGGCTATGTCGTGGGCAAGACGCTTGAGACCACCGAGGCCGAGCTGATGGCGACCGTCTTTCCGCATCCGACCTTAAGTGAAATGATGCACGAGAGCGTGCTGGCAGCGTACGGCCGCGCGCTGCATATGTGAAGTGTGGCAACACCTTTTGGCTGGGCCACGCCGCGCAGCAAAAAAATTATTTCGGGTGAATGCATCCAAGGCGTTGAGGGCAGCGTAACAATGAATCGGGCCTGGCTGGGCGGGCATTTTTTGGTTCTGCGGCTGCGCGGCGCAAGGTAAGGTAAACTAACGGTTTTGCGTTGGCGCAGAGGCCCGGCGTTAACTATTTGGCAAGCGTGGCCAGGCACCCGAAATCCTTACAAATTACTTAATTTGCGTAACGGGCTGCAATCGTGTGCAAGCCAGCGGTTTGGGCGATGTGCGGGCCGCGGGTCCTACGCATAATGGCTTACTGACATCTTATTCAATAAACGCATTTTGCCCGCTATCGCTTTTATGTTTGTTAACAAGTTGCCGGTATCTGGGGGGCATGAAAAACACCCTCCTTAGCCGGGTTGCACCCAGCGCTTTCGCCCTCATCGCCATCGGAGCCGTCGTGGCACCTGGCGTTGCCCATGCAACCGGTGTGACTGCCGGCACGCTCATCCAAAATACGGCTTCGGCCACCTATACGTCTGGCGCGGCCAGCGGCACGGTGACTTCGAACACCGTATCGATCAAGGTCGACGAACTGCTTAACGTGGCGGTCGCCGGATTGACTACCACGCCCGCCACCGCTGGCTCTGGCAACGTCGTGCTCGAATATTCGATCACCAATACGGGCAATGGTCCCGAGGCTTTCAAAGTTACCGTGAACCCGGCAGTTGCCGGCAATGCTTTCGATGCCACCGTCCAGTCGATCGTCGTCGACAACGGCAATGGTATTTATGAACCCGGTGTCGATATGGTGCTGGCGCCAGGCGCGGCCACCCCGCTGATCGCCGCCGACGGCGCGCTTAAAATCTTCGTGATTGTCAGCCTGCCAGCCACTGCCACCGACGGCCAAACCAGCCAGGTGCGGCTCACCGCCGATGCGGCAACCGGCACAGGCACCGCAGGCACCGTGTTTGCAGGTCAAGGCGACGGCGGCGGTGATGCGGTGGTCGGCAGCACGACTGCGAGCGACAACGCCACGGATACCCTGGTTGCCAGCCTGGCGGTCGTCGCACTCGCCAAATCGGCACTGGTGGTCGATCCGTTCGGCGGCTCGCAGCCGGTTCCAGGCGCAGTCGTCACGTACACGCTAACCGCAGCTGTGAGCGGGTCGGGCCAAGCCACCAACCTGCATATCACCGACATCATTCCGGTTGGCACGACGTATCAGGCCGGCACGCTGACCCTGGATGCCAGCCCATTGACCGATCTGAGCGACACCGATGCCGGCATGGCCTCGTCAAGCGGGATCGATGTCAATCTTGGCACGGTTGCCGGCGGCACCAGCAAGACTGTCAAATTCAACGTCAAGATCAACTGAGGACCTTAGCCATGAACAAGTTCTGGATCGCGACCGCCGCTGGGCTGCTCGCCACTTTGGTTACGCCGATGGCACAAGCCCAGGCCGCGCAGGGCGCGCAACCGATCGAGCTCAAGGGCGATGTAAAGCTCGACAAGCTGGTGATGGAAAACGGCCGCGAAAAGCATGTGATGGTTGCGCCCGACGTGGTGCTGCCGGGCGATAAGCTGGTCTTCGCGACCGCATATCGCAACTCGGGTGCCAGCGCGGTCAGCAACTTCGTGGTGACCAATCCGATCCCGGCCGGCGTGATGCTGGCTGCGGACGGAGCGGCGCAAGCTGACGTATCTGTCGATGGCGGCAAGAGCTGGGGCAAACTGACCAGCCTGACCGTGATCGGCACCGGCGGCGTGAAACGTGCTGCACAAAGCAGCGATGTCACGCACGTCCGCTGGACTCTGCCGATGCTGGCACCGGGCGCTACCGGCACCGTCACTTACCGCGGAATCGTCCGCTAAGCGCCGATCAAGTTACTACCAAGACCAGAAAAATCAGGCCGCAAACGGCCGGCTTCAAACTAATATAGGGGTTGTATTCATGACTAAGACTAGCAGGCTGCTTGGTGCGGCCAGTGCTGTTGCACTGGGCGTACTCGGCGCAAATCCAGCGTTCGCCTCGGGCACCGCTGCCGGATCGACGATCACCAACACGGTGAGCGTCAATTACCAGGTCGGCGGCGTTGCGCAGACCGCAACGACTGCGGCTAACACGTTCACGGTCGATCGCAAGATCAACCTGACCGTCGCCGAAGTCGGCACCACCACCACGCAGGTTAGCCCGGGCCAGACGGCCGCAGTGACAACTTTCACGGTGAGTAACACCTCGAACGCCACGCTCGACTTCGCGCTGGCGGTGGCACAGCAGGCCGGCGGACCCGGCGCGCATGCCAATACCGACACATTCGATGTCTCGAACGTCAAGATTTACGTCGATACCAACAACGATGGCTTCTTCGATGCCGGCGACACGCTGGTGACTTACCTGGACGAACTGGCTGCAGATACCAGCCGGACCGTGTTTGTCGTTGCCGATGTTCCGCTTGGTCAGGCAACTGGTTCGGTTGCTGCTGTAACGCTGACTGCCACCGGCCGCGAAGGCGGAAACGCGGGTACGCCAGGTGGCGCATTGTCCGAAACGACGACGGCCAATACCGCCGGCGTAGATACCGTGTTTGCCGATGGTGCCGGTGCAACCGACGCAGTTCGCAACGCAGATTTCTCGGCCCGCGACGATTACACCGTTTCGGCCGCGGCACTGACGGTATCAAAGCTGAGCGTGATCATTTCGGACCCGCTCAACGGAACCACCAATCCCAAGGCCATTCCCGGTGCAGTGATCGAATACTGCATCGTCGTGGCCAATGCTGCGGGCAGCGCTGCTGCTACCAGCGTGGCGATTTCGGATCCGCTGCCGACCACCGTTACGTACAATTCGGCTTACGGTATCTTCCTCAACGGCACAGTCACCTCGGGTGTCTGCAACTTTGATGGCAGCGCCGGCGGAACCTTTGCTTCGGGCACGGTCAGCGGAACGCTGGCCAGCGTCGCAGCTTCCGAAACCAAAACGCTGCGCTTCCGCGCAACGATCAACTGAGCAGGCGGCAGGGCGGCATGCGTCAAAGCATGCTGCCCTGCCACCGTAACACCCAAGGGTCGCTGGGCGTGCTCAAACATATCAGTCTCCTGATCACCGCGCTCACGGCGCTGCTGGTCAGTATGTCCGCCGCACAGGCGCAGACGATCACTAACGTGGCCGCTGCGCAGTGGTCGCAGGGCAGCAGCAACTATTCGGTCAATTCGAATGCGGTGACCTTTGCGCTCACGCCGCAGACCACCAGCATTCAGACCTTCACCGGCAGCACCGGCCAGGTTGGCGGGCAACGCCTGTCGATCACTGCGCCAACCTGCGGCGGTAATCCCTTGGTCTTGCCCGGCGGGACCGGCGCAAGCAATCCGTTTGCGCAGGTCGATCCGGCGACCGTGCTGCAATCGGGCAGCGTGCTGTATTTTCAGATTTCGGCGCCTGCGGCTAACCGCAACCCGGCCGCAATCGACGGCCTGACCACCACCGTGACCAGCGCTTCGGGCGATCTTGAAACGCTGACCATTTTTGAAACCGCCGCTAACAGCGGTGTGTTTGTCGGCGCGATCCAGACCGTTGCCAGCCCGCCGCGCGCGATTTCGGGCGACTGCCGGCTCAGCGTGATCGGCGGCGATCGGATTGCAATTTCAGCCACGCAGCCAGGCTCTGCCACTGTGATCGCCAACGCGCAAATCACCGTTCTGGCCGATCCCTATGGCTTGGTATTCGACAGCGAAACCGGCGCGCCGATCAATGGCGCACGGATCACGCTGGTCGATGCCCTGACCGGCGCACCGGCCCGGGTATTTGCCGATGACGGCGTCACCCCTTGGCCATCGACGGTGTTTTCAGGCGCTAGCGTTACCGACGCAGCCGGCAATGTCTATCCAATGGCGCCGGGCGAATACCGCTTCCCGTTGGCCGCGCTTGGCCAGTACCGGCTGGTGATCGAACCGCCGGCCCCGTACAAAGCGCCATCGATTGCGACCGCGGCACAACTTGCCCAGCTGCGCCGACCCGATGGCCAGGCGTTCGTCATCGCTCCAGCTTCGTTCGGCGGTTCGCTGACGCTTAACAGCCCAATGCCAGTGCGGATCGACATTCCGCTCGATCATCCCGCCGTCTCGGTCACCTTGACCAAAACCGCCTCGCGTCCATCGGCGCTGCCCGGCGATGTCGTGTTTTACACCGTCACGGTCGCCAATCCGGATACCACCCGGGTCAAGCGCGCCGTCACGCTGGTCGATACGCCGTCGCCAGTTCTGCGCCTGCGCCGCGATACAGTGCGGATCGACGGGATCGCTGCGCCGGGTGCCGTAGTGGTTTCAGCCGACGGCAGCAGCCTGACCCTGACACTCGGCGATATTGCCGGGGGCGACAGCCGCACCATCAGCTATGCCATGACCGTGCGCGCCGATGCGCCGGCCGGGCAAGCCATCAACCGTGCCACCGCCACCGATTCGCGCGGAATTTCGGCCACCGCCGGGGCGACGCTGCGGATTGAACGCAGCGATCTTGCCGCGCGGATGACGATCATTGGCCGGATAACATATGGCGGCTGCACCGTCGGCGCTGCGCACGGCGGCATCCCCGGCGTGCGGCTGGTGCTCGAAGACGGGACCTTCGCGGTGACCGATGGCGAAGGCCGCTACCACTTCAACGGCGTCGTTCCCGGCACCCATGTGGTCCAGGCGCAGCCGTCGACTCTGCCTGCAGGCGGCGCGTTTGCCGATTGTACGCATTCCACCCGCAGTGCCGGCAGCGCTACCTCGCGCTTCATTACGGGGCAGGGCGGGAGCTTGGTAGTCGCTGACTTTGGCGCCAATCTGCCTGCTGCGACGACTGCCAGCCTTGCGCGCAATGCACAGCAAGTGGCGCGGCAATCGGGCGACGACAGCAGACCATCCGCCGGCGTGCCTAAGCTTGACGCCGATGCCGGTCGGATCGCCGCTGGTGCCGATACCGATTGGCTCGCGCTGGGTGATGGCCCGACCGACTTCCTGTTTCCCGCGATCGACCATAACCCGCGCGCTCCGGCGATCCGCGTGGTGGTGCGTCACCGCGCCGGGCAAAAGGTTGACCTGCTGCTTAACGGCAAGCCGGCCGATAAGCTCAGTTTCGATGGCCAGCGCGCGGCCCCTGGCGGTACTTACGCGGTCAGCATCTGGCGCGGTATCCCGCTTGATAGCGAAGTCACCAAGCTGACCGCCGTGGTGCGCGACGATGCTGGCAAGGAACTGAGCCGGCTGACCCGCAATGTCATTTATTCGGCCACTCCGGCGCGGGCTGAAGTGCTTCCTGCGGCCAGCCATCTGGTAGCCGACGGTTCGACCCGTCCGGTCTTGGCGGTAAGGATCCTCGATCACAACGGCCGCCCTGTGCACGCCGGTCTGTCGGGCGAATTCGGCTTGTCGGCACCGTTCGAAAGTGCCGAAGCGATTGATGCGATGCAGCAGCGCCAATTGAGCGGGCTGGGGCGGCAAGCGCCGCGCTGGACAGTCAAGGGCGATGACGGCATTGCTTATGTCGAACTCGCGCCGACGATGGTCAGCGGTAAGCTGCACCTGACGTTTAACTTCAGCGACGGCCAGCAGCGCCGCAGCCAGGAACTCGACGCGTGGGTGATTCCAGGCGATCAACCGTGGACACTGGTCGGCCTGGTCGAGGGCTCGATCGGCTCGCGCTCGATTGCCGACAATATGGAGCGCACCGGGCGGCTCGACAGCGATCTTGGCGATCATGCGCGCACCGCTTTTTATGCCAAGGGCCGCGTGCTGGGCCAGTTTCTGCTAACCGCCAGCTATGACAGCGCCAAGCAGCGCGACGATCAGGTTCTGCTGGGGTATATCGATCCGCGCGCTTATTACACTGTGTTCGCCGACGGATCTGACCGCCGCGCCGATGCGCCGAGCCGCGAGAAACTGTATGTCCGGATTGAAAGCCGCAGCTTTTATGCGCTGTATGGCGATTTCGACACCGGCTTCGACCAGACTCAGCTCGGCCGCTATCAGCGCACCGCCACTGGCTTCAAGGGTGAAGTCAACACCGGCGGGGTCCATGTCCAGGGTTTTGCGGCCAAGATCCCCTCGACGCATCGCCGGGATGAATTTCAGGGTGGCGGCATCTCGGGCCCATACCGCCTGTCCAGCCGCGCGATCATCGCCAGCAGCGAATTTGTCAGCATCGAAGTGCGCGACCGGTTCCGCAGTGAAGTGATTGTCACGCGCCGCACGCTGACCCGCTATGTCGATTACAACATCGATCTGCTGTCAGGCACAATCAGCTTCAAAGAACCGATCTTGAGCCGCGACAGCGATCTGAATCCGCAATTTATCGTGATCGACTACGAACTTGATGAGAACGCTCGCGGCGGTGAGTGGAATGCCGGGGTGCGCGCCGATGTGACCACCGCCAAGGGCAACCTGCGGATTGGTGCAACCGGGATCAGCGATACCAGCGCTAATGGCGGCAACACGACCCGCACCAGCCTGGTTGCGGTTGATGCCAAGGCCCGGATCGGACAGAACACCGAAGTCCGCGCCGAAGCCGCGGTCAGCCGTCACGATGGCGAAGATGCCAAAGCCTATCTGGTCGAGGTTGAACATCACTCGGGCAAGCTCGACGTGCTGGCCTATCTCCGCTCGGCCGATCAGGATTTCGGGGTTGGCCAGACCAATGGGGCCGAACAGGGCCGCCGCAAGGTGGGCGTGGATGCGCGGTTGCGGATTACCCCCGACTTGTCAGTGGTGACCAGTGGCTGGATCGACGATAGCCTGACCGACGGCACACGCCGCGTCGCCGTGCAAACCGGGCTGACCTGGCGCACTGCACAAGGCGACGCGCACATCGGCTTCGCTCACTTCGACGACCGGCTGGCCGATGGAATGCGCGCCCGCTCGGACGTGATCGAAGCATCGGTGGCGCGGCGGTTCCTTGATAACAAGCTCGAACTGAGCGCGGCGACCAGCTTTGCCATCGGCAAGAGCGAATCGATCGACTTGCCCGAGCGTCACCGTTTCTCGGCGCGCTATGCCGTTACTTCGGACGTCAAACTGGTCGGAACTTACGAAATCGCGCTGGGCGATAACATCGACGCGCGCACCGCGCGGATCGGGCTTGAAGTTACCCCGTGGGCGGGCGCACGGATCATCTCGGCGCTGGGCCGTCAGGACATCGCCGAGAATGGCAAGCGCAGCTTCGCCGCATTCGGGTTGTCGCAGTCGATCCCGGTTACCAAAAACCTGACGCTCGACGCGACGCTCGATTCAAACAAGACGCTTGGCGGGGTCGATCAAACCAAGCTGATCAATCCCGATCATCCGGCGTCCAGCGGCGGCAATATCAGCGACAGTGGCACCATCGGTGAAGACTATACCGCGCTGACCTTTGGCGGCACCTGGCACGCCGGCAAGTGGAGTGCGACCGGGCGCGGTGAATGGCGCGACGGACAATTTGCCAACCGCCGCGGCGTGATCTTCGGCGCGATCCGTCAGCTGGGCGAAGGTGCGACGCTTGGCACCGGGTTCACTTGGACCCGCGCCAATACCGACAGCGGCGCGGCGAGCGAAATTTATGACGGCCAAGTGGCTGCTGCGTTCCGGCCAGCCGGGTCGAACTTTGCCTTCCTGATCAAGCTGCAATACCGTTCAGACCGCGTCAAAAATGCGGTCGAAGGGGAAACCGGCCCCGCCGGGCGCACCGCGCTGACCGTCAATGGCGATGCGCGCAGCGATCGCCTGATCGCAAGCATCTCGGGTGACTGGACCCCGCGCAGTGACAAGGATGGCCAGTATGTCCAACGCAGCAACGTCGGCTTTTTCATGGCTGCCCGGCACAATTTCGACAGCCTCGACGGGCTCGAACTGGGAAGCACCACGCTGCTGGGCGGGCTCGATCTGCGCTACGGACTTGGCGATCATCTGGAAATCGGGGCGATCGGTTCGGCGCGGCATAATCTGACTGATCAGACCACCAACTTCTCGTTTGGTCCGCAAATCGGACTGTCGCCGACCAAGGATGTGCTGTTGATGCTGGGCTACAATTTCAGCGGTTACCGCGATGCCGATTTCTCGGCCGCGCGCACCACCGAGCAAGGCATCTTCGCCTCGGTCAAGCTGAAGCTGGACGCTGGCTCGTTCGGGTTCCTGGGTCTGGGGCATTAAGCACCTGACGCTTTGTGCTGGCATCCTGCACCCGATTGCGCTCTATTCCCGGGTATAGACCGGTTTGAGACCGGCATCACCGGGGAGAACCACGATGGCCGAAAGCCCGTCCACGCCTGCTGCAGTTGCAACCGTTGCGCCCCCCGGACCGATCGCCGGTCTGGTCATCCTGGTGATCGTCCTGGTGCTGATTGCAGCATGGATCGTGTTGGGACTGCAATTCATGCACGATACTTCGCTGATCGGCGGGTTCATGATGCTGTGGTACTGGGCCAACAACGAACAACTTGAAATCAAACGATTGCCAGCGGCGATCATCGGCGCGCTGGTCGGAATTTTTCTTGGCTGGTTCATCATTTTCGCCACGGCGAAATGGGGCGGGGCCGGTATCGCCGCCGGGGCCGGGCTGATGGTGGTGGCGTTGTATCTCGATATCATCAAGGCGGCCCCGCTGGTGGTCAATACTTCGACCATGCTGTACCTTACGCTGGCCGCCGCGCCGCTGATCCAGTTCAATGTCAACTGGACCGAACTGGTGCTGTCGACCGTGCTGGGCGGGCTGTTTTTCGGACTGGTGGTTGAAGGGCTGAAACGCGTTGCAGCGCGGTTCGCACCGGCCAGCTAGCTCCATCTGCGGGGTTTACCCGCCGCCTTCCTTACGCTTTCCTTATGCCGCCCGCCGCGTTTCCCCCGCGCAGCTTTACGGCGGTTTGCCGCATAGCCCGGCAACATAGGAGGCTATCCATGTCTGTTGAGCTTTGGCTGGGCGCGTTCGTCGCGCTCATAGTGCTGTTTTATCTGGTCGCGGTGCTGGCCCGCCCTGAACGTTTTTGAAGGGGTTGCGGCTATGACATTCTCTGGCTGGGCGATGATCGCCCTCTATGTGGTCCTGATCGTGGCGCTGGCCAAACCAGCCGGACTGCTGATGTATCGGCTTTATTCGCCCGAACCGCTGCCGCTGGAACGCGGCCTGCTACGCGCAGCCGGGATCGACAGTACTACCGAACAAAGCTGGCTGGGCTATGCGGCCGCATTGATCACTTTCAACATCGGCGGGATGCTGCTGCTGTTCATAATCCTCAAACTGCAAGGGGTGTTGCCGTTCAATCCGCAACGCTTGGGCGGGATCGACAACTGGCTGGCGTTCAACACCGCAGTCTCGTTTGTCACTAACACCAACTGGCAAAACTACAGCGGCGAAGTCTCGATGAGCTACTTCTCGCAGATGGCCGGGCTGACCGTGCAAAACTTTCTCTCGGCCGCTACGGGGATTGCTGTCGCGTTCGCGTTCATCAGAGGCTTTGCGCGGTCGAATTCGGCGACGCTAGGCAACTTCTGGACCGACATCACGCGCGCGACGCTGTTTCTGCTGCTGCCCGCCAGCCTGGTGCTGGCGCTGTTCTACGTCGCCACCGGGGTGCCGCAGACCTTTGCCGCCTATGCCACCGCGACCACGCTCGAAGGCGTCAAGCAAACGATTGCGCTTGGCCCGGTGGCATCGCAGCTCGCGATAAAAATGCTCGGCACCAATGGCGGCGGGTTCTTCAACGCCAACAGCGCGCATCCGTTTGAAAATCCCACCGCACTGGCCAATTTCATCCAGATGCTGACGATCTTTGTGCTTGGCGCTGGGCTCACGCTGACCTTCGGCAAAGCGGTTGGCCGGTTCCGTGAAGGCTGGGCGCTGCTGGCCGCGATGTTGCTCATCTTCGTGGCCGGGGTTGCGGTGGTTTATTGGGCCGAAGCCGCAGGCAATCCGCTGCACCATGCTCTGGGTGTCGCTGGGGGCAACATGGAAGGCAAAGAGGTGCGCTTCGGCATCGCTGCGACCGCTTTGTTCGCCGCGATCACGACAGCCGCTTCGTGCGGCGCGGTCATTGGGATGCATGACAGCTTTACCCCGCTGGGTGGGTTGATCCCGCTGTTCAACATCCAATTGGGCGAAATCGTCATCGGCGGGGTCGGATCGGGCTTTTACGGGATGCTGATCTACGCCATTCTTGCGGTATTCATCGCGGGGCTGATGGTGGGCCGAACTCCTGAATATGTCGGTAAGAAGATCGAATCGCGTGAGATGAAGTTGTCGGTGATCGCGATTGTCATCCTGCCACTGTTTATTCTGGGGCTGACTGCCGTAGCGACTGTAACAGCAGCCGGTCTGGCCGGGCCGCTCGCCAAAGGGCCGCATGGATTCACCGAGATCCTCTACGCCTTCACCAGCGCAGTCGGCAACAATGGCAGCGCGTTCGGCGGGTTGACCGGCAATACACCGTTCTACAACGGGTTGCTTGCGGTGGGCATGTTCTTCGGCCGGTTCGGAGTGATTGTCCCGGCGCTGGCGATTGCTGGCGGGCTGGCCGCCAAACAGCGCCTGCCGCAGAGCGCGGGGTCATTCCCGACCACCGGCCTGTTGTGGGTCGGGCTGCTCGCCTCGGTGATCATCATCGTCGGCGGTCTCACTTTCCTCCCCAGCCTCGCGCTTGGCCCGATTGCCGATCACTTCCAGATGATCGCCGGTCAGGTTCAGTAAGGATCCAACGTCATGTCGACCCCAATCTCGCTGTTTTCCGGCCCGCTGTTTGTCACCGCGCTGCGCGACGCTGTTATCAAACTCGATCCGCGCAAGCTGGTTCGCAATCCGGTGATGTTTGTGACCGGACTGGTCGCCTCACTCTCGACCGTGCTGTGGGTACGCAGCTTGATGGGCTATGCCGGCGATGCCTCGTTCGAAGGTCAACTGGTATTCTGGCTGTGGCTGACCGTGCTGTTCGGCAACTTGGCCGAAGCGCTGGCGGAAGGCCGGGGCAAGGCGCAAGCCGCCTCGCTGCGCTCGACCAAGGCCGATCTCAAGGCCAAGCGATTGGTCAACGAGGACGAACATGCCTGGTCGATTGTCGGCGCGCAATTGCTCGAAGTGGGCGATGTCGTACTGGTCGAAACCGGCGAGTTGATCCCGGCTGACGGCGAAGTTATTGCCGGGGTTGCCTCGGTCAATGAAGCTGCGATCACTGGCGAAAGCGCGCCTGTGATCCGCGAGGCCGGTGGCGACCGCTCGGCGGTCACTGCGGGCACGCGGGTGATTGCCGACCAGATCAAGGTCCGCGTTACAGCAGCAGCGGGCGAGGGCTTTCTCGACCGGATGATCGCGCTGGTCGAAGGCGCGCAACGCCAGAAAACTCCCAATGAAATCGCGCTGACAATTTTGCTGGCCGGGCTAACGCTCATTTTCCTGTTCGCGGTCACCAGTTTGCCCGCTTTTGCCAGCTATGCCGGGGGCGCCATCGCGGTGCCGGTGCTGGTCGCGTTATTCGTCACGCTGATCCCGACGACTATCTCGGCGCTGCTTTCGGCGATCGGGATTGCAGGGATGGACCGGCTGGTGCGGGTCAATGTGCTTGCCAAGTCTGGCCGCGCGGTTGAAGCTGCGGGCGATATTGATGTGCTGCTGCTCGACAAAACCGGCACCATCACGATCGGGGACCGTCAGGCCACCGCGTTCCTGCCACTGCCCGGGATCAGCGCCGAGGAACTTGCCACCGCGGCGCGGCTGGCTAGCCTGTCTGACGAAACCCCCGAGGGCCGCTCGATCGTGGTCCTGGCGGGTGCGGGCGATGCTTTGCCCGATGGCGCCGAACCGATCAAGTTCAGCGCGCAGACCCGCGTTTCAGGGGTGCGCATCGGCACCCGCGAATTGGTCAAGGGCGCGGTCGATGCCGTGATCAAGCGGCTTGGCGATCCAGCAGGTGCTGCTGCTCTGGTCGAGATTGCCGACGTCATTGCGCGTGCAGGCGGGACACCGCTGGCGGTGGCCGACGGCACCCGGCTGCTGGGCGTGGTTCAGCTAAAGGATATCGTCAAAACAGGGATCCGCGAGCGGTTTGGTGAGCTGCGCCGGATGGGCATCCGCACGGTGATGATCACCGGCGATAACCCGCTGACCGCCGCCAGCATTGCCGCCGAAAGCGGGGTCGATGATTTCCTCGCCGAAGCCACCCCCGAAGACAAACTCGCGCTCATCCGCAAAGAGCAGGCTGGCGGCAAGCTGGTGGCGATGTGCGGCGATGGCACTAACGACGCGCCCGCGCTGGCGCAATCGGACGTCGGCGTGGCAATGAACACCGGCACGCAAGCCGCGCGCGAAGCCGGTAACATGGTCGACCTCGACAGCGATCCGACCAAACTGATCGAGATCGTCGGGCTGGGCAAGCAACTGCTGATGACGCGCGGCGCGCTGACCACATTTTCGATTGCCAACGATGTCGCCAAGTATTTCGCAATCCTGCCAGCAATCTTCGTCGTGCTGTATCCAGCGCTGGCCGCGCTTAACGTGATGGGGCTGGGCAGCCCCAAAAGCGCGATCCTTTCGGCCATCATCTTCAACGCCCTGATTATCCCCGCGCTGGTTCCACTCGCGCTGAAAGGGGTGCGCTATCGTCCGGCCCCGGCAGGCGATCTGTTGGCACGCAATCTAGCCGTCTATGGCCTCGGCGGGCTGATCGCACCGTTCATCGGTATCAAACTGGTCGACCTGCTGGTCACCGGCTTGCACCTCGCCTGATCTAATCAAAGGACCGTTCTGATGTTCACCGAAATCCGCCTCGCGCTGCGCCCTGCCATCAGCCTGCTGCTCGTTTTTACCGTGCTGACCGGGCTGGCCTATCCGCTGGTTGTCACCGGGCTTGCCCAGGTATTGATGCCCAGCCAAGCCAACGGCAGCCTGATCACCCGCGATAACAGCGTCATCGGCTCGGCCCTGATCGGACAGAAGTTCTCCAGCGCTGGCTATTTTCAGGGCCGTCCGTCGGCCTCGGGCAAAGATGGCTACGATGCGTCGGCTTCATCGGGCAGCAACCTGAGCCCGGCGTCAGCGGACTTGCGTGAGCGGATCAAAACCGATGTCGCAGCGCAGCGCGCCCAAGGCGTAACCGGCGCAGTGCCCGCCGATCTGGTTACCACCAGCGCCTCAGGACTTGACCCCGATCTCAGCCCGGCGGCCGCCTTGGTGCAAGTTCCGCGGGTGGCCAAGGCTCGCGGGATCGACGAGCAAGTGCTGCGTGAACTTATCGCCCGCCTGCAAAGCGGTGCGGTCCAAGGCTTTCTTGGTGACCCGCGCGTAAATGTGCTGCAGCTCAATCTGGCAATCGACCAGATGAGTGCTACACCGGCCCCGTGAACGAGCGCGCCAGGCCATCTTCCGATCTGCTGCTCAAGGCAGCCAAACGCGAAGCACGCGGCCGGCTTAAGATTTTTCTCGGCGCGGCACCGGGGGTCGGCAAGACTTATGAGATGCTGCTGCAAGGCGCGGCTTCCTTGCGTGCAGGCCGCGATGTGGTGATCGGCGTGGTCGAGACCCACGGCCGCGCCGAAACGCAGGCGCTGGTCGAACCGTTCGAGGTGGTGCCCAAGCACATCCTTAAGGTTGGCGCGCACAATCAGGCCGAACTTGACCTTGATACGCTGCTGGCGCGGCGACCGCAGATCGCGCTGATCGATGAATTGGCGCACACCAATGTGTCCGGCAGCCGCCATCCTAAGCGGTGGCAAGACGTCGAGGAACTGCGTGACGCAGGTATTGACGTGCTGGCCACGCTTAACATCCAGCACGTTGAAAGCCTCAACGATGTAATCGCCGGGTTCACCCGTGTGCGGGTGCGCGAAACCGTGCCTGACAGCATCCTCGACGATGCCGAGATCGAGGTGATCGACCTTCCCCCCGACGAACTGATCGCGCGGCTGCAGGAAGGCAAGGTCTACGTCCCCGAAGAAGCGACCCGGGCGCTAGGACACTTTTTTTCCAAGGCCAACTTGTCGGCGCTGCGCGAATTGTCGTTGCGCCGCGCCGCTCAGACGGTTGATCGGCAAATGCTCGATCACGTTGCGGTGTCGGGTGAGCCGGGTAATTGGGCGGCAGGCGAGCGTATTCTGGTCGCGGTAAACGGCGAGCCGGCGAGCGAATTGCTGGTCCGTTCGGCCAAACGGCTGGCTGATGCGCTGCATGCCAGCTGGACCGTTGTGACTATCGAAACTCCGCGTAGCAACCTGGCCAGCGCAAAACAGCGCGCGCGGCTGTCGGTCGCGCTGACGCTAGCCCGCGGGCTGGGGGCGACCCTGGCGACGGTGCCAGCCGCCTCGGTCCCCGACGGCCTGACCAGCTACGCCCGCGAAACCCGCGCCACCACGATCGTGCTGGGGCAAGCACGGCATACCTGGTGGCAACGCACGCTGCGCGGCAGTCTGGCCAATCAGCTTTCGCAATCGCTTGGCGGGGTTGCGCTACACGTCCTGTCCACCGACGAGCCGATCAGCACTGACCGGGCCCGGGCCGCGCCGCTGTCATGGATGGGTGTGGCGATGGGGTTGCTGCTGGTCGCGCTGACCACGCTGGTCAATCTGGTTGTCGCGCCCAAGATTGGGACCGACGCGCTCGATCTGTTTTATCTGGTCCCGGTGATCGCCACCGCCACCCGGTTCGGTCTGCGTCCCGCCTTGGTTTCGTCGCTGGCCGCCGCGGTTGCCTACAATTTCTTCTTCCTCGAACCTGTTTACACGCTGACGATCGAGAACCCGCAGAACTTTGTCACATTTGTGGCGCTGGCGGGGGTGGGGGTGGTGGCCAGCCAGTTTGCCGGCCGCCTGCGCCGCGAAGCGACTGTGGGCGCGCGAACCGCCACCGAAAACGCAGCGATTGCAGCGTTCGGCCAGCGGCTCGCCTCGGTTGCAACAGAACAGGACACCGCCGAGGTGACCAGTGAAGAAGTTGCGGCGCTGCTCGGGGTTTCGGCCTTGATCATGGCGACGCATGACGGCGCGCCGCGGATCGTCTGTTCGATCCCACCCGATGCACAGCTGAACCCGGTTGATCTGGCGGCGGCCGATTTTGCGTTGGCGCGCGGCGAAACCACCGGGCGCGATTCGACCACGCTAAATGCCGCCGACTGGCAATTTCATCCGCTCAAGACCTCGCTTGGGGTGCTGGCGGTGCTGGGTATCTCCAACCCGTCCGGACAATCACCGGTGCCGCCTGAAAAGCATCTGCTGTTCACCACGCTGCTCGGTCAGGCCGCCCTGGCGCACGAACGGTTGCGGCTTGAGGGCGAAGCCCGGCAGGTTGCAGTACTGCAGCAGCGCGATGATTTGCGAACGACGCTGATCTCGTCGCTGGGCCACGATCTGAAAACCCCGTTAACGGCGGTGGTGGCAGCAGCCGAGGCCCTGGCGGCGGATCATGCAGCCTCGCCCACCAGCAAAGTGTTGCTGACCGAAGCGCACCGGTTGCACCGCTTGTTCAACGATCTGGTCGAAATGACCCGAGTTGAAAGCGGCGCGTTGGCGGTTCAGCGCGAGCCGGTTGATCTGACCGAAGCCGCCGCGGCGGCAGTCCACGATTTGCGCAGCGTGCTGGCCGGCAACCGGATCGAGCTGGCGGTGCCGCCGAACCTGCCGATGGTCCAGGCCGATCCGCGGATGCTGCATCACATTCTGGTCAATCTGCTGGATAACAGCGCCAAATATGCGCCGCCGGGATCGCTGATCCGGATTGCCGGTGCGCGTTCCAATAGCGGGCTGACCCTGTCGGTTATCGATCTTGGACCGGGCATTCCGGTTGGCAAGGAGCATGACATGTTCGGCCGGTTTCAGCGGGTCGAAGGCGATGATCGCAAAGGCGGCACCGGACTCGGGCTGGCGATCGTCAAGGGCTTTGCCGACGCGATGGGGCTGAGCGTCTCGGCTGAAAACCGCAGTGATGGGCCAGGCGCGCGTTTTACGATTTTCTGGCCAGAGCCGCTGGTCCGGCGGACCCGCAGCATGGATGACGCGCCATGACCGCGCCAATCCTGATCGTCGATGATGAACCCGCAATCAGGCGATTGGTACGCGGTGCGCTCGAGCGGGCGGGCGAACGCGCGGATGAAGCCGCGACCGCCGCCGAGGCGCTGATCGCGGCACGGCGCGGAGGTTGCGAACTAGTCCTGCTTGATCTTGGCCTGCCAGATCGCGACGGGCTGGAACTGATCCCGCTGCTCAAGGTGCTTGATCGCACGGTGATTGTCCTGACCGCCCGCGACCGGACCGATGAAATGGTCGCCGCGCTTGATCTTGGTGCGGATGATTACGTCACAAAACCGTTCGACACTGCCGAACTGCTCGCGCGGGTGCGGGTGGCGCGGCGGCACCGCGCGGGCAACATGCAAGCCCAACCACGCGAATTTGGAGCGGTCAGCTTCGATCCCGAAACCCGACGGATCAGCCGTGCGGGTGAAACCGTGCATCTGACGCCGAAAGAATACGCGCTGTTTTCCGAGCTGGCGCGCTACGCCGGGCGCGTCCTCACGCATCACCACCTGCTGACTGCAGTGTGGGGCGAGGCGCACATCAACGATGTTGAATACCTGCGCGTCACGATGCGCGGGCTGCGCGCCAAGCTGGAAAGCAACCCCGGCCATCCCGCGCTGCTGCTGAACGAACCAGGGATCGGCTACCGCCTGACCAGTGATTGAACGCAGCGCCGCGGTGCCCTTGGCGGACAGGGTGGGATTCGAACCCACGGTGAGCTTCCACCCACGGCGGTTTTCAAGACCGCTGCCTTAAACCACTCGGCCACCTGTCCCCGAAACCGGGTACGCTGCGCGCCGCTAGCCGGTTTGCAGCGCGGCGGCAATTCCCGAATCGCACAAGACGTGCGACACTGCGGCCATGCAATTGCTTCGTACCATTCGCATCAGTGCTCCATTGGGGCTCGCCGTGGCGCTGTTTTCAGCGCCGCAAGCTGCGGTTCCGGCGCGGTTGCTGGCCGATCAGGCGAGGGCGGTGGCACAGTTGGCGGCGCAAGATCCACCGGGCGCCGTGGTGCAGGCGCTGCCCGCGCAATCCTTCGGCACACCCGACGCTGAAGCAAGCGGGTTCCAGGGCTATTTGCAGTTGCTCAGCGCGCGTGCGCGCGGCGAAGGGGTCAGCGAGCGGTCAATTGCCGCGCTCACCAGCGGCCTGACGGTCAACCCTCGGGTGATCGCGCTCGACCGCGCGCAGCCCGGCAGTACGCCCAATGCGCCACCGGCCTTCGCGCCATATTACCGCGATCACGTGGATGCCGCACGGATCAACGGCGGGCGCGATATGTATGTTTCGACTGCTGCGCTGACGCCAGCGATCGAGGCGCGGTACGGCGTGCCGGCCAAGATTCTGCTGGCAATCTGGGGACACGAGACGTTTTACGGGCGGGTGAAAGGCGATTTCGATCTTGCCCGTTCGCTTGCGACATTGGCTTACGAAGGCCGCCGACGCGAGCTGTTTGCGGATGAGTTCATCGCGCTGCTCAAAATGTCCGATCGCGGTGTGCCGCGCAGCCAGATGACCGGAAGCTGGGCTGGGGCGTTCGGCAACCCGCAGTTTTTGCCGAGCATTTACTTGCGGCTGGCGCGCGACGGCGACGGCGATGGCCGCGCCGATATCTGGAACAGCCGCGCTGATACGCTTGCGTCGATTGCCAATTATTTCCGCGATGCCGGCTGGCGGCAGGGCGAACCGTGGGGCGTGCGCGCCTCTGTCCCGGCTGGGTTTAACCGCGCCGCGCTGCCCGAAAAGCTTGAAGCCCCGACCTGCGGCCGGGTCCATGCGCGGCATTCGGCGTGGCGCACAGTCGCCGAATGGAAGGCTTTGGGGGTGGCGCCGCAAGCGGCAATAGCCGATGCGACAATGGCCACGCTGTTCGAACCCGACGGCGCTGGCAATGGTGGATTCCTGTTAACCGGGAATTATCGCGTTATCCTGCATTATAACTGCTCGAACTACTACGCGTTGTCGGTGGGGTTGCTTGCAGATGAGATTGTCCGCTGAAAAATATCTGCCGCTTGCGGCGTTGAGCCTGCTGGCCGCGTGCGGGGGCGGGGCGCGGTCGGTTGAGGTTGGCCAAGCGCCAGCGACGGTCGGCGGGCCATCTGCCGATTTTCCAATGGTGATCGGCCCGCCGTTCACCGTCGATGGGGTTACGTACACCCCGTCGGACACGATGAACTATGACGCAGTAGGGTACGCCAGCGTGTCTGCCGACGGCGACAGCGCAGTTTCTGCAGCGCATCGCAGCCTGCCGCTGCCCAGCTATATCGAGGTGACGTCACTGCAAACCGGCAAGACTATTCTGGTCCGGACCGAGCGGCGCGGCCCGATGAGCGGTAAGGCGCTGATCGAATTGTCCCCAGGCGCTGCGGTGCAGCTTGGTGTGGTCGGCCAGCCTAACGCAGAAGTGCGGGTCCGCCGGGTCAATCCGATTGAGCAAGACCGCGCATTGCTGCGCACAGGGCAATCTGCCCCGGCGCGGATGGACACGCCAAAATCGCTGCTGACGGTGCTGCAACGCAAGCTTGATCAACAAGAAGGTGTTGTGCGCATCGTGCCGGCGGCCATGCCGAGTTCTGAGCCTGCTTCCCCAGCTATCGCCAACCCAGGTTTGCCGGTGGCCAAGGAAAAGCCCGCCAAGCCTTTCGCCAAACCGAAATCCATGCCAGCGCCAAAGAGCGATCCGGCGCTGA
>JANMCG010000106.1:0-8491 GCA_031361075.1 Novosphingobium sp. | reverse complement strand
CCGGGAAAGCGCGGCTGCCATTCGGGTTGCGGCGAGAGTTCGAACTCGTTGCCGGGCAGCGCATCTTCATGGATCGGGGGAATAAAGGCGGTAAAACTGGCGGTCACTGGCGATAAGCTCCTTGCAGGGCGGCCGCGCGAGGCGGTTTGCCACACAATAACTTGCAGCCGTGCAGAGCGTTCCCCGTCAGCGGCGGTTTAACCCAGCCCGAGCGCCGCCTTGTACAGATCGAGAATCGCTTCCATTTCGGCGCGGTCATCGGGCTTCATCTTGCGCAGCGCGACCACTTTGCGCATGATTTTGGCATCATAGCCAACCGCCTTGGCTTCACCGTAAACGTCCTTGATATCGTCGGCGATGCCCTTTTTCTCTTCCTCGAGGCGCTCGACCCGTTCGATCAGCAGGCGCAAGCGGTCGTCAGTGGTTTCGGCCATTTGGGGTAACTCCGGGTGTTTGGTGAATCGGTTGAGCGCGCGGTAGCCGGGCGCGGAGATTCGGGCAAAACGAAGCCTGTGGAAAATGATCCTCCGCATCGACTTGCGATGGGGAGAAGCTTTAGATTGCGTTCTTCGCCACGCTCTGCGCCATTCGCGTCAGCTGCTCGGGCGTCGCTTCGGTTTGATACCGCGCTTTCCATTCGCCCGCCGGCATCCCGTGGATCGCCGCGCGCGCGGCGGTCTTGTCGAGCGGTGCGCCGGCTTCGACGATCCAGTCTGACAAGCAGTTGCGGCAAAACCCGGCCAGCCCCATCAGCTCGATATTCTGCGCATCATGGCGGTGGCGCAAGTGCCGCACCAGCCGCCGGAATGCCGCTGCCGCAACGCTATCATCCAGCGCTTCAAGCGGGTCGCCGGCATCTGCATTCGTATTTTCGCTGCAACTCATCTCGGATTCCTTGGATTTCTTCGCCCGTTTGCCTAACGCAGACTGAAACGGGAAGAGGTATCAGTGGCAAAGCTCGATCTACGTGGTCGCAAGATCAAAATTCTGGCCACCTTGGGCCCGGCCAGTTCCAGCCCCGAGATGATCGAGAAGCTGCTGCGCGCGGGTGCCGATGCGTTTCGCGTCAACATGAGCCACGGCGATCACGCCACGCACACCCAGACCATCGCCGCAATCCGGATGGTTGAAAAGCAGGTCGGGCGCCCGGTGGCGGTACTGTGCGATTTGCAGGGCCCAAAGCTGCGGGTCGGCCAGTTCAAGGACGGCAAGGCGGTAATCCGCCATTCGGGCCACTTCACGCTTGACAGCGATCCCGCCCCAGGGGACGAAAACCGGGTTTACCTGCCGCATCCCGAGCTGTTCGGCGTGCTGCGCAAGGGCCAGCGGCTGCTGATCGACGATGGCAAGCTGCGGCTGCGGGTGATCGAGGCGGATGAGGCGCATATCCTGTGTTCGGCCGAGGTTGGCGGGGTGATTTCCGACCGCAAGGGGGTCAACGTGCCCGACGCGGTGGTGCCGGTGCCCGCGCTGACCGACAAGGACCGCCGCGATCTGACCTTTGCGCTTGATAACGATGCCGACTGGATCGCGCTGTCGTTTGTCCAGCGGCCCGAGGATGTGGCAGAAGCACGCAAGCTGATGGGCCGCGCCACCACCGCGCTGATGGCCAAGATCGAAAAACCCGCCGCGGTCGAGCGGCTGGAAGAGATTATCGAACTCAGCGACGGAATCATGGTGGCGCGCGGCGATCTGGGGGTAGAGCTGAACCCCGAAGAAGTGCCGCCGCTGCAAAAACGGATCGTCGCCGCCACCCGCCGCAGCGGCAAGCCGGTGGTGGTCGCCACGCAAATGCTCGAATCGATGATCGAGAGCCCCGCCCCGACCCGCGCCGAAGTGTCCGATGTGGCCAACGCGGTTTACGACGGGGCCGATGCGGTGATGCTGTCAGCCGAAACCGCGAGCGGGGCCTGGCCGGTCGAAGCGGTGACGATCATGCACCGCATCGCCTGCAATGTCGAAAACGATCCGGGCTTTGCCGAGCGGCTTCATTTTACACAAGTGAGCCCCGATGCGACCACCGCCGACGCCTTGGCGCAGGCCAGCGCAACGATTGCCCAGACCGTGACCGTCGCGGGGATCATCGTGTTCACCGGATCGGGTTCGACCGCGCGCCGGGTCGCGCGCGAACGCCCCGATGTGCCGATCATGGTGCTGACCCCGTCCAGCCAGATCGCGCGGCGGCTGGCTTTGTTGTGGGGCACTCACGCGGTCCAGACCAAGGACATCGGCAGCTTTGAAGAGATGATCGCCAAGGGCAAGCGGATGGCGTTGCGCCAAGGGTTCGGCACCGCTGGTTCCAAGCTGGTGGCGCTGGCCGGGGTTCCGTTCGGCACGCCGGGATCGACCAACCTGCTGCATGTGGTAACGCTGAGCGGGGACGAATTGAAGGGGCGTTAGCCCCGCGCGCCGAACAGTGCCGAACCGACCCGCACGTGGGTTGCGCCCAGCATGACCGCAGTTTCAAAGTCCTCGCTCATCCCCATCGAGCGGCCATCCAGGCCGTGATCGCGCGCCAATTTATCGAGCAACGCAAAGAACGGCGCGGGCTCGATTGACGCGGGGGGGACGCACATCAACCCGATTACGGGAATGTCGGCAGCGCGCGCGGATGCAAGCAGCACGGGCAGATCGGCCAGGCCGCAGCCGCCCTTCTGCTCTTCGGCGCCGATATTGACCTGCACGAAGCACGGCACTTGCCGCCCGGCCCTGGCCATTGCCTTACCCAGCGCGGTGACCAGCGAGGCGCGGTCAAGCGAATGAATGCAATCGAACAGCGCGACCGCGTCATCGGCCTTGTTCGATTGCAGCTGGCCGATCAGATGCAGTTCGATTGCGCCGTTTTGGCCGCGCAAAGCGGGCCATTTGTCGTGCGCTTCCTGCACCCGGTTTTCCCCGAACACCCGCTGTCCGGCGGCGATCAGCGGGGCAATCGCGGCGGCCGACCGCGTCTTGCTGACCGCGATCAGCGTCACCGCTTCGGCGCGGCGCTGCGCGATCTGCGCGGTGCGCGCGATGCGGGTCTGGATATCGTGCAGGGCTTGTGCTGGATCGGTCATCGCGCGGTGCTATAGCGGGGCCATGCCGCGATTGAAGCCCCTTCCGCAGCTATGGCTGGTTTCCGATGCGCGCAACGATGCGGTGCTGGCGGCGGCGCTGCTGCGGCTGCCGCGCGGCGCAGGGTTTATTTTCCGGCATTTCCACTTGCCGCACACGCAGCGCCGCGCGCGGTTTGCCGCGCTGGCCAGGATCGCGCGGCGCCGCGATCATATGGTGGCATTGGGCGGGACCCGGGCCGAAGCGCGGCGCTGGGGCGCGGAGCTGAGCTTTGGACCCGGCGGCGATCTGGTGCCGGTGCACAATCTGCGCGAACTGGCCCGCGCTGGCGCTGCCACCGCGCTGCTGATCTCGCCCGCTTTCGCCACGCGCTCGCACCCCGGGGCCAAGCCGCTTGGCCCGCTGCGGTTCCGGCTGATCGCTGCGCGCGCCCGGCTGCCGGTGATCGCAATGGGCGGAATGAATCCGCGCACCGCCAAGCGGCTGAAGTGGCCGCGCTGGGCGGCGATCGACGCGTTTTTGCGGTGAGGTGACTCCGCAGATTTGCAAGGATTCTTGACGGCGAGTCCCCGCGCGGCGCATAGTGCGCGCCAAGACCTGAGGGGAGCAACATGGCAACACGGCCCGCATCTGCCAGCCACCGCGGCGCGCGCGTCAATTGGCGCGCGGCGTTCAAGCGTGCCGCGCGGCGAAGCGCCGAGATTGGCGGCGCGCTGGCGCTGCTGAGCGGCATGGTGTTTCTGGCGCTGGCGCTGGTGACTTATCGCCAGACAGATCCATCAAGTTCCACCGCAGCGGGCGGCCCGGTGTCCAACTGGATGGGCGGCGCGGGCGCGTGGACCGCCGAGCGCGCGCTGTTCCTGTTCGGGCCGGTCTGCGTGTTGTTGCTGCCGCTGCTGTATGTGATGGCGCGCGGGCTGTGGCGGCTGGTCGAGGAAGACAATCAATCGCTTGACCATCTGCGTCATGCCTGGTGGCGGCCGATCGGGCTGTTGCTGTTCGCGATGGCGCTGATCGCCACCACGCTCAGCCTGGCTATCAATGATATCGAGACCGTGCTGCCGGCCGGGTGGGGCGGCATTGCCGGACTGCTGGGCAGCAGCGCGGTGCACTTCATCGCGGGCAAATTGCCCAGCGGCGGGCAGTGGATTTTCACGCTGCTGGCTGGCCTGGGCGCTTTGGCGGGCGGATCGATCATCGCGGGGCGCGTGTTCGCGTTCGATTGGGGCAATTTGTTCACGCTGCCCGGTTTCCTCAAGCGCGGCCCGGCAGCCGCCCGCGGCGCCGAATTCATCGCCGCCGCGCCGCGCGCCAAGCGCGACCGGCCGGCGCATGGCGAGCAGATCACCACCGCGCGCAAGGCCCCCGAAATATCTGACCCGGCCAATGCCGCCAAGCCCGCGCAACTTTCCGCCGCGAGCCGTCAGAGCGATTTGTTCGACAAGTTCGAGCTGCCCAAGCTGGCGTTGCTTGATGATCCGCCAGCCGACTCCGCGCCCAAGATCGACAAGCTGGCGCTCGAACGCAATGCGCGGTTGCTTGAAACCGTGCTTGACGATTTCAACGTCAAGGGCACGATCGACGCGGTCCGCACCGGCCCGGTGGTGACGATGTACGAGCTGGAGCCCGCGCCCGGGATCAAGGCCAGCCGGGTGATCGGGCTGGCCGACGATATCGCCCGCAACATGAGCGCAATCTCGGCGCGGGTGTCCTCGATCCCGGGGCGCACCGTGATGGGGATCGAGCTGCCCAATGCCGACCGGCAGATGGTCAGCTTCAAGGAACTGGTCGCCTGCGAAGCTTTTGCCGGATCGAAAGCCGCACTGCCGATCATTCTGGGCAAGGATATCGCAGGCGAGCCGGTGGTCGCCGATCTGGCGGTGATGCCGCATCTGCTGGTTGCGGGCACCACCGGATCGGGCAAGTCGGTCGGACTAAACACAATCCTGCTGTCGCTGCTGTACCGGTTGACCCCGGCGCAGTGCCGCCTGATCCTGGTCGATCCCAAAGTGCTCGAACTCAAGAGCTACGACGATATCCCGCATTTGCTCTCTCCGGTGGTGACCGAGCCGGCCAAAGCAGTGCGCGCGCTCAAATGGGCAGTCGAGGAAATGGAGCGGCGCTATCGCCAGATGAGCGAACTGTCGGTGCGCAACCTGTCGGGGTTCAACGAAAAGGTGACCGTGGCCATTGCCAAGGGCAAGCCGCTTGGGCGGCGGATCCAGATCGGGTTCGATCCCGACACCGGCGAGGAATTGTTCGAGGAACGCCAGCTCGATTACCAGACGCTGCCACAGATCGTGGTGATCGTCGACGAATTGGCCGATCTGATGGTCACCGTCGGCAAGGAAATCGAAGTTCTGATCCAGCGGCTTAGCCAAAAGAGCCGCGCGGCGGGGATCCATCTGATCATGGCCACCCAGCGCCCCAGCGTCGATGTGATCACCGGGGTGATCAAAGCCAACCTGCCGACCCGGATTTCGTTTGCAGTGACCAGCCGGATCGACAGCCGCACCATTCTGGGCGAGCAGGGTGCCGAGCAACTGCTGGGCAAGGGCGACATGCTGTACAAGCCCAACACGCTGCCGATCATGCGGGTCCACGGCCCGTTCGTATCCGATGAGGAGGTCGAGCGGATCGCCGATTTCTGGCGGGCGCAAGGCAAGCCCGAATATGTCGGATCGGTCACCGAAGAACCCGAAGACGGCTCGTTTGGGTTCGACGACCTTGATGCGACCGCGAGCGACAGCCCCGATGAGCGCAAATACCGGCAAGCGTGCCAGATCGTGTTCGAAAGCCAGAAAGCCAGCGCTTCATGGCTGCAGCGCCAGCTCGGGGTCGGCTATAACACCGCCGCCAAATGGGTCGAGCGGATGGAAGCGGACGGCTATGTCGGCCCCGCCAACCACGTTGGGCGGCGCGAGATCTACCGCGACAAGGATGGGTCGCCGCTATAGGAATGCACCGCGCTGCGGTTGATTGGTCGCGGGCTTACGCCACCGCGCCGCGCCGCCGCACCAGCCAGACCAGCAGCAGCGCGGCGATCGTGACCAGGCCGATCGCCAGCCACGCATCGTTGATCGCGTGAGTCAGTGCGGCTTTTTCGACCAGCGGCCGAACCATTTCGATGGTCAGGTCATCCACCGGCTCGCCCAGATTTTCAAGGAACGCGTCGCGCGGTATGCCGATGCTGACTGCGGTATCGATGTTGCCCGCGCGCAGTTGCTCCTCGATCACCCGGCCGTAATGCGGGCTGCGGCTGAAGATGATCGTATCGATCAGCGCCAGCCCGATCGCCCCGCCCAGGTTGCGCATCAGATTGAACAGCCCGCTGCCGTCCGCCACCAGCGCCGGCTTTAACTGGCCAAGCGCGAGCCGGGTGGGAGGCAGCAGACAGAACATGACCGCGGCGCCGCGCAAGATCTGCGGCAGCATCATTTCGGCCGCATCGGTGGTGACGGTCTGCCGCGCTGACAGCAACAGTCCTGCGCCGAACATCGCAAACCCCAGCACAATCAGCAACCGCGGATCGAACCGCCGCTCCAGCATGACCGCCACTGGCGCCGCGGCCAGTTGCGCCACCCCGGTGACCAGCATGATCTGGCCTATTTCCAGCGCGCCGTGTTCGCGCACTAGTCCGAGGAAGAACGGCATCAGATAGGTCGAGCCGAACAGCCCGATCCCGAGCACGAAGCTGAGCGCGCTCCCGACGGCAAAATTGCGATCGCGCAGCAGCCGCAGTTCAACCACCGGGTGCCGCGCGCGCAGCGTCCGCCACGCAAAGGCGGCGGCGGTCAGCCCCATCAGCGCCAGCTCGCTCAGCACCCGCGCCGAGCCCCAGCCGAGCCCGGGCGCGTCTTTGAGCGCCAGTTCGAGCGCGGTCAGCGCGACTGCGAGCGCCAGCAGCGCAAGCGCATCGAACGCCGCTTGGCCGCGCTCCATCGCCGCGGCGGTGCGCAGCAGCAGCGCCGCACCCAGCGCCGCAATCATGCCGGGCACCACATTGACCAAAAACAGCCAGTGCCACGACCAGGTCTGCGTGATCCAGCCGCCGATCACCGGGCCGACCGTGGGCGCAAGCACTGCCGCGACCCCGGCAAGCGTGGTGGCAAGGCCCTGCTGGCGCTGCGGGAAAAGCAGGAACACGCCCGAAAACACCGCCGGGATCAGCGTCCCTCCGGCAAATCCCTGCACCACCCGCGCCGCGATCAACGGCGCGAAACTGTTGCTTGCCGCGCAAGCAACCGAGGCCAGCGTAAACACCGAGATCGCTGTCACAAACAGCCAGCGCATCCCCATCAACCGGGTCAGATAGCCGGTCAACGGTATCGCGACTATCTCTGCCGTCAGGTACGCGGTCTGAATCCAGATCATGTGATCGGGCGCAATTTCGAGCGCGGCGCGGATCGCCGGAAGCGAGGTGGTGACGATCTGGATATCGAGGATCGCCATGAACATCCCCAGACACATGATCGCAAATGCGATCCAGATTCTGGGGCTGGCGCGGGGAACTAAGCTTTCATTCATGTCAGTTTGGCGATAACAGGCTTCGGTCGCAGCATCAAACCGTGCAAGTCCTAGCGCGCAAGAAGCGGAACTTTAAGCCAAACAAGGCGTTTCAGCGTGGGTGAAACCGCGCCGGTTCAGCTCAGTCAAGGACTGGTATGTCAATTCCGGTTTCAATTCTCTCACTCGCCACGCAGACTCCGCCGCACGAACTCGACCAGGATGTCGCGGTCGATGTGGCGCGGCAGGTGCTGGCAAGCGGCTTCCGCGATTTCGAGCGGATGACCGCGGTGTTCACTAACGCCGGGATCCAGCAGCGCCAGCTCGCTTGCCCGGTTGACTGGTACCGCGACGAGCACAGCTTTGCCGAACGCACCGCGGTTTACCTCGAAGTTGGACTCGAACTGTTCATCGCCGCCGCCAGCAAGGCGTTGACCGATGCCGGGCTGTCAGCAGACCAGGTCGACACGATCATCACCGTGTCATCCACCGGGATCGCCACGCCCAGCCTCGAGGCGCGCGCGCTCGGCCGGATGGGGTTTCGCACCGATGTGGCGCGGGTTCCGGTGTTCGGACTTGGCTGCGCGGGCGGGGTCAGCGGACTGGGGCTGGCCAGCAAGCTGGCGCGCGCCGCCCCCGGCAGCGTGGTGCTGTTTGTCACGGTCGAGCTGTGCAGTCTGGCGTTCCAGACCGGCAATATCGGCAAGGCCGACATCATTTCGACCGCGCTGTTTGGCGATGGTGCAGCAGCCTGCGTGTTGCGATCGGGCGATGAAGGCTTCGTCCAGATCACCGGCTCGGGCGAAAAGATCTGGCCCGATACGCTCGATATCATGGGCTGGGAAATCCAGCCGGGCGGGCTTGGCGTGGTGCTTAACCGCGCAATCCCGGCCTTCGCGCGCGAAAACATGCGCAGCGCGATCGAGGA
>JANMCG010000097.1:0-3164 GCA_031361075.1 Novosphingobium sp. | reverse complement strand
GTCACCGCGCGGCGGTTTTTGGCCCAGGCTGCCTCGGTCGATTCGAGCGCGACCGGCTGATCCTTGCCAAATGTCTGCGTCGCCAGACGGCTCGCGTCTACCCCCAGACTGACCAGATAGTTCTTGGCCGCATTGGCGCGGCGTTCGCCCAGCGCGAGGTTGTATTCGCGGGTACCGCGTTCATCGGTGTGGCCCTGAATCGTCGCGCGCTTGGACGGGTAGTTGTTCAGCCAGGCGGCCTGCGCGGCCAGTGCCTGCTGATCGGCGGCATCGATATTGTACTGGTCGGTGTCGAAATAGACCGTGTCCTGGCCCATCAATTGCGCGACGAAATCGGCTTGACTGCCGGGACTGGCCACGCCGCTGGTGCCGATGGTGGTGTCGGTCGAAACCGAGCCGCCCGGATCGGGGGGAAGGATCTTGGGGGCCTTTTTCGAGCAGGCGGACAGCATCAGCGCTGCGGCAAGAGCAGCAGCAATCGCGGTCTGGGTCTTCATAAGGGTCTCCTTTGATCGGGTAGCATCAGGCATTCAGGCGGCGAGTCAACGCAGGTCAGGGACGAAGCGGTCCCCACGCGGGATCGGAACCGTCGCCGGGGGTGTCCAGCTTGCGCTCGTTTTTGCCGGTCAGATCGACTTGCCACACACCGGTTTTGCCCGATGTTCGCGCGGTGCGGAAGAACTGGATAACCCGGCCGTTAGGGGCCCAGGTCGGGGCTTCGTCCTGCCAGCTGTCGGTCAGATAATGCAGCGCGCCGCCAGCCGGATCCATCACCGCGATGCGGAAATTGCCCGCGATGTGCGTAAAGGCGATCTGGTCGCCGCGCGGGCTCCATTCGGGTGTCGCCGCGCGGCCGCCAAAAAAGCTGATCCGCTTCTGTCCGCCGCCGCGCGCATCCATCACATAGACCTGCTGGCTGCCCGAACGGTCGCTTTCGAACACGATGCGGCTGCCGTCGGGTGAGTAACTGCCGCCGATATCGATCCCCGGCGAATTGGTCAGCTTGACCGCGCTGCCGCCGCTGCTCGGCATTTTGTAGATGTCGGTATTGCCGGCGATCGCCATCGACTAGAGGATCCACTTACCATCGGGCGACCAGCGCGGGGCGAACAGCGGGTTAGGCGATTGCAGCAGCAACTTCTGCGTCTTGCTGGCCAGGTCGTAGATGTAAATCCGCGGGCTGCCGTTGAAGTACGACAGGTACAGGATCTGCTTGTAATCGGGCGAGTAGCGCGGGGTCAGCGCAGTGGCTTGCCCCGTCGTCAGGTACGTGTGGTTGGACCCGTCCGAATCCATCACCGCCAGCCGCTTCATCCGGTGGCCCTTAGGCCCAGACTCGGCGATGTAAGCGATGCGGCTGTCAAAGAACGGGTTTTCGCCGCTCAGCCGTGAATAGGCCAGATCGGCGCATTTATGAGCGGCGCGGCGCCATTCGCCGGGCGGGACGGTCCACCCGGCCTTGGCCAGTTGCTGACCCAGCGAGACATCGTAGAGGTAGCATCCCACCGTAACATTGCCGTCAGCTTCGGCGCGGACATAGCCCTGCAGCAGCATATCGGAGCCGCGCCCCTGCCAGCCGGGATAATCGGGGGCCTGGATTTGAGCGAGTGCGGGGCGCGGGAGGCTGGCGGGACCGGTCGGCTTGAACAGCCCGTTGTTCTTGAGATCGCCGTAGATCACCGTGGCAAGGCTCATCCCTAACGCCGAAGTGCTGCCCGCGCTGGTCTGCGTCGGGGTGTCGGCGTTGGTAGCAAAGGCGGGGATGGCGATCGATTGGTTTTGCCATTCACCTTCACCGCTAACCGTTCCGGTCAAACCTTCATCTTCGCCTTGCGGGGTCGCGGCGGGCTGCGGCGCAGGCGCTGTCTGCGCCAGCAGTGTCACCGGGGTGGCCGCGATTAGTGCGGCAATCAGGATCGATTTCGGCGTCATTGGTTGATCTTCCAATCGAAAGTGAAGGTTATCTTCCGCCAGGCGGGGTAATATTGCGCAGGCAGGTCGAACGGCGCAGCGGTGCGCACGGCCTTGAGTGCCTGCTCTTTGTGTCGGTCTGCTTGGGGGCGGTTGGCATCGTTTACGCCGGTCTGCGAAATGACCTGTGGCGCGCCCGCCAAGCTGCCATCGGGATTGAGAAACCACTGAACCGTGGTCGCCAGCTTATCGACGTCTAGTCCGCTTGGCCCGTGCCATTTGGGTTTTAGCTGACGGGCAACCGCCCCGGCGAGCGAACTGCGCACTGCGCCAGTGATCGGGGCAGCCGCACTGGCGGCCGTGCCGCCCGGCTTGACCTGCGGGATGCCAGCCTTGAATGCACTATCGAAGGCCGATGCACCCGGCTTGGGCGCAGGCGAAGCCGGACGGTTCGGAGCGGCGGGAGCTGGGCGGAGCGGCGTTTTGACGACCTGCGTTGGAGCCTGATGTTGGCGAAGCGGCACTGGAGGGGGAGCCGGCGGTTGCTGCTGTACTTTGATTTCGGGCGGCGGCGGTGCCTCGCCCAGGACTGGCCCAACATCAGGCGCAGGAGCCACTTGCTGAGGAGGAGCAGCAGCGGAAAGACCAACGTCCTCGCTGATCGTCACCGTCATGCGCTCGGGGATGACAATCGGCGCAGGCGCGCGTTGCCACACCAGCCAGCCGATCAGACCAGCGTGAGCCACCAGCGCAAACGCCAGACCGAGCGATTCTTCGCGCGTCATCATGCGTTGAGGAGGTGCGGTGGCGGACATGGTTAAGGGCTAGGGCGCGCTAACTGAACGGTCGGTGACCAGCGAGATGGCGTTGAACCCGGCGTGGTTCAGCTCGCCCATCACCCCCATCACTTTGCCGTATTCAAGCGTCTTGTCGGCGCGCAGCGTGACCAGCGGCGGCTTGCCGTCTGCGCCCTTGGGCACCGCCGCGAGTATCGCCCCCAACGTACCCGGCGCGACCACCGCTTTGTCGAGGTAGACCGTCCCGTCGGTGGCGATCGACAGCTCGATCTGGCTCGGCGTCTGGTCGAGCGGCTTGGCGTTGCTGTCGGGCAAGTCGATCGGCACCCCGGCGCTGAGCAGCGGCGCGGTGACCATGAAGATGATCAGCAGCACCAGCATCACGTCGACCAAGGGCGTGACGTTGATCTCCGCCATCGGCGCGCGGCCGCGGCGATTGCGCCGACGAGAGGGGGT
>JANMCG010000034.1:0-10934 GCA_031361075.1 Novosphingobium sp. | reverse complement strand
TACGACTATTTGCGCGCACCCAGCCCACGCCGCGCTCGGATTTTGCTGGCTGAAAAGGGCATCGCGCATGAAGTCCGGATCGTCGATCTGGCGGCGGGCGAGCAATTGTCGGATGCTTTCCGCGCGATCAATCCGGCTTGTACTGTGCCGGCACTGGCGTTCCACGATGGCGCGGTGCTGACAGATAATGCGGCGATTGCCGCTTGGGCCGAAGCGGCGCAGCCCGATCCGCCGCTGTTCGGCCGCACCGCGCTTGAAAAGGCGGCGGTAGCGAGCTGGAATGCCAAGATCGAGGGCGAGTGCATGATGGCGATTGCCGAGGCGATGCGCAACACTGCCCCGGCGATGAAGGACCGTGCGTTGCCGGGGCCTGAAAACTACGCGCAAATTCCCGAACTGGCGGCGCGCGGTGCAGCGCGGCTGGGGCACTTTCTCGAACGGTTCGAACTGCACATGACCGGACACGATTATGTCGCGGGGGATTTTCTAAGCATCGCCGATATCACCGCCTGCGTCGCGCTCGATTTTGCTCGCGTGCTCAAAGTTGATGCCTATGCCGCTCGTCCAGCGCTGCGCACGTGGCGTGACCGGTTAGGTCAACGGCCGGCGTTTAACCTGTAACAAAGCCGGGCGATCGGCAACAAACGCTAAATTTTCAATCACCGGGAACGGCGACGCGGGCGCGCTCGTTATGATTGCAGCGGTGCGTTGGCCAGTGGGTCACGCCGTGCAGCATCAATCGCAACGTCTCCGGGAGCCATCCTCATGCCGAAAAAACCCTCAGCAGCCTCGCCCGCCAATACGAACGCGCTGCACGATTATGCCCTGGGCAGCGGCTCGGCAATTCCTTCCGAAAATTTGGGCAACGCCGGCGAAACCCATCAGGAGGTCGCACACGACGGCGATCATGCCGACACGCTGGCGCACCTGACCACCAATCACGGAATGCGCCTGGCGGATAACCAGAACAGCTTGCGCGCTGGCGAGCGCGGGCCGACGCTGCTCGAAGATTTCGTGCTGCGCGAAAAGATTTTTCACTTCGATCACGAACGGATCCCTGAGCGGATCGTCCACGCACGCGGATCGGCCGCGCACGGCGTGTTTGAATGTACCGCCGCGATCCCCGAACTGACCAAAGCCTCGCTGTTCCAGAAAGTGGGCAATTCGTGCCCGGTATTCACCCGCTTTTCGACCGTCGCAGGCGGGGCCGGGTCGGTCGATACCCCGCGCGATGTGCGCGGCTTTGCGGTCAAGCTCTACACTGACAGCGGCAACTGGGATCTGGTCGGCAACAACATTCCGGTATTTTTTATTCAGGATGCGATCAAGTTTCCTGACTTGATCCACGCGGTCAAGATGGAGGCCGATCGCGGCTATCCGCAAGCCGGCAGCGCGCACGATACCTTCTGGGATTTTATTGGCTTGATGCCCGAGGCGATGCACATGGTCATGTGGGCGATGTCCGACCGCGCGATTCCGCGATCGCTGCGGATGATCGAGGGCTTTGGGGTTCACACTTTCCGGCTGGTCAATGCCAAGGGGCAGGGCAGTTTCGTCAAATTCCACTGGAAGCCGGTTCTCGGGCTGGCTTCGACGACTTGGGATGAAGCGGTGAAGCTGGCTGGCGCCGATCCCGATTTCCACCGCCGTGATTTGTTTGAAGCGATCGATGCCGGACATTTTCCCGCGTGGGATCTGGGAATTCAGGTGTTCGACGAGGCGTTTGCAGCCAAGCAGCCTTACGATGTGCTCGACCCGACCAAGCTGGTGCCCGAAGAGGACGTGCCGGTGCAGATCATCGGACGGATGACGCTGAACCGCAATGTCGACAACTTCTTTGCCGAGACCGAGCAAGTGGCATTCCTGCCTACTAACATCATTCCGGGGATCGATTTCAGCAACGACCCGCTGCTGCAAGGTCGGCTGTTCTCGTACCTCGATACGCAGAAGTCGCGGTTGGGGACGACCAATTTCCACCAGATCCCGATCAATGCGCCCAAATGCCCGTTCGGCAATTTTCAGCGCGATGGCATGATGCAGACCCTGGTGCCCAGCGGCCGCGCCAATTACGAACCCAACTCGCTGGCCGAAACGGGCGAAAACGGCGGCCCGCGTGCGTGCCCCGAAACCGGGTTCAGCAGCTTTGCGGCCAATGACGAGCGCAACGATGGCGGCGAGAAACTGCGGATTCGCGCTGAAACCTTTGCCGATCATTACAGCCAGGCGACGCTGTTCTACAGCTCGCAGACGCAGAATGAACAAGCGCATATCGCCTCGGCACTGGTGTTCGAGCTGTCGAAGGTGACGATCGAACCGATCCGCACCCGCGTGCTCAGTCGCTTGCGCAACATCAATGAGGATTTGGCCAAGCGTGTCGCTATCGGACTGGCAATGGAGCTGCCGCCCAAAGCCAAGGCGGCGCGCGCAGCGGTGACGATGCCGGTGTCCGACGCGCTGTCGATACAAAAGCAGGCTGCCGGGATGACCGCCGAACAATCGCTTAACGGGCGCTGCGTCGGGATCCTGTTTGCCGAAGGGTCGGACAAGACGCAGATCATGAACCTCAAAGGTGCAATCGAAAGTGCTGGTGGTCAAGTCAAGCTGGTTGCGCCCAAGGTTGGTGAAACGCCGGTCAAGGGCGGGACGCTGAAGGCCGACGGACAGCTCGCCGGGACGCCATCGGCGCTGTTCGACGCGGTGATCGCAATCCTGATGCCCGATCAGGCGGCTAAGCTGGCCAAGGATGCGGGCGCGGTGGCGTGGTTTGCCGATGCCAACTTCCATTGCAAAACCATCGCTGCGTGCAACGGCACGCGCGAGCATTTGCTGCCGCGCGCCAACGTCGAAATCGATGCAGGGGTGCCTCAGCCCGATGATTTCATGAAAGTCGGCGCGGTGCGGCATTGGAACCGCGAACCCAAAGTTCGCGATCTGGCATGATCCTCGCAACCAGCCAAGAGGGCCACGCGCGATCGTGGCCCTCTTGCGCTGGGGTCAGATTACATCTTGTACGAGACGCGCACGTAAGCGAACCGGCCCGGCACATCGTATGTGGTCGGATCGTAGTTATTCAGGCTGCAGCTGAAGCATGGCGGCGGCGCAAGGTTGAACACGTTGTTCATCCCCAGCGTCAGCGCAAAATTGCTGTCCATGAAACTGGGCCGGATCAGGAATTGCAAGTCGGTGTACAGCCGGCTGGCCAACCGCTTGGTCGGGTCCTGGATTTCGGTCACCGCGCTGACATAGCGCCCGGTCACGCTGGTGGTTACCGGCCCCAGCGTCCAGTCGGCAATCGCGGTGGCCTTGAACCTGGGATAGGCCTGATCGGGGCTGCCGCGTTCAAATCCCTTGTAACTGGTGGTGGTCACACCTGCGGTTGCCGGGACACCTTCTTCGTAAGCCAGCAGGAAGTTGGTGATCACCGTCAGCCCGAATTTGCCCGCGCCGGTTTCATCAGTGCGCAAGTTGAACGTGGCATCGATCCCGCGGGTGCGGATAGTGCCGGTGTTTAGCAGCACCCCGTTGATCGCCGATATGAACCCCGACGGCGTGCGCTTGACCGCGGCGCAGCTTAACGCATCGGCCGACAAAGCGCAGCGATTAAGCAACACGTCCGCGCCGATCGAAGCGATCGCGCCTTGCAGCTTGATGTCGTAATAATTCACTTCGAGGTTAAGCGCCCGCACTGCGCCCCCGCGCGCCCAATCCGGGCTGTAAACCCCGCCGAACAACAGCGTGCGGGCGGTTTCGGGGGTGAGCGCGGGGTTGCCGCCGGTCAGCACCGGCAACTGGCCGCCTTGCGGTTCCTGATAGCTGCCATTGGCGGGCACGCCGTTGGCGGTGCAGTTGGTCCGCACCGTCGCCGATGTCTGATAAAGCGAACCGGCGACATTGGTGCACGGATCCGACAGCGGCTGATCGAAGCGCGACTGCGCGCCGAACAGTTCGCCGATCGACGGCGCGCGGAAACTTTGCGCATACGATCCGCGCAGGAGCAGATCGGCCGCCGGTTTCCACAGCGCGCCGCCGGTCAGCGACAGTTTGCCGCTGAACGTCGAATACTTCGAATAACGCGCGGCCCCGTTGAGCTCGAGCGAGTTGAACAGCGGCTGGTCTTTCAGTAGCGGCACCCGCAGCTCACCGTAGAATTCGTCGACCTTGGTCTGGCCCTTGGCGGCTTGCGCGGGGATATCTGCGCCAAGCCCGGCCTGAATGATCGGATCGGGGGTAAAGCTGCCGAACTGGACCCGGTGTTCGTACCCGATCGCCAGCCCGACTGGCCCGGCGGGCAGATCAAACAGCGTGCCCGATACGTTGGCTTGATAATCGTTCAGCCGCTGCTGGCTGCGATCGCGCTCGTCAAACCCGACGAAGGCCAGCATCGCCGGGGTGATCGAACCGACCCCGCCAAAGATGTTGAACGGAACGCAGCCATTGGTGCAGCCCGCCACCGGGCCCAACGCTTGCTGCAATTTGGCAGCGTTAAGGTTGCCTGTGAACAGCTGGCGCGCATCGTTAATGCCGTAAATCGCATTCAGATCATAAAACCAACGCTGGCCAAACAGCTGGAACTGGCCGTCGATCGTGCCAGTCAGGTTAAACGTATCGACATCCTGCGTGAAGGTGCGCTGCCCGGCTTCGACCAGACGGCGGGCGATAAAGCTGTAATTGGCCACGCCGCCATTCGCGCCCGAATTGAGCGTGACGCCGAACGGGTTGAACGGGTTGGTCGCATCGATCGAGATCGTATCGAGCAGGTTGCCATTGCCCGCATCGGGACCGACAAACAGCGGCAGGAACGCCGCCTGGTTCTGCGAGCGGCGATGGTTGTACACCACCTTTGCCCGCAAGTTGAACGCGTCGGAGAATTCGGCGCGCGCGTTGACGAATGCGCCATAACGCTGGCTCGGGGTCTGGAAATAGTTGAACGGGGCGAAGTTGAACCGGTCGGCCGAAGTGAACTGTTTGAAATCGCCGCTGACCAGGGTGGGATCATAGACCGGCGGACGTCCAGTAACCGGCCCCTTCAAGGTCAGGTTGCGGCCCAGCACCAAAAACCGCCCCAGCGGGGTCGCGCTCGAACAGCCGCCGATCGAGTCGGTGCAGCTGGTCTGGCCGGGATTGGGAAATTGCGAGATCGACCGGTCGCGCGCGCTGACCGAACCTTGCCCGACATAGCTAACCCCCGCGACGACATGAACCCCATCCTTGCCCGCGCCGAAGCTCATCTGATAGCTGCCGGTCTGCCCGTCATGCGTATTCAGGAACTCGCCCAGCTGCGCCGATGCGCGAAAGCCCTGCTGCTTGGATTTGGTGATGATGTTGACCACCCCGGCGACCGCGTCCGAGCCGTACAGCGGCGATGCGCCCGATTGCAGCACTTCGATCCGGTCGATCATGCCTTCAGGCATCGAGTTGAGGTCGACCGAGTTGGGGATTCCGCTGGCCGAGGCTCCCGCGACATAGCGCAGGCCATCGACCAGCACGAGCGTGCGCTTGGCGCCAAGGTAGCGCAAATCGATGGTCGACGAGCCCGCGCCAACCCCGCCGCCGTCTGGCGGATTGCCCAGGTTGCCGCTGTTGTTGAAGCGGGTGTTAAGCCCGCCGGCCGAACTTGGCAGCCGTTGCAGGATATCCGCCACCGATGACAGACCGGTCTTGGCGATGTCCTGGCTGTCGACGGTATAGACCGGCGAGGTCTGATCGAGCGGATCGCGCCGGATCCGCGAACCGGTGACAAGAATCTCGGTCGGTGTATCGGCGCTGGCCGCTTCGGGGGCGGGCTCTGCCTGCGCCCAGGCCGGCGCAGCTCCGGTCAAGCTCAAAGCCAGAACGGCCGTGCTGGCAAGCCATGATTTGGTGGAAAAGTTCATCGACGTAATCCCCTTTAGCTAAAACAAGCGCCCCTCAGCTGGTCCCGGTTCCCATAGTTTCTGTTTTCGGTATCGGTGGTTGGTAGTTGGTTAGGCGCGCGCAGCAAGCCGCGACAGACGAATTGAAACCGACTATGGCAAATATGTTGCAGTAGCGGCCATCGCCGCGCGCGCCATCCGTCCGGGGAACTATCGATGACGCTGTTGACCTCGACGCGAACAACTCCGACCCTGACCACCGCCCGGCTGGTGCTGCGCGAACTGACCCGCGCAGATGCCCCCGCGCTGTTCCCCGCCTTCGCCAATGCCGCGCTGATGCGCTGGTGGAGCCGCGGGCCGTTTGATAGCGAAGCCGAGCTGGCCGACTGGCTGGCCCCCGTCAACGGGTGGGACAGCGGGCGCAGCTGGGCGATTGCTGCACGCGCGGACGGCCCGGCGATTGGCCGGATCGTCGCGATTGACCGCGGCGATGCGATCAGCGAGGTCGGCTATCTGCTCGCCGCCGAACACCACGGCCACGGCTTTGCCCGCGAAGCGCTGAGCGCGCTGGTCGAGCACTTGTTTCGCGCCGACGCGCAGCGCCGGATCATCGCCGATGTCGATCCCGATAACGCTGCGTCGAACCGCCTGCTTGAAGCGCTAGGATTTACGCTTGAGGGCCGCCTGCGCGAACACTGGACCACGCACATCGGGCGGCGCGACAGCTATATCTGGGGCTTGCTCGCGCCGGAGTGGCTGGCTCGGAGCTGAGCAACGCTGGAAAATCAGCAAGCCGCTTGACCTCATCCTAGATTGCCCCTAACGGCGGCCACTTCCCGGAGGGGCGACGGTCTCTTCGGGAAACTTTGAGCTGAACATTGGCGGTGCGGGGCGGACTTTCGGGTCTGGCGCAATCCTTCAAAGTAACCCGGCCGCTGGCGGCGGGGTGGAGTGTTTTCGGTTCGTGATGGTGTTGGCCCGATGGTTGGGCTGGATCCCGGTTGTCACCGGGATGACTGAGGTGGCGCAGCGCCATCAACGTCTCACCTCGCGGCTTTCCGCTGACCCTTCACCATCCTGCCCTTGGCCATGACAAGGTGAAGTCTTTAATGCCTACAATCAACCAGCTGGTCCGCAAGGGCCGCGTGCCGCAGAAGACCAAATCCAAGGTCCCGGCGATGGAGCAGAACCCGCAAAAGCGCGGCGTGTGCACCCGCGTTTACACCACGACCCCGAAGAAGCCGAACTCGGCTCTGCGCAAGGTCGCCAAGATCCGCCTGACTAACCAGCGCGAAGTGATCTCGTACATTCCCGGCGAAGGCCACAACCTGCAGGAACACAGCGTTGTGCTGATCCGCGGCGGGCGTGTGCGCGATCTTCCCGGCGTGCGCTACCATGTGCTGCGCGGTGTGCTCGATACGCAGGGGGTCAAGGACCGCAAGCGGAGCCGTTCGAAGTACGGTGCCAAGCGCCCGAAATAAGCGCGCTGCCGCTTACTGGTTTACCGGCCTTGCGCCTTTGCGCGCTGGCCTGAGTTAAGGAATTCATCCGATGTCACGTCGTCGTCGTCCCGAAAAACGGGAAATTCTGCCTGATCCCAAGTTCAAGGATCAGATCCTGTCCAAATTCATGAACAACCTGATGATGGACGGCAAGAAGTCGGTTGCCGAAAGCATCGTCTATGGCGCCATGGAAACCATGGAAACCCGGGCGAAGAGCGATCCGATCCAGCTGTTTCACGATGCGCTTAACAATGTGAAGCCGCAGATCGAAGTGCGCTCGCGCCGGGTTGGCGGTGCGACCTATCAGGTGCCAGTAGAAGTGCGGCCTGAACGCGCGCAGGCCTTGGCGATCCGCTGGTTGATTATCGCGGCGCGCAATCGCAGCGAAACCACGATGTCAGCCAGGCTTAGCGCCGAGCTGCTCGATGCGGCCAACAACCGCGGCAATGCAGTAAAGAAGCGCGAAGATACGCACCGCATGGCCGATGCCAACCGCGCGTTCTCGCACTACCGCTGGTAACAGCCTGCGCCGGGTGCGGTTGCTGCCAGTGTTTGTGCAGTCAGTCTTCACACGGTCACATTCGTAACCATATGGGCGGGGGCGCCGCAGTTCGGCTCCCCGTCCGCCCGCTCTAAGGAATTCGACATGGCCCGCAGCCATCCGCTCAGCATGTATCGCAACATCGGGATCATGGCGCATATCGACGCCGGCAAAACCACGACCACCGAGCGTATCCTGTTCTACACCGGCAAGAGCTACAAAATCGGTGAAGTCCATGATGGCGCGGCGACGATGGACTGGATGGAGCAGGAACAAGAGCGCGGGATCACGATCACGTCCGCCGCGACGACGTGCTTCTGGAACGATCACCGGATCAATATCATCGACACCCCGGGCCACGTCGACTTCACCATTGAAGTCGAACGCTCGCTGCGCGTGCTCGATGGCGCGGTCGCGTGCTTTGACGGCGTCGCCGGGGTCGAGCCGCAGTCCGAAACCGTCTGGCGCCAGGCCGACAAGTACGGCGTGCCGCGGATGTGCTTCATCAACAAGCTCGACCGCACCGGCGCCAACTTCAAATACTGCGTCCAGTCGATCATCGACCGCCTCGGCGCCAAGCCGGCGGTACTGTATATCCCGATCGGGCTCGAGATGGACCTGAAAGGCCTGGTTGATCTGGTCGAAATGCGCGCGATCATCTGGAAGGACGAAGCGCTCGGCGCCGAATTCTTTTATGAAGAGATCCCCGCCGATCTGGCTGAAGAAGCCGCCAAGTACCGCATGGAATTGATCGAACTGGTGATCGACCAGGACGACGACGCGATGGAAGCGTATCTCGATGGCAAGGAACCAGACGTCGCGACGCTGAAGGCGTGCATCCGCAAGGGTACGCTTAACCAGTCGTTCGTGCCGGTCTGCTGCGGCTCGGCGTTCAAGAACAAGGGCGTTCAGCCTTTGCTCGATGCAGTGGTCGATTATCTGCCGTCGCCGCTCGACATCGAAGATGTCCAGGGCGTCAAGGTTGACAGCGACGAAAAAGACAGCCGTCCGCCAACCGACGATGCTCCGTTCAGCGCGCTGGCATTCAAGGTCATGAACGACCCGTTCGTGGGCAGCCTGACCTTCATCCGGATCTACTCGGGTACGCTCAACAAGGGCACCTATCTGAACTCGGTCAAGGACAAGAAGGAAAAGGTCGGGCGGATGCTCGAAATGCACGCCAACGACCGCAAGGACGTTGACGAAGCATTTGCTGGCGACATCATCGCGCTGGCCGGAATGAAGGAGACCACCACCGGCGACACGCTGTGTTCGGAACGCTATCCGATCGTGCTTGAGCGGATGGAATTCCCTGAGCCGGTGATCGAATTGTCAGTGGAGCCCAAAACCAAGGCCGATCAGGAAAAGATGGGCATTGCGCTCAATCGCTTGTCAGCTGAAGATCCCAGCTTCCGCGTTTCGACCGATCACGAATCCGGCCAGACGATCATCAAGGGGATGGGCGAGCTTCACCTCGATATCATCGTCGACCGGATGCGCCGCGAGTTTAAGGTCGAGGCCAACGTCGGCGCGCCGCAAGTGGCTTACCGCGAGTACCTCGCCAAGCCAGTGGACATCGATTACACACACAAGAAGCAGTCGGGCGGCACGGGCCAGTTCGGCCGCGTGAAGGTCAAGGTCAATCCGGGCGAGCGCGGCACGGGCTTTGTCTTCAAGGACGAGATCAAGGGCGGTAATATTCCCAAGGAATATATCCCGGCGATCGAAAAGGGCTTCCGCGAAACCGCAGAATCGGGCTCGCTCATCGGGTTTCCGATCATCGACTTCGAAGTCTTGCTCTATGACGGTGCTTACCACGACGTCGATTCGTCCGCCTTGGCGTTCGAAATTGCCGCTCGCGGGGCAATGCGCGAAGTTGCGCAGAAAGCCGGGATCAAGCTGCTCGAGCCGATCATGAAAGTCGAAGTCGTCACTCCGGATGATTATCTGGGCGATGTCATCGGTGACATGAACAGCCGCCGCGGCCAGATTCAGGGCACCGACACGCGCGGCAATGCACAAGCGGTTGAAGCGATGGTGCCGCTGGCGAACATGTTCGGTTATGTGAACCAGCTGCGTTCGTTCACACAGGGCCGGGCCAATTATTCGATGTTCTTCTCCCACTATGACGAGGTCCCGGCGAACGTCGCGACCGAAATCAAGGAGAAGCTTGCCTAACTGGCGAGATGATACTAGGGGCGGCGCCTGATTCAGCGGGCGCTGTCCAAACCCCGCAGATTACAATTCAATCGAAAGAAGGTTTGAGACAATGGCGAAGGCAAAATTCGAGCGGAACAAGCCGCACTGCAACATTGGCACCATCGGTCACGTCGACCATGGCAAGACCACGCTGACCGCTGCGATCACCAAGGTGCTCGCAGAAACCGGCGGCGCAACCTTCACCGATTATGCCAATATCGACAAGGCACCTGAAGAGCGCGAGCGCGGCATCACGATTTCGACCGCGCACGTCGAATATGAAACCGAAAATCGCCACTATGCCCACGTTGATTGCCCAGGCCACGCCGATTATGTGAAGAACATGATCACCGGCGCGGCGCAGATGGATGGCGCGATCCTGGTGGTGAACGCGGCTGACGGTCCAATGCCGCAGACCCGCGAGCACATCCTGCTGGCGCGTCAGGTCGGCGTGCCTTCGCTGGTCGTTTACATGAACAAGGTCGATCAGGTCGACGATCCGGAAATCCTCGAACTAGTCGAAATGGAAATCCGCGAACTGTTGAGCTTTTACGGTTTTGACGGCGATGCGATCCCTGTGATCCCTGGTTCGGCTCTGGCCGCGCTTGAAGGCCGCGACGACAACATCGGCAAGGAATCGATCTACGCGCTGATGAAGGCCGTGGACGAATTCATTCCGCAGCCGCCGCGCCCGACCGACAAGCCGTTCCTGATGCCGGTCGAAGACGTGTTCTCGATCTCGGGCCGTGGTACGGTTGTGACTGGCCGTGTCGAAGCAGGCATCGTCAAGGTTGGCGAAGAAGTCGAAGTGGTCGGGATTCGCGACACGCAGAAGACTGT
>JANMCG010000016.1:0-5288 GCA_031361075.1 Novosphingobium sp. | reverse complement strand
ACCCCTCTGGCATTTCTGGATCGACCGCGGCGGGACCTTCACCGATGTGGTTGCGCGCGCGCCCGATGGCGCGGTGCATACTGCCAAGCTGTTGTCCGAAGACCCGGCGCGCACCGAGGACGCCGCGATGGCCGCGATCCGGCAGTTGACCGGGATCGCCGCTGGCCCGTTGCCGCCCTGCGCGGTGCGGATGGGAACCACGATTGCAACCAACGCGCTGCTTGAACGCAAGGGCGAGCCGACCTTGCTGGCGATCACGCGCGGCTTTGGCGATGCCCTGGTGATCGGCACGCAGGAGCGCCCCCAGCTGTTCGTGCGGCAGATTGTCCTGCCGGTGCCGCCGCATGCCCGCGTGCTGGAGATCGACGAGCGGGTGATGGCGGATGGCACGGTGTCGACAGTGCTCGATGAAGCGGCAGCAATGCAGGGTTTATCCGCAGCTTGCGCCGCCGGCCTGACGGCGATCGCCATCGTGCTGATGCACGGCTGGCGCTATCCGGCGCACGAAGCGCGGCTGGCCGGGTTGGCGCGCGCCGCCGGGTTCACGCAAATATCCGTCAGCCACGAACTGGCCCCGTCGATCAAGCTGATCGCGCGCGGAGATACGACTTTGGTCGATGCCTATCTTTCGCCAGTGCTGCGGAACTATGTCGATCAGTTCAGCGCCGCGCTTGGTCCGGGCTTGGCACCGCTGTTCATGCAAAGCTCGGGCGGTTTGATCGATGGCGCGCGCTTTCACGGCAAGGACGCGATTTTGTCGGGTCCGGCCGGCGGGATCGTCGGGATGGCGCGAACGGCGCAAATGTCTGGCGCACAGCGTGTGATCGGGTTCGACATGGGCGGCACCTCGACCGATGTCAGCCACTATGCCGGTGCGTTCGAGCGCGACAGCGAGGCGCGCGTCGCCGGGGTTCGCATCCGCACCCCGATGCTTCGAATCCACACGGTGGCAGCGGGCGGCGGGTCGATCTGCCGGTTCGACACAGGCCGGCTGGTGGTCGGCCCCGAAAGCGCAGGCGCGGTTCCGGGGCCAGCCTGCTATCGCCGCGGCGGGCCATTGACGCTGACCGATTGCAACGTTTTGCTCGGCAAGCTGGTCCCTGCGCAGTTTCCAGCGGTGTTCGGGCCAGCCGGCGATCAACCGATCGATGCGGCGGTGGTTGCCGCAAAGTTCGCCGCGCTCGCTGCCGAGGTTGCGGCGCAAACCGGGCAAGCCATCGCTCCTGCCGCCTTGGCCGAGGGGTTTTTGCAAATTGCGGTGAACAATATGGCCAACGCAATCCGGCAAGTCTCGGTTGCGCGCGGGCATGATGTGACAGCAGCGGCACTGGCCTGTTTTGGCGGCGCGGGCGGGCAACACGCGTGTCTGGTCGCCGATGCGCTGGGAATCGAGACGGTGCTGGTCCATCCGCTCGCCGGAGTGCTTTCGGCGTATGGCCTGGGGCTGGCGAGCGAGGCGGTGGTGCGCGAAGCAAGCCTTGGGCTGACGCTCGAACCTGGGGTCGAAGGCGCGGTAGAGGCTTTGCGTGCCAGTCTGGCGCAGGCCGCCGAAGCGCAGCTTGGCGTGATCCCAAGCCGGGTCGAGGTGCGGCTGTTCGTACGGCGCGACAGCTCTGACGCGGTAATCGAGCTTGAACCGGGTCTGGCGGACGACTTGATCGTGCAATTTGCCCAGCGTCACCGCGCCGAGTTCGGGTTCGAGACGAGCGGCCCGCTGGTGATCGACCGGCTGCGGGTCGAAGCAGTGGCAGACGATGCGAGCGCCGGGCAGCTCGCATGGCCGCTGCCGCCCGCCAGTGCGCCGCCGCTGGGCCTGGTGCCATGCTGGATGGACGAGGCCGCGCGCGACGTGCCGCTTTACGATCGCGCGACCCTTGCCGCCGGGTTCGCCGCGGCGGGTCCGTTGATCGTGGTCGATCCGCTGGCCACCACGGTGGTGGAACCTGGCTGGCAAGTGCTGGTCGATGGCGATGGCACGCTGCGGCTCACGCGGCTGACTCCGCGCCAGGCGTTCACCGCCAGTGGCACCGATGCCGATCCGATCCGGCTCGAAGTGTTCAACGGGCTGTTCATGGCGATTGCCGAAGAGATGGGCGCGGCGCTGGCGCGCTCGGCCTCATCGGTCAATATTCGCGAGCGGCTCGATTTTTCCTGCGCGCTGTTCGATGATGCGGGCCGATTGGTGGCCAATGCGCCGCATATGCCGGTGCATCTGGGCTCGATGGGCGAAAGCGTCGGCGCGGTGTTGCGCGAACGGGCGGATGGCAAGGACGGCCGCGGAATTGTTCGCGGCGATGCTTACGTGCTCAACGCGCCCTATGCCGGGGGCACACATTTGCCCGATATCACCGTGGTCATGCCGGTGTTTGTGACGGGCGATGATACGGCGCCCAGTTTTTATGTCGCCGCCAGAGGGCACCATGCCGATATCGGCGGGATTGCGCCGGGATCGATGCCGCCCGATAGCCGCTCGATCCTCGACGAAGGCGTGCTGATCGAGAATTTTCTGCTGGTCGATCAAGGCCGGTTTCGCGCGGACGAAATGCGTGAACTGCTTGGATCAGGCGCTCATCCGGCGCGCAATATCGATCAGAACCTGGCCGATCTGGCGGCGCAAGTGGCCGCCTGCGCGCGCGGCGCAGCCGGACTGGAGGCCGCCTGCGCCGAACATGGCCGCGCGGTGGTGGCAGCTTATATGCAGCACGTCCACGCGAATGCCGAAGAAGCGGTGCGGAGACTGGTAGCAGGACTGCACGACGGCAGCTTCACGCTCGAAATGGATAGCGGCGCGGTGCTCGAGGTAGCGGTGCGGATCGACCCGGCGGCGCGCCACGTGACGGTCGACTTCACCGGGACCAGCGGCCAATTGCCTGACAATTTCAATGCGCCGTTCAGCGTAGTACGTGCCGCGACGATGTATGTCCTACGCACGATGATCGACGATCCGATCCCGATGAACGAAGGCTGCCTTGCCCCGGTGACGATCATCGTGCCTGAAGGCTGCATGCTGCGCCCGGCCTATCCCGCCGCAGTGGTCGCGGGCAATGTCGAGACCAGCCAGGCGGTGACCGATGCGCTGTTCGGCGCGTTCGGAGCGCTCGCCGCGAGCCAGGGGACGATGAACAATTTCACCTTCGGCACCGACAGTTACCAGTATTACGAGACGATTGCTGGGGGCGCCGGGGCCGGGCCAGGGTTTGCCGGGGCCAGCGCCGTGCAGACTCACATGACCAACAGCCGCCTGACCGATCCCGAAATTCTCGAGAGCCGCTTTCCGGTGTTGCTGGACAGTTTTTCGATCCGTCACCGTTCGGGCGGCGCGGGCCAGTGGCGCGGCGGCGATGGCGCGGTGCGGCGCGTGCGGTTTCTTGAGCCAATGCAGGCTGGCATTCTTGCGGGTCGCCGCCGAACTGCGCCGTTCGGACTGGCGGGTGGCGCAGATGCCTTGCCCGGGATCAACCGCATCGAGCGCGGCTCAGGCGAGGTTGAAATGCTCTCCGCGACCGCCAGCGTGACAGTATCGGCGGGCGATGTCATGATTATCGAAACGCCCGGCGGGGGAGGGTACGGGACGCCATGAACCTGCTTGTCCTGTCCGGCATTGCGGTAATGGTCGCCGGCTTTGTGCTGCGGTTCAATCCGTTACTGGTGGTACTTTGCGCCGCGCTGGCGAGTGGTCTGGCGGCGGGGCTGGATCCGCTCGCGCTGATTGCGGCATTTGGCAAAGCATTCAACGATACCCGCTATGTCAGCGCGGTATGGCTGGTGTTGCCGGTAATCGGTCTGCTTGAGCGGCATGGCCTTCAGGAACGCGCGCGCGGCGTGGTCACGGCGATGAAGGGAGCGACGCTGCCGCGGCTGCTGATCGGATATCTTTTGCTGCGCCAGATCACCGCAGCATTGGGGCTGACGTCGGTTGCGGGTCACGCGCAAACAGTGCGGCCCTTGCTCGCGCCAATGGCCGAAGCTGCCGCCAAGCCAGTCGACCAGGCCGACGCCGACCGGGTCAAGGCGATGGCAGCGGCGACTGACAATGTCGGGCTGTTCTTCGGCGAGGATATTTTTATCGCGATCGGCTCGATCCTGCTGATGAAGGGCTTCCTGGAACAGCAGGGTATCATGCTGACGCCGTTTGAATTGTCGGTTTGGGCGATCCCGACGGCGATTGCGGCTTTTGCGATTCATGCCTTGCGATTGTGGCACTTTGGGCGAAGCCGCGCATGATCGGGCTGGCGCAGGTTTACCTCGTTGCCGGGCTGGTATTCGCCGCCGCGGCGGTGCTGTCTGTGCGCGATATCAGTAACTGCAAGCGCTGGGTCAACGCGGGCTTCTGGGGCTTGCTCGCCCTGTCGATGCTGGCGGGCGATACCTTAGGCGATCTGGGCAACGGCCTGCTGGTAATCGCGCTGGTCGCGGTGGCGGCGCTGGGCGGATTGGGCCGGAGCACAGCGCCAGACGAGCCAGGCGAGCGCGAGGCCCGCGCGGCGCAGCACGGCAACCGGCTGTTCCTGCTCGCGCTGGTAATCCCCGTCACCGCGTTGGCGGGGACGCTGCTGTTCAAGAGCGCGGGGTGGCTGGTCGATCCCAAGCAAGTCACGCTGGTCAGTCTCGCACTCGGGGCCTTGCTGGCGCTGCTTTTCGGTCTGATCTGGCTGCACGAACGCCCGGTGCAGGCGCTGGAGGAAGGTCGTCGCTTGCTTGATGCCGTCGGCTGGGCGGCAATTCTGCCGCAGATGCTGGCCAGTTTGGGCGCGGTGTTCGCGCTTGCCGGAGTAGGCAAGGTCGTCGGCACCTTGATGAGCGGGGTGATCCCCGATGGCTCGCGGCTGGGCGCGGTTGCGGCCTATGGCCTGGGCATGGCGCTGTTCACGATGGTGATGGGCAATGCCTTTGCCGCTTTTCCGGTGATGGCCGCCGCAATCGGTGTGCCGTTGCTGATCGAGCAGTACCACGGTGATCCTGCGGTGGTCGCCGCGGTGGGGATGCTGGCGGGGTTTTGCGGTACCTTGATGACGCCGATGGCGGCCAATTTCAACATCGTCCCCGCCGCGCTGCTCGGACTCAAGGATCGCAATGCAGTGGTCAAAATGCAAGTGCCGACCGCGCTGCCGCTGCTCGTCTTCAACATCGCATTGCTCTATTGGGCAGCATTTCGGTGAGCGGGCTGACCGCTGCCGTCGCTGCGCGGTTCATGGCCGTCACATTGGGTCATTTGGGGCGCGAATATCCGCATAAACTCGATCATGTGCTCGACGGGCCGGCGGACGTCCAAACCCCCGCAGCATTGC
>JANMCG010000270.1:0-1635 GCA_031361075.1 Novosphingobium sp. | reverse complement strand
CAAGCACGACATCGAAGTGGTGGTTGACCGGATCGCGGTGAAAGACGGGATCCAGACCCGGCTGGCGGACAGCTTTGAGCAAGCGCTGAAGCTGAGCGATGGGCTGGTTTATCTGGATCTGGCCGACGGCGTTGTGCCGGGGCGCGAGACCGAACTTGGCGGCGCGATGAAGGGTGCGGGCCTGCCCGACAACCGCATCGTGTTCAGCGAGAAATTCGCCTGCCCGGTTTCGGGCTTCACCATCGAAAGCCTTGAGCCGCGGCTGTTCAGCTTCAACGCGCCGATGGGGGCTTGCCCGGCCTGCGATGGCCTTGGCGAAAAGCTGCTGTTCGATCCGCAGCTGGTGGTCCCCAACGAGCACCTCAGCCTTAAGCAAGGCGCGGTGGTGCCGTGGGCCAAATCGAACCCGCCAAGCCCCTATTACATGCAGGTGCTCGCCAGTCTGGCCAAGGAATTCGGCTTCAATCTGGATACCCCGTGGCAGGAATTGCCGTTCGAGGCGAAGGTGGTGATCCTTCACGGTACCGGCGGCAAGGCCGTGCCGCTGACTTTCATCGACGGCAAAAAGAGCTACACCGTCAAGAAGGCATTCGAAGGCGTGATCGGCAATCTGAACCGCCGTCTGCTGCAAACCGAGAGCGCCTGGATGCGCGAAGAATTGTCCAAGTTCCAGACCGCGCAGCCGTGCGAAACCTGCGAGGGGAAACGGCTTAAGCCCGAAGCGCTGAGCGTCAAGGTGGCGGGCGAAGACATTTCGGCGATCACCCAGTTGTCGGTTTCCGCGGCGGTCGAATGGTATCTCGCGCTCGATGCCAAGCTGACCAGCCAGCAGAGCCAGATCGCCAAAGCAATTCTGAAGGAAATCAACGAACGCCTTGGTTTCCTTAACAATGTTGGGCTCGACTACCTGAACCTCAACCGTACTTCAGGTACGCTGAGCGGCGGGGAATCGCAGCGCATCCGCCTCGCCAGCCAGATCGGCAGCGGCCTATCAGGCGTGCTCTACGTGCTCGACGAACCGAGCATTGGCTTGCACCAGCGCGACAACGACCGGCTGCTCGAAACGCTCAAGCGGCTGCGCGATCTGGGCAATACGGTGATCGTGGTCGAGCATGACGAGGACGCGATCCGCCACGCCGATCACATCGTCGATCTGGGCCCCGGCGCGGGGGTCCACGGCGGCCATATCGTCGCGCAAGGCACGCTCAAGGATATCCTCAAGAGCAAGACCAGCCTGACCGGGCAGTACCTTTCGGGCAAGCGCCGGATCGAGGTCCCGGCCAAACGCCGCACGGGCAACGGCCATGCGCTGGTGGTCCACAATGCCCGCGCCAACAACCTGCGCGGGGTCACCGCAGCGATCCCGCTCGGTACCTTCACGTGCGTCACCGGGCTGTCGGGCAGCGGCAAAAGCAGCCTGGTGATCGACACGTTGCAAGCCGGCGCGGCGCGCGTGCTTAACGGTGCGCGGGTCATCGCCGGGCCGCATGACAGGATCGACGGGCTGGAATTTTGCGACAAGGTGATCGAGATCGACCAGTCGCCGATCGGCCGCACCCCGCGCTCCAACCCCGCGACGTATACGGGCGCCTTCACCCAGATCCGCGACTGGTTCGCCGGCCTCCCCGAAAGCGG
>JANMCG010000103.1:0-2489 GCA_031361075.1 Novosphingobium sp. | reverse complement strand
GCAGGGGGTGGGCAGCAAGATGGCGCTGGCGGTGCTTTCGGCGCTGTCGGTAGATGACGTGCAGCGCGCTTGTGCGGGCGGAGACGCCGCGATGGTGGCGCGCGCGCAAGGCGTCGGGCCCAAGCTCGCGGCGCGGATTGTCAATGAGCTGAAGGACAAGGCTGGCGGAATGGTCGGCGCGGGCGGGGGCGGGCTGGCGGCGGTGCCAGCCGGCTCGGCCAGCGCGGATGCGGTCTCGGCGCTGCAGAACCTGGGGTTCAAACCGCAAGTCGCAACCATGGCGGTTGCGCGAGCGATCGAGGAACTGGGCGAAGGCGCGGGGCTGAATGAGCTGGTGCGGGTGGCGTTGAAGCGGGCGGCGGGATGAGCAACTCCGACCCTTTCAGCTGTGCAGTGCTCGGCGACTGGACGAACGATTTCAGCCAATGCCTATTCGAATGGCAAGGTCTCGAGAGCGGAATACTGGCGCTCGTAGCAGCCGGAGCTGGGGTGTTTTTCCTTAATCGTCAGATCAAGCAGCAGGATCATCTGCACGATTCTGCAAAGAGGTCCCGTTTTGCAGTGGCAAAGGCAAAAACTCCTCTGGCAGCAATCGAAATCTCTGACCATGCCCGCCTGTACTTGGCTCAGGCCCAGAGGTTGTTCCCCCTTGTGCAAGCGCGCTCGAGACAAACGTTCGAATTTCACGGGCCGCGGTTTCCGGCGGAGGCCGCTAAAATTCTAGATGCGCTTGTAGAAAATTCCGACGACACCGTTCTAATAGAAGAAATATCTTCTTTATATTCTGAGCAGCAGGTCCTGTCTGCAAGGCTGGCAAAAGTTGAAAGGCCTTCAGAGCACACTCTAACTATCATTGACTATATTTTGCAGCCCATAATGATGGATGCGATCGCGATGAACCTTTTAGGGTTTGGCCGAGATGGGCTTGCGATGCGTCCATTGACTTGGGACGACGTTCAGGTCCGGCTCAAGAACCTCGTTACCGATAAAAATATTCGCGATCCCGTTATAGAGTACATCTTGGACAAAAAGGAGCGAGGCCGGCCGGTTCCGCTGGCATTGAGGCGGCATGTTGAACGATAATCCCATACCTCACTCACGAAACTTAGATTTGGCGCGTCTGCTCAAAGGTGTTCGCCAAGTTCCTCGGTTAATTGGCAACGAAGGAAGTGTCTGTCATTTCGACATACCGTCCCAACCCACTTGCCGCCCTTGCCGAGTTGGAGGATAGTCACGCCATGAGCGAAATCCGCAAAATCCTGCCGCCCGATCTCGAAAGCTGGGTCGAAACCCGCGTTGCCGAGGGTGCGTATTTCGATGCGGGCGATTACTTGCGCCAGCTCGTCCGCCGCGACCGGGCCGAGGCGGAAGATAACGCCTGGGTTCGCGCGATGATCGTTGAGGGCGAGGCTTCCGGATACATGGAAGAGGATGCGCGGACCGTGCTAAAGGATATCATGGCAAAGCTGCCTGATGCCTAAGCTTCGGATCACGCGTCGGGCTGGCGAAGATCTTGATGACATCCAATCGCATGGTCTCCAGGATTTCGGGCCTGAAGCCACGCGCGCTTACATGATCGGTTTCGATCGTATCTTCGCAAGGCTGGAAGACTATCCGCTATCCGGCGCTCGGGCCGATGAGTTTGGCCGCCTTGTGCGTTCGTGCTCCCATCCGCCCTACCGTGTCTTCTATCGGTTCGAGGCCGAAATCGTCTCGATACTGAGGGTTGCCCATACCGCGCAGCGGCCGCAGACGATTGACGATACTCGGCAATGACCGATAACCCCATCCTCACCCCGCAGCGCCAGCCTGAGGACCCCGACGCGGCTTTGCGTCCGAAAACGCTTGCCGAATTTGTCGGGCAGGCGGCGGCGAAGGATAACCTCTCCGTCTTTATCCAATCGGCCAAGTCGCGCGGCGAGGCGATGGACCATGTGTTGTTTTATGGCCCGCCGGGGCTGGGCAAGACCACGCTGGCGCAAATTGTCGCGCGCGAGCTGGGGGTGGGGTTCCGCGCTACTTCGGGCCCGGTGATTGCCAAGACCGGCGATCTGGCCGCGCTGCTGACCAATCTGGAAGAAGGCGACGTATTGTTCATCGACGAGATTCACCGGCTTAATCCGATTGTCGAGGAGGTGCTGTATCCGGCGATGGAAGACCGCGCGCTCGATCTGATCATCGGCGAGGGGCCCTCGGCCCGCTCGGTGCGGATCGATCTGCCCGCGTTTACGCTGGTCGGCGCGACCACCCGCCAAGGGCTGCTGACCACTCCCTTACGCGACCGGTTCGGGATCCCGGTGCGGCTGAACTTCTATTCGGTCGCCGAGCTGGAGCAGGTGATCACCCGCGCCGCCGGGCTGCTGGGCATGGGTATTGCAGCCGGCGGCGCGCGCGAGATTGCGCGGCGCGCGCGCGGCACGCCGCGGGTTGCCGGGCGGCTGCTGCGCCGGGTGCGTGATTTTGCGCATGTCGCCGGCGATACGGCGATC
>JANMCG010000201.1:0-21677 GCA_031361075.1 Novosphingobium sp. | reverse complement strand
GATGGGAAGGGGCTCGGCTCGACTGAGGGGATGGGGATTTGCCACAGCTATGCGCCCGATGGCCGGTGCATTTCGCTGCTAAAAATCCTGATGACCAATTTCTGCATTTTCGATTGTGCTTATTGTATCAACCGCGTCTCGAGCAATGTCGCGCGGGCGCGATTTACGGTTGAGGAGATCGTCTGGCTGACGATCGAATTTTACCGTCGCAATTATATCGAGGGATTGTTCCTGTCGTCGGGCATCATCCGCTCGCCCGATGACACCATGAGCGAAATGGTCCGGGTCGCCAAAGTGCTGCGGCTGGAACATGGCTTCAAAGGATATATCCACCTCAAAACCATCCCCGACGCATCGCAGGAACTGATTAACGAGGCGGGGCTCTATGCGGACCGGCTGTCGATTAATGTCGAGCTGCCAACCGACGCCAGTCTGGCGAGCTTCGCGCCGCAAAAGGACGCTGCTTCGATCCGCAAGGCGATGGCCGGGGTGCGGCTCAAGCAAGAGGAAAGCGCGGAACCAACGCTGCGCACCAAACGGGTCAAGCAGTTTGCGCCGGCCGGACAAAGCACGCAGTTGATCGTCGGTGCGGATGGTGCGAGCGATACCACGATCCTGATCGGATCGCAGCGGCTGTATAGCGGCTACAAGCTCAAGCGGGTGTACTATTCGGCGTTCAGTCCGATCCCCGATGCCAGCAACATCCTGCCGCTGATCAAGCCCCCGTTGATGCGCGAGCACCGGTTGTATCAGGCCGATTGGCTGCTGCGGTTTTACGGTTTTTCGGTCGATGAGATCGACAGTGGCGGAACTGCGGGGATGCTCGATCTGGCAATCGATCCCAAACTTGCCTGGGCGCTGCGCCAGCGCGGTTCGTTTCCGGTCGACGTCAATCGCGCCGATCAGGCAATGCTGCTGCGGGTGCCGGGGCTGGGGGCGAAAGTCGTCGCCCGGATCGTGCGCGCGCGCCGGTTCAAGCGGCTTGGGTTTGCCGATCTGCTTCGGCTGGGCGCGCGGATGAAAAATGCCAAGGCGTTTATCGTAGCGGCCGACTGGCGACCACTTGAATTGAGTGACCGCGACGATCTGCGCAGTATGTTCGCCCCGCCGCCCGAGCAGCTCAGTCTGTTATGAGGGGTGCCAGCGAGACGGTGATGCTGCCGCGGCTGGGGTTCACCGCGGCGTGGCGCGATGCCGCGCGCGGGCTGCTGGCGCGCGGCGTAGCGCCCGAACGGGTGCGCTGGACCGGCGAAGACGACGCGCCCGCTTTGCCGATGTTCGGCGCAGCCAGCAGCGCAGTGCCAGCCGATGCCGCGCCGGTCCGGATGTCACGCGCGTTGCTGACGCTGATCGAGGCTGTGCTGTGCGCGGCGGTACCCGAACGGTTTGATTTGCCATACCGCGCGGTGTGGCGGGCGCAGCGCGAGCGGCATTTGCTCGGCGATGAAAGCGACGCCGATATGGCGCGGCTGCGGGTGCTGGCCAAACTGGTCAAGCGCGACGCGCACAAGATGAAGGCGTTCGTGCGGTTTTGCGAGAACGACCCCGAGACCGCCGCGAACACGCGCCGCCGGTTCACCGCCTGGTTCGAGCCCGATCACTACATTGTCGAGGCAACCGCACCGTTCTTTGCGCGCCGGTTCGGTGACATGGACTGGCACATCGCCTCTCCCAAAGGCTGCGCGACCTGCGTTGACGGGGTGCTGGACTATGCCCCGGGGGTGACCAAACCCGCGGTGCTGGCTGATCCGACCGAGGAATTGTGGCGCACGTATTATACCAACATTTTCAATCCGGCGCGGCTCAAGGTGCAGGCAATGCAATCCGAGATGCCGAAGAAATACTGGAAGAATTTGCCCGAGGCTGGGTTAATCCCGGCTTTGGTGGCGAGCGCCGAGCAGCGGGTGATCGCGATGCGTGAAGCGGCCGCCAGCCAGCCGGTGGCCCGATCATTGCGAATGGTGCCGTATGCGCGGCCAGAGCTTGCGCGCACGGCAATCGCGCCGGACCGCTCCGCGTTAAACCTTGAGATTGGCGCTTGTACGCGCTGTCCGCTGCATTGCACAGCGACGCAAGCGGTGCTGGGTGAAGGGCCTGACCGCGCGGCGATCATGGTGGTGGGCGAGCAGCCCGGCGATCAGGAGGATTTGGCCGGGCGCGCATTCATCGGCCCCGCCGGGCGCGAACTCGATGCAGCGTTCGAGCAGGCCGAGCTGCCCCGCGCCGGGGTTTATCTGACCAATGCGGTCAAGCACTTCAAACACCAGGTGCGCGGCAAGCGGCGGCTGCACGAGCGCCCCGCGCGGACCGAGATCGAGAGCTGCCGGTGGTGGCTGCAGCAGGAAGTGGCGCTGATCCGGCCATCACTGGTGGTTGCATTGGGGGCGACGGCCAGTCTGGCGCTGACCGGCAACGGAACAGCGGTAACCGCGCGCCAGGCTACGCTCGAGGCGTCGCTGTTCGGCCCGCCGGTGTTGATCACCGGACACCCGGCGGCGATCCTGCGCGCCCCCGATCCAGCGCGCGGCGCGGTGCTGCGCGATCAATTGGCCGCTGCGCTCGCAGCTGCGCGCGTTTACGGCTAGCGCAATCCGCCAACCGCGATCATCCGGACATCGTTGACATTGGTTCGCGTCGGTCCAGTTTTGACGAGCCCGCCCAGCGCATCGAACAGCGCGTAAGTGCGGTGTCGTTCAAGCGCTTTGGCGAGTGCTTCAGGCATCGCCGCACCGGCCTTGGCATAGGCCCCGGCATTGTCTTCAGTACCGTCGATCCCGTCGCTGTCGCCTGCCAGCACCGCGATATCCTGTCCGGGCTCCAGTCCCGTCAAGGCTCCGGCGAGATATTCCAGGTTGGGTCCGCCGCACCCCGTGCTGCTGGCTCCGGTCACGGTCAGCTCGCCGCCCGAGATCAACAAGTGCCGCCCAGGCCGAGCCAGGTATTCGCAAGCGATCACAGCGTGCTCGCGCCCGATCTGCGCGGCCTCGCCGGTCAGTGCGCCGCCAAGTTCGACAACGGTCCAGCCATCAGCGGCCGCCCTGGCAGCCAATGCGGTCAGCGCGGTGGCGTTGTTGGCCACCGTATAGACCGGATGGCGGGGCGCTGCAGCCGGCCGGTTCGCGCAGATCGCCGCGGCGAGTGATGGAGCGGTGTCCCAGCCATAACGCGACAGAAGATCAAGCGCCATATCGGGTTCGAACGGCGCGGCGATACTTGGACCCGAGGCAACCAGCGCCGGATCATCACCGACCACATCGGAAATCAGATAGGTATAAAGCTGGGCGCCGCGCGCACCGGCGAGCGCTGCCAGCCGCCCGCCTTTGATCCGGGAGAGATGCCGGCGAACCAGATTGATATCCTCGATCGGCGCGCCCGAGCGGACCAGATGAGCGGTGATGCGTTGCTTTTCGTCCAACGAGAGCCCGGCAGCCGGCGCGCATAGCAACGCCGACCCCCCGCCCGAGATTAAAAACACCACGCGGTCATCGCGGCCCGCTTCAGCGGCGCAGGCCAGAATCCGTTCGCCTGCCTGGATCCCGGCCCGGTCAGGCACCGGATGCCGCGCCTCGATCACCGCGATCCCGGCGATCGGCTGGCCGGCACCGTGTCCGCTGCGGGTTACCACGCAGCCGCTTACCATCCCTTGCAAGTGTTCGCGGGCGACCCGCGCCATGTCGGCCGCCGCCTTGCCGCAGCCCAGCACAATCGTGCGTCCTGCAGGCGGATCTCGCGGCAGGACAGGAGGCAGCGTGTGAGCGGCGCGCGCAGCCTCGGCCGCCACGCAAAAGTATTCGGTCAAGGATTGCCGCAGGTCCACGCTCAAGCTGATACGTGCGCTGGCGCAGCCCGGCAATCCAGCCCCCCCGGACCGCACATAAATACCGCACATAAATAATGTCCCCCGCAACTTGCGTTGCGAGGGACGAGTTATCTTGGATACGTGCAAGGCGGGGGGGCGGGAGGGGTTAGCCGTTGCACGTATCAATACAAAAACACGCCACTGCAAAAAGCGTTCCCGCAAAATTTCAAATAAATGGCCGGATGCCGCTGCCGCTGCCTTCGTAGTGCGCAAAGTCTTGCGCGGCCTGCATATCCGGTATCGAAATCGATGTCAGGGTCCAGATCACCAGCCCCATTTTGCGCAGCGCTTGCAGCGTCCGGTTCGTGTGAACCAACGACAGCCCCAGCGTGTCACTGATCTGGCTTTGCGTCACGGTGACCTCGAGCGTGTCTTTCTTGACGAGATCAGTGGCGATCCCGCGCTCGATCAGGAAAATCGCTAGGTAAACCAGCCGCTCCTTGGCGGTACGGCGCCCGATCGAGACGAGATGTTCTTCCAGCGCGCTTTCTTCTTTCGCCGCCATCCAGGTCAGATCGTAGCCCAGCCGCGGTTGCTCGGCGAAAAGTTCGATGATTCGGTCGCGCGAGAACACGCACAGCGTCGCGTCGGTCAGCGCCTCGCAGCCGTGCAGCAGCGGATCATCCATCGCGCCCTGCAAGCCGATCAGGTCGCCCGGAAAGACGAAGTTGACGATCTGGCGGCGGCCGTCTTCCAATATCCGGTAGCGGAACAGCACGCCTTGCAGCAGCGTGTAGATATGCGGGCTGATCGAACCTTGCACCAGCGACTGGGTGCCCTTGTCGATTGTGAACTCGCCTTGCTTGAAACCTTGCATGAATTTGATCTGGCCCTTGTCGAGCGGGCGCAGGCCTTCACAATCGAGGAGCGGACAATCGCAGCAGTCGCGGCGGGTCTTGCTTTTGCCGGTCATTCAATCTCCCCTGTGGTAGGCAAGCCGCATATTGCACCACAGCTTTGCCGACGGCGCAAGCCAGAGGCGGCGCAAGCTTTGCCGGCAAACCGGGCGGACTGAACTGAATTCACTGCTCCTGACTGCGGTTGCTGTGGCCTCGTTTCGGGGCTAGGCAGTTTGCATCAAACGGGCCTCGGTCCGGTCGGTTCCCCGATAAACTGCAAACGGGAACGAAATTGTATGCGTAGCGTTTATCGCGCAGGCCATTCGGGAGTGTGGAATCTATGTCAGTGTCTCAAGCCGTCGTCGCGCATTTACCATATCTGCGGCGTTACGCCCGCGCGTTGACCGGCTCTCAGATGGCGGGCGATGCCTATGTTCGCGCCACGCTTGAAGCCGCGCTGACCGATACCGCGATGCTCGATCAGATAGGCCAAGGCCGCGTTGCGCTGTATTCGGCTTTCAACAAGATCTGGTCGGTCAGCGGTGGTGCCTTGCCAGGCCGGATTGATGCCGCCGAAGGCGCGCTCGGCACTGCTGAAGAACGCCTGTCAGCAATCACCCCGGCCAACCGCCAAGCCCTGCTGCTGACGACCGTCGAAGATTTTTCGGCGGCTGAGGCAGCCCAGATCATGCAGATCAGCGAAACCGATGCGCAAGCTTTGGTGCGCGGCGCGATGGAAGAAATCGATGCGGAATCGGCCACCGACGTCCTCATTATCGAGGACGAAGCGCTTATTTCAATGCAGCTTGAAGAGCTGGTCGAAAGCTTGGGACATACCGTTTGCGGTACTGCTACCACCCGCGACGAAGCCGGCGCGATTGTCGCCACGCGCAAGCCAGGTCTGGTGCTGGCCGATATCCAGCTGGCTGACGGCAGCTCGGGCATCGACGCCGTGAACGACATTCTCGGCGAATTTTCGGTGCCGGTGATCTTTATCACTGCTTACCCCGAAAAGCTGCTGACCGGCGACCGGCCAGAGCCAACCTATCTGATCACCAAACCGTTCCTCGAATCGGCGGTCAAAGCCGCGATCAGCCAAGCAATGTTCTTCCGCTCAACGGCAGCACTGGTCTGATCGCACGGTTAGTGCGGTTACTATAACGGACACGCTCGGAACCCGGTTCCGGGCGTGTTTTTTTCGTGCAATCAGATATCCTGCTTAAGCGTGAAGTCATTGACCGGACGGACTGGCACCATGAAGGTACAGCGCACGCCGCTAGGCGCATAGACCAGCTTGATATCCGAATGCAGCTCGCGTGAGATGACTTTCTCGATCAGGTCGCTGCCAAACCCGCGGCGCTGCGCCGGGATCACCGGCGGACCGCCAGCCTCGCGCCACTCGAATTGCAGCAACTGTGCATTGGCCAGCGTCCAGCTGAGCGACAATGTCCCGCTGTCATTACTCAGCGCGCCGAATTTGGCAGCGTTCGTAACCAGCTCGTGGATCAAAAGGCCAAGCGACAAGGCATCGTTCGGCGCGATCACCACGTCAGGCCCATCAAGCACAATCCGCGGCCGGCTCGATTCGAAGTAGGGCGCAAGTTCGGTATCGATGACCGCGGCGACACTGGTTGGCCCCCAGTTCGATTGCGTCAACAAGGTATGCGTAGCCGACAGTGCCCGCACCCGGCCATCGAATGTCTCGACGAACGAATCCAGGTCGCGGGCGTTGCGGCGCGACAATGAAAGGATCGACAGCACATTGGCGAGCGTATTTTTGGTCCGGTGATTAAGCTCGCGGGTCAACGCAGCGCGGATTGCATCCTGCTCCTTACGGACGGTCAATTGATGCCGGTCGTAAAGCGCTTGCTGGATTGCCAGCCGGACGATGAACAGCAGCAACGAGGCAATAATCAGCCCGGCCAGCAAAATGAACATACCGGTGCGGCTGAACGAGCTGATCGGAGCGCTCGTTGATCTGATGATCCATTGATGGTCGGCCACCAGAATTTTGCGGGTGATGGCCGGACCCGCTGCGATTGGCGGGCCGTGGCGGTACAGCAGGCGCGATGCAGTTTCGACCTCATCATAGATTTCAAGGTTCAATGCGGCCGCTTCCTGATGCTGGACCGAGGCTGCAATAAAGTCTTCGGCCCGCATTGCGCCGTAAACGAACCCCTTTAACGTGGTTTGCGATCCTTCGCTGTCAGCCCCGCCGAATACCGGCATATACATCAGGAACCCGATTTTGCTCGACCCTTCGGGATCCTGCACCAGCCGCACCCCGCCGGTTACCGCCGGTTGCCCGGTCTGCGCCGCGCGGTCCATCGCGGCGCGGCGATAGGGTTCGGTATGCATATTGAATCCCAGGGCTTTACGATTGGCTGCGGTCAGCGGCGCAATGAATTTGACTGCATCGATCACGCCGTCGTTCGCCGCGGGGGCGGGCCAGTTGCGTAAGCCAGCGCTGCCTGCGGCGCGCTGTTGCTGTTCAAACGCTGCAACCCCGGCGCGCGGCACCCGCACCGACCAGCCCAGCGCCAGGATGCCTTGAAAATTCCTGTCAGACCGCAGGGCTGCTGCAAACCGGTCAAATGTGGCCTGATCAACTTCCTTGCCCGATCCGAACAAGGCTGCTCCCGAAATCAGGTAGGCCTGGCTGGCTGCAGCGCGCCGCTCGATATCGTGCCCCAATCCGCTAACGCGTTCAGTAAAGGCCTGACGCCGTTCAAGCTGAGTGGCGCGCTCGACCGACATTGCAACCAGCAGCGTTGCCAATATCGTCAGCACGAAAGCGGCGATTGGACCGACCCGGGGAAACCGGATTAAAAGTTCAGATAATCCAGTTTTTTTCAGTCGTGGCATGTCGTCGGGCACTTGATGGTTTTTCCGGTTTGCGGGGGCTTCGTCTGGATCCCAAGATGCCCGCAAAAGGGGTCGGTAAAAGGCTTGCGGCGTAGCGGAAACGGTATCGCAATTAAGGGAACGATCCGGTTGCTCGACCGTTCCAGCAATTCAGACAGTAACTAAAGATATTGATGCGTAGATTTTATGCGGAATTTTGGCAGGCCAGCCGGGCTCGCCGCGAGTTCAGCAAATTTGACACAAAGGCAGTATTATCAACGAATTGAAGTTTCAATCAGCAACGACAGCCGATTTGGCCGGTGCGCCGCAACACGTTATGCGGAGCCTAACCGGGTCGAGTTCGTTGCCATAAAATGTCGATTGGACTAGACCGTGAATTATTCTTTTTATCAAAGACCGGAGCAACACTTGAGCAAGCGCGGCGATCATCATCAAGCGCCTGAGAGCGGGGGCTCTTCCGGCCGCCGTCCGCAGCGCGACGCGATTGCGCCGGGTCAGCCTGCGTGGGCAAAAGGCTTGCAACGTCTGTATGACGATGTGGTCGAAGAGGCGTTGCCGGATGAGTTGGCCAGGCTGCTCGACAAGCTTGACCGCGCGGCCGATGGAAAGTGATACAGCGGCGGCCAATGCTGCCACATTCAAGCGGCAATTAGCCGAGACAATCCCGCACTTGCGCGCCTTCGCGCGATCGCTGTGCGGCCGGCCAGACTTCGCAGATGATCTGGTGCAAGAGGCGATGCTGAAAGCCTGGGCCGCGCGCGAGCGATTTGAGCCCGGCACCAATTTGCGCGCATGGACGTTCACCATCCTGCGCAATTGCTATCTGACCGAAATGCGCCGGAACAAATTTGTCGGCGATTACGATGAAGGTGTGGCCGAACGGACGCTGCAGGCCCCGATGGGGCAGGAAGATCCGCTGCATCTGGCCGATATGCGCCGCGCGCTGATGACGTTGCCGCGTGTTCGCCGCGAGGCCATCCTGCTGGTTGGTGCGGGCGGGTTCAGTTATGAAGAAGCCGCCGAAATTTGTCAGACTGCGGTCGGCACGATGAAAAGCCGGGTCGGCCGCGCGCGCGCGGCGTTGAATGAAATGCTCGACGGCGGGACCATGCCCGCGCGCGAAGGCACGCAGGCGATTTCTGCGCATGAATCGCTGATCAATGATCTGGCAATTGCCACAGCCGGGAACCTAACCTGATCAGGTCACCATCGCTTGCAAGGTCGTAATCTGGTCGGCCTCTGCGGCTGGCTTGTCATTGCGAATTCGGTGAATTCTGGGAAAGCGCATGGCCAGCCCCGATTTATGCCGCGCGCTGGCGTGGATGGAATCGAACGCGACTTCAAGCACCAGTGACTTTTCCACCTCGCGCACCGGGCCGAATTTGGCGAGCGTGTGTTCGCGCACGAATTTGTCGAGCATTTTAAGCTCTTCGTCGGTGAATCCCGAGTAAGCCTTCCCCACTGGCAGCAGCTCGCCGGTCGCGCTCCAGCAACCGAATGTGTAATCTGAATAGAACGAAGCGCGGCGGCCGTTACCGCGCTGGGCGTACATCATGACGCAATCTGCGGTAAGCGGGTTGCGCTTCCATTTGTACCATTGCCCGACTTTGCGGCCGGCTTGATACGGACTATCGCGGCGCTTGAGCATCACCCCTTCGATCGCCGCATCGCGGGCGCTATCGCGCAACACCGCCAGCCCGGCAAAATCTGCCACGTCGAGCACTGGTGACAAATCGAACCGCGTTGCGTCAAGCCGCGGCACCAGTTCCTCAAGTCGTGCTCGCCGCGCGGTCCACGGCAGTTCGCGCAGATCTTCAGCGCCGTCGACCAGCACATCGTACAGCCGCACAAAGGCCGGATATTGCTCGAGCATTTTTTTGGACACGGTCTTGCGGCCAAGCCGCTGCTGCAGCGCGTTAAAGCTGGCCGCATCGCCGCCCTGGCTGTCGCCGCGCACCAGCAATTCACCGTCAACCACCGCGTCGATGCCAAGCGCAGCGGCAATCTCTGGAAACGATCCGCTGATGTCGTTGCCATCGCGGCTGTAGATCCGGGTTTCGCCACCCAAATGTGCGATTTGAACGCGGATGCCATCCCACTTCCATTCGGCTGCGTAAGTTTCCAGATCGAGCGTATCGGCCTCGAACGGGTGCGACAGCATGAACGGACGGAAAAACGGCGTGGCCGAAATATCGGGCTGCGCGCCGCCGTCCGCGCCCCAGGCAAACAGCTCGACATAAGGCGGGGCAAGCGCGTGCCACAACTCGTCAACGGTATCGATCGGTACCGCAAAAGCCTGCGCAAAAGCAGTCTTGGCGAGCCGCGCCGACACACCGATCCGCATCCCCCCGGTGGCCAGCTTGAGCATCGCATAGCGGCTGTTGATGTCGAGCGTATCGAGCAGCGCGGCGATGATGCCGGGCGCGGTCACCCGGGTTGCGCCGGACAGCGCAGCGACCACTTGATCTACGCTGGGATCGCTGTGCTGCGCCAGCGCCTGCTCGGGCCAGATCAGCGCCACGGTTTCGGCAGTATCGCCGACATAGTGCCGCGACAGCCGCAGCAATTCGGGATCGATCCGGGTGGCGGCAACTGCGCGAATGGTGGAACTTTTGACCGCTGGGAAATCGAGACTGTCCGTTAGCGCGGCCAGCGCCCAGCCGCGTTCGGGATCGGGCGTGGCGCGCAAATAGTCGGCAATCGCGTCAAGCTTGGCATTGCGCGATCGGGTGTAGATCAGCGTATCGAGCAAGTCGGCAAAGCGGCGCATCAGCCGTCGTCCTCCTCGCCGCGCCCGACCATCGCCAGCGCGCGAGCTTTGATCTGGTGCAGTTCGCACCAGCGCAGCAGGCCTTCCTCGCTGCCATGCGTGATCCAGGTTTCACGCGGCGCGAGCTCGCGGATCGTGGCGGTCAGTTCGTCCCAATCAGCGTGGTCCGAGACAATCAGCGGTAACTCCACGTTGCGCTGGCGCGCGCGCCCGCGCACCCGCATCCAGCCCGAGGCCATCGCGGTGATCGGCGCGGGCATCCGGCGGCTCCACGTATCGGTCAAGGCACTGGGCGGACACAGCACGATCTGGCCGCGCATATCTTCGCGCGTGCTGGCCGAAACCAGTCGCAATTCGCCCAGCGGCACGCCCAATTGCTCGTACAACCGGCACATCTTTTCAAGCGCGCCGTGCAGAAAGATTGGCGCCTGCCATCCGGCCAGCCGCAGCTCGGCAATTACCCGCTGCGCTTTGCCCAGGGCATAAGCGCCAACCAGCACGCACCGATCAGGCTCAGCCGCAAGCCGGTTTAGCAGTTTGGTTATTTCGCCGCTCAATGGCGGATGACGGAATACCGGCAACCCGAACGTAGCCTCGGTAATGAACACGTCGCACGCAACTGGTTCGAACAAGGCGCAGGTCGGATCGGGACGGCGTTTGTAATCGCCGCTGACCACCACCCGCTCGCCGCCGTACTCCATCAGCACTTGCGCTGAACCCAAAACGTGCCCGGCGGGATACAGGCTGAACCGCACTCCGCCACGTTCAAACCCATCACCGTAAGCGATCGAAGTGCCGTCAGCAGTGCCATAGCGCAGCCCCATGATTGCCAGTGTTTCAGGTGTTGCCCAGACGTCGCCGTGGCCGCTACGGGCATGATCGGCGTGGCCATGCGTGATCACCGCGTGCCGCTGCGGGAATGAGGGATCGATCCAGATATCGGCCGGTTCAATATAAATGCCGCCCGGTTGCGGTTTGATCCAAGAGGCAGCCATAAGTCCACTACGCGCATTCAAGGGCTTCGTTCCCCGGCCGAGCTGCGGAACTGGCTGCGCCCGCGCGGTTTGAACAATAGCTATAGCGATTTCAACGCCGCGCGCATAACAAGGCCGCGCGCACAAAGCTGTGCGTTGTTAAGTGGCGGTACCCAATTATACAATGGCCGACGATATCGTTCCTGATGCGCTAACCGTAAAACTTGGCCACACCTTTGCCGATGTGTCGAGCAATATGATGATCGCGTTGCTGGAGCAAAGTCAGGACTGCGTGAAGTTGATGCAGCCCGATGGCACGCTCGGGTTCATGAACCGCAACGGGCGTTGCAGTTTGGAATTGGACGATTTCTGCACCATCGCAGGAACGCATTGGTGGGAAATGTGGCCGCCCGAGGCACAGCCGCAGGTGCGTCAAGCGGTGATCGACGCTTGCGCAGGCATAGACAGCCGGTTTGAAGCAGCGTGTCCCACCGCCAAGGGCACGCCGAAATGGTGGGACGTGACCGTCTCGCCGGTGCGCGATGATCGTGGCGAGATTTTCCAGATTGTATCCTTCTCGCGCGATGTGACCGATCAGGTGCGCGATAAACAGGCGCTCGAGACGATCGCGTTCGAGATGCGCCACCGGTTGCGCAACGCCTTTACGGTCAGCAGCGCGATCGCAATCGTCAGCGCCAAGGACGCGCCCGAACATGCTGTTTTTGCGCGGCATCTGTCGCAGCGTTATGCCGCATTGGCACAGGCACAGGCGCAAATGCTCGCCAGCGCTGACGGGCCGTTGCTGCTGGCCGATCTGCTCGCGGTGATGACCGCGCCGTACGAGCAGATTGAGTGGGATTGCCCGGACGGGTTAGTGGTCAATGAACGTAACGCACGGGTCATTGCCTTGGCGATCGGCGAACTGGCGACCAATAGCATGAAATACGGTGCGCTCAGTTTGAACTCGGCAGTGGTGATCGTCGCCGCCGCCGACCTTGGCCGTTTGAGGCTCACCTGGCACGAGGCCCAGCTTGCCCAGCCAGCACCCCAGCAGACCGGGGGCGGGAGTGGCCACGGGCTGATCGAACGTATGGCCAAGGTCTATAGTGGTGCGTTCGCAGTCGACTGGTCAGCGCACGGGCTGACTGCTTCACTCGACCTGCCCACATAAAAAAAGCGGTCGCCGAAGCGACCGCTTTGATTTCTTACCTGCGGGGGGCGGGCAAGCTACACTCGATCGGTTTTGCGCGGGGGCACAATTCCTGCGGGTACGGCGGCCTTAAAGGAGCAGCGCCAAACCCGGTTAATCTGAGTGCGATAAGGTTCTTCGCCGAAAATTTACCGCGGCGAACCGCGACGGACCATGTTCACGATCGCCAGCAAAACGATTGCACCCAGGAACGACGAAATCAGCGAGCGGATATCAAGCGCACCTGAAGTGATCGGAGCGCCGCCAATGAACGGCGTGATCACGTAACCGGCCAGGACTGCGCCGACAATGCCGACGATAACATTCAGGATGATGCCCTGTTGTCCATCGGTCCGCATCACGATGCTTGCGAGCCAGCCGAGCACACCACCGACGATCAAAGTGATAATCAAACCCATAGTCTTTCTCCTGTTGTATGAACCGATAACGCCGGGTCTGCCGAATGGTTCCACCGCGCCAGCCACGGCTGGTTTGACCAGATCGGGAAAATACGCGCTGCAGGCGCTCAAACTTCGTGTTAGCCAGACCGCTGCAATTGCCGCTTGTCGAATTCGCGATGATGGGTCACGCCCTGCGCGTATATGGATTTACGTCAGCGCTTGCGGATCGAAACGCGCTTCGATCATGATTTGGTCGACGCCGCGATGACCGATCTTCAGCTTGACCGGCGCGAAGGACTGATCGCGTGGTTGCAAATGCACCGCGCAGAGCTTCACCGGCTGGAACCGGTGATGGCGCAATTAGGCGCAAATGCTCCGCCGGTCATATCGCCCTTGATCGATGCCGATTTGACGGCGTTGGGGGTGAATTTGCCGGTTCTGCCCATCGACCGTAGCGCCATGCACTTGCATCCGCTCGGCTTAACCTATGTTATAGCGGGTAGCCATTTCGGTGCTAAGGTCCTGCGCGAGCGCTGGCGACTTTCGCACGACGTCTCGGTGAAAGCTGCCCACCACATGTTGAACAGTGACCTGATGGCGCTTTACTGGCCGCGCTTTGTCGGCTTGCTCAATGCAACCAAGCCCGGCCAAGCAGAAACCGTGGCAATCATCGCTGCCGCCAAAGCCTGCTTTAACGGGTTCGGGCGCAGCTTTGAGCTGGCAAACCAAGAGCAACAAGGCGTGCAGGTCAGTGGCTAGCGCCGATCTTGCCGCAGCGCTCACCGAATGTGACCGCGAGCCGATCCATGCGTTGGGCCGGGTGCAAGCATTCGGAGCGTTGATTGCAGTGAACGATGCGTTTGCGATTACCTATTGCTCTGCCAATGTTGCCAAAGTGCTGGGTTTGGCTACGACGGTGCAACCCGATTTGCCGTTATCGCAGGTGCTTGAAGGCCCGGCGGTCAATGCGCTGCAGCAACTGGTAACGTCGCTTGATGCTGGTGACCGCGTCGTGCGCAGTTTTGCACTGCCGCTTAATCCTGAACTGCAAGTCGATGTCGCCGCCTATCGATCGGGCCAAAATCTGGTATTCGAATTCGAGCCGCATCGGCCGGCTGAACGGCAAGATTACATTGCGCAGTTACGGCCGATCTTCGATCGTTTGGCCAAGGCACAATCGCAGGATGAATTGCTGCAATCTGCGGCACGGCAATTACAGGCGCTGATCGGGTTCGACCGGGTGATGGTCTACCGGTTCGCCGCTGATGGACACGGTGAAGTTGCGGCTGAATGTCATGCGCCGGGGATGGAAAGCCTGGCGGGGCTGCGCTATCCGGCCAGCGACATTCCGCAGCAAGCCCGCGCGCTGTATCTGCGCAATCTGCTGCGGATCATCAGCGACACGCACGAAGCCGGTAGCCCGATTGCCGCGAGCGCGGCACAGTCCGAGCCGCTCGATCTGTCGCTCAGCGTGATCCGCGCAGTTTCGCCAGTTCATCTCGAATATTTGCATAATATGGGGGTGGCCGCCTCACTGTCGATCTCGGTGGTCAAGCAAGGCAAGTTGTGGGGGTTGCTGGCCTGCCACCATCGCACCCCCAAAGTGCTGCCGCTCGAATTGCGCTCGGCCGCGGAATTGTTCGGCGAGATGTTTGCGCTCAATCTTGATCAGCAGGATACCCAAGCCGAAAAGCGCGAACTGCTGCGGGCGCGGGTGGTCCATGATCAGATCATGATCAGCTTGGCGCAAGGGGCGACCATCAACAACAGCTTTGCCGAGATGATTGGCCTGGTTGGCACGATTATTCCGCATGACGGGGCGATCGGCTGGGTCGATGGCCGGCTGCAATCATCGGGGTTCGTGCCCAGCGCGGCCCAGTTCAGCGCAATAACCGGATTTCTGGATACCGCGACCCGCGGTGGAATTTACCACACTGACGAATTGGCCGCCGCCTGCCCCGCCGCGGCCGAATTTGCCGACATTGCCGCAGGCGTGCTGGTGCTGCCAGTTTCGCGCGATCCGAAAGACTACATCGTGCTGTTCCGGCGGGAGCTGGCGCGATCGATCTTGTGGGCCGGTGAGCGGGCCAAAGTGCAGTCCGCGGATAAACGGCTGGTGCCGCGCAAAAGCTTTGCAGCATGGCAAGAATTGGTTAGCGGGCGCAGCCAGCCGTGGTCGCCCGGTGAAGTGCAGACCGCCGATACCTTGCGGGTCACATTGCTCGAAGTCGTGTTGCGGATGACCGATGCAACTTTGCAAGAACGCCGCACCGCCGAGCAGCAGCAAGAAGTGCTGATTGCCGAACTCAATCACCGCGTGCGCAACATTCTCAATCTGGTGCGCAGTCTGATTACGCAAAGCCAATCGCAGGCCAGTTCGATCAGCGAATTTACCGAGGTGGTCGGGCTGCGTGTGCAGGCGCTCGCCCGGGCGCATGATCTAATCACCAAGGGCAACTGGTCGCCTACATCGGCTCAGGCCTTGGTCCGGACTGAGGCTGAAGCCTATTTGGGGGAAAGCGCCGCGCGGGTCGAGATCACCGGTCCTGATCCCCAGCTGATGCCCGATGCGATTACAACCTTCGCTTTGGTGATCCATGAATTGATGACCAATTCGGCCAAATACGGCGCAATGTCGGCGCCGCTGGGTCGATTGGTAATCGGGTTCAGTCAGGGTGCCGATGGTACCTTTGGGCTTGATTGGAATGAGCAGGGCGGGCCGCAGATCACACAGCAACCAACACGGCGCGGGTTTGGCTCGACGCTGATCGAGCGCTCGATCCCGTATGAACTGGGCGGTACCGCGCAGCTGTCGTTCGCGCCCGGCGGGTTGCGCGCCCAGTTTACCGTGCCCGCGCGCCACGTCACCGGGTTTACATCGGGTCTGGCGGTTGCGGCGGCGGGTGACTCGCTGGTGCTGGCCGGACATGCCAAGCCGCTGCAAGCGGCGGTGCTGCTGGTCGAGGATAATATGCTGATCGCACTCGACGCTGAGGATATGCTGCTGGCGCTGGGCGCGCGCAACGTGCTGACCTGCGCCAGCGTGTTGGAAGCCGAGCAGGCGATGGCCGGGGCCGAGATCGAATTTGCCGTGCTCGATGTCAATCTGGGCGGCGAAACCACCGAACCGGTGGCGCAGCAATTAATCGCGCGCGGTGTACCGTTCGCGTTTGCGACCGGCTATGGCGAAACCGCCAGTTTGGTGGCGCAATTCCCCGGGGTAGATATTGTGCAAAAGCCCTATCAGCTAGCATCATTGCGCGCGGCGATTGTACGCAGTCTGCCGCACAGCGACCGAACCGCGCGCGACTAACGCGGTGGTCAGTCAGACGGCAAGTCAGGCAGCAGCATCATTGTGCAAGGCCAGCAAGGTCGCTTCGTTGCGGTCAAGCCATTTGGTCGGTCGCGCCGGATCGGGCAACTGCGCGGTGGTCGCAGCATCGAGCACATCGGGATGAATGTAACTGTTGCGCGCAATCGCCGGGGTATTGCCCAGCTCGGCTGAAACCGGCTCGGCCAGGTCTTTGACTGTCGGGGTGCGGCCGCGCTTGACCAGCCGCAACGCTTCGCGCATCGCCCCCGCCGAAGCGTGCCACGTGCGGAAAAACTTGGCCGAAAATTTTCCGCCGATTACGCCCTGGATATACTGGTTGATGTCTGACGGGGCAACGCCGCATACGCTGCCATCATCGGCTCGGTACTGGAACACGGCTTGCCCTGGCAGCGTATCAAGCTTGCGCAGAATCACGATCACGCGGCTGTCGAGCACTTCGACGCATTGCTGCTTGCCCGACTTGCCGACAAATTCAAAGGTAACCCGGCCGCGGCCAAGCGCCATATGGCGGCGCAGCAGCGTGGTCGCGCCAAAGCTCTTGTTCGCGCGGGCGTATGCCCGGTTGCCGACGCGAATGCGGCACTCATCGAGCACGCGGATGACTGCCGCGATCACCGTGATGCGATCGAACGGATCGCCCGCCAGATGACGCTCGACTTGCGCGCGCAGCTTGGGCAGGCGGCGTCCAAATTCGATGCAGCGATCAAATTTGTCGGCGTCTTGTCCGGCACGAAATTCGGGGTGATAGCGATACTGCCGTCGTCCGCGCTGATCGTAACCTGTTGCCTGGACCGGACTATCGGGATCCGGGCTGAACCAGGCGTCAACATAAGCGGGCGGTAAGCCAACCTTGTTAAGCCGCTCGATTTCAGCCGCCTTGTTGATCTCGCGGCCTGTTGGCCCGAAATAGCGCCACGCCTTGCCGCGGCGTTGCCGGGTAATTCCGGCGCTATTCGGGTCGGCGGGCATGGCTAAACTCCAGATGGGCCTTGGCTTGGTTCGGAGCGGATGCAAGCGTCGGGATGTCCAGATAACGCGGGGCGCGGGCCATCGTTCCGCACAGGTCAAGCGATGCGCGATGCGGTGTTGCAAGAGCTGCCGCGCCGTAACGGCACCGGCCGCGCAGATTTCTTGCTATTGGCACAAAAAGCGCCTAGGCGATCCGCGCTACGTCGCTTGAGACGGGACTTTCGGCCTCGCGCCTATTCTCTCTTTTTCACGCCTCCTGCTCCGCCGGCACACTGTCTGCGGATCATTCTGCTATCCGTGAAAGGAACAGATTATGCCCGTGGGCACCGTTAAATTTTTCAATACCGACAAGGGTTATGGCTTCATTGCACCGGACGATGGCGCACCTGACAACTTCGTGCACATCAGTGCCGTCGAGCGTTCGGGCATGTCGACCCTGAACAAGGACCAGCGCGTCAAGTACGAGCTGGAAACCGATCAGCGCGGCAAGACCTCGGCTGTGAACCTCGAAGCAGCGTAAGCTGTTGCACCGGCGCGGGGGTTAAATCCCGCGCCGGTCATTCGAAAGCTAACGCGGGCGCGGACCTTTACGGTTCGCGCCCGTTGCTTTTGGGCCGCCCGGTTTGAACGGTGCCTTGAATGGCGTTTTAAACGGCGGCTTGCCAGGGCGATTCGCGCGCGGCGGTTTGCGGTCAGTGCGCGGGGCAGAACCGGCCGCGACGCCCAGCTGCCTGCGCGCCTCTGGCTTTTCAGCGGGCTCGTAGGGCTTTTTGGTCGGCTTCCTGGCTGGCTGGTTAGAGGCTTGAGCCGGTTGTTCGCTGGGCTGCTGCGCAAGGGGGCGGGGTTCGGCGCGGTGCACCGGGGCGCGGCCAGGTTCCCGGCCAGGTTCCCGACTCGGCTCCCGGCTTGGGGCGCGGTCCGGCGCGCGCGCGGGTTGGCGGGCCGGTTGACGCGCGGCCGCTGCGCGCGGTGCCGCTGGCCGAGGAGATGAACCGCCGCCTTGCTGGCCGCCATCGGGCGAAGGCTCGATGCGGATTCCGCTTTCGTCCTCGGCGCCTTCGGTCAGCGTGCGCTGCAAAGCTTCGCGGACCTTGGCTTCGATCGCGCGCGGGACCTGGAAGAAGGTCTCGTTCGCAGCGATGCGGATCGCGCCGATTTCGTTACGGGTGATGTGCCCGCGGCGGCACAGCAGCGGCAGGATCCAGCGCGGATCGGCATTCTGGCGGCGGCCGATATCCATCCTGAACCATACCGTATCGTCGAACCCATCGCGGTGATGCGATTTGTCGGCGCGCGGATCGGCACCGCGCTTGGACAGGTCGATCAGTTCCTCGGGCTCGGGCATCGCCTTGCTGTGCTGGCGGACTAGCGCCACTGCCAGATCGAGCGCGCCGCGCTGATCGAGCAAGCGCTGCGCCAGTTCCAGCTCTTCCTCGGTGCCCTCGACCGGTTCGAGCAGCGTCTCGTACAGCCGCTGACGGTCGCGCTCGCGGATCATTTCGGCGCTTGGCACCTCGGCGCTGGTCGCGGCGATCCGCGCGCGGCGGAGCATTTCTTCGACCCGGCGGCGGCGCGGATAAGGCACGACAATCACCGCCGTGCCCTTGCGTCCGGCGCGACCGGTCCGGCCTGAGCGGTGCTGCAAGGTTTCGGCATCGCGCGGAATTTCAACGTGGATCACCAGGCTGAGCGAAGCCACGTCAATCCCGCGCGCGGCTACGTCCGTCGCGACGCAAACCCGCGCGCGGCCATCGCGCAACGCTTGCAGCGCATAATTACGTTCGTTCTGGCTGTGCTCGCCCGACAAGGCAACCGCGGCGAACCCGCGCTCGACCAGCGTGGAATGCAGATGCCGGACGTTGTCGCGGGTCGCGCAAAATAGCATCGCGGTCTCGGCTTCGTGGAAGCGCAGCAAGTTGATCACCGCGTTTTCGATATCCGAGGGCGAGACTGCGACGGTCTGATAATCGATGTCGCCGTGGCCGCGATCGTCGCCGACGGTCGAAATGCGCAGCGCATTGTGCTGATAGCGCTGGGCCAAGGCGGCAATAGGGCGCGGCATGGTGGCCGAGAACATCAGCGTGCGGCGCGTTTCTGGCGTCGCGTCGAGGATCTGTTCCAGATCGTCGCGGAAGCCCATGTCGAGCATCTCGTCAGCTTCATCGAGCACAATATAAGCCAGCTGTGACAAATCGAGCGCGCCGCGTTCAAGATGATCGCGCAAGCGGCCCGGGGTGCCAACGATCAGATGTGCGCCGTGGTGCAGCGCGCGGCGTTCCTTGCTCGGGTCCATCCCGCCAACGCAGGTGGTAATCCGGGCATTGGCCTTGGCGCACAGCCATTCAAGCTCGCGGCTGACCTGCAGGGCCAGCTCGCGGGTCGGCGCGATGACCAGCGCCAGCGGCGCTCCGGCGGGCGGCAACACCGCGCCATCGGCCAGCAATTCGCGCATGATCGCAATCCCGAAGGCGACGGTCTTGCCCGATCCGGTCTGCGCCGACACGATCATGTCGCGGCCCAGCGCCTCGGGTTCAAGCACGGCGGCCTGTACCGAAGTCGGCTCGGCATAGCCGCGCTCGGTCAGCGCTGCAGCGAGTGGTGCAGGGAGCTGCGTGAACGGGGTTTGCACCGCCTGTTCTGCTTCGGGCTCCGCATGGATTTCAGGCTCAGCCGGCGCAATTGCAGCGGTTTCGATTGCGGCTGCGGTTTCGACTTCGTTTTCAGTTTCGGACATCGGTTCAACACGGATTGCGGCGCGGCGCTCCGACAGGGCGGGGCGGGCGACTGGGGAAATGCGCAGCGCGGGTTGCGGCGCCGCTTTAAGCACGGGATGCCGCGCGCCCTAGCGCCTCAGGGCCGTAAAAGCCACCGCAAATCACGCCACTGTATACGGCACCACCCCGCGATGATCCGGATCGACGCTGATCGGGCGGTCGCTGGGCGGGAAGGCGCGCTGGTCGCAATCGGCACGCGGGCAGATCCGGCAAGAAATTCCGATCCGGGCGGCGGCGCTGGCGGCGGTCAGCGCAAGGCCATCGGCATAGACGAATTCGCTCGCATGCTCAGCCTCGCAGCCCAAGGCTACGGCATAGCGGCGCGGCGCGCGGGCGTAACTGCCCGATGGCTTGACCAGACCCTTGGCCATCGAGACATAGCGCACCCCGTCGGGCGTTTCGGCCAATTGCACCAGGATCCGGTCGGGGATCGCCACCGCTTCGTGCACGATCCACAGCGGGCAAGCTCCGCCGAACCGGGCGAATTGCAGGCGGGTGGCCGAATGGCGCTTGGTGATGTTGCCCGCCATGTCGACCCGGCAGAAGAAGAACGGCACCCCGCGCATATCCTCGCGCTGGAGTGTGGAGAGCCGGTGGCAGGTCTGCTCGTAGCTGGTCCCGAAGGTCTGCGATAACCGGTCGATATCATGGCGCAAGGCGCGCGCTTCGGTGCGAAACCGGCGGTAAGGCATCAGCAAGGCCCCGGCGGCATAGTTGCACAGCCCGACGAACAGCAGTTGGCGCGACGCAGGGCTGCGCAGCGCCCCGGCTTCGACCACGGCCGCGATCTCGTCCTTCAGCGCCAATGCGGCGAGCTGGTGAGCGAGCTGGAAGCGGCGGCTTTCTGCGGGCTGGCCGGGGTCGATGGTCAGGTGCCCCATCTCGGCGTCATAGCTACGTAGCCCCGCTTGGCCCGAGTAGATCAGCGATATCGACAAGGCATCGCGCAGGTACGCCTCGATCGCGCCGGTGGCGGGGGACAGCCCGCCGAATTTGCCAGCCAGCGCCTCAGCCGCGCGGTCGATGCTGTCGACATAGTTGCCCGCCAGGTGGAACCAGTCGCGCACTTCTTCCCACGGCAAGCGCGGCCCCCCGCCGGTGTCGGCGGTCAGCGCCTCGTCGATCATCTGCAGGCGTTGCCCCGCACGGCGATAGGCTTCGTGCAGCGCCACGAACCGCTCGGCCAGCGCGGGCTGCTGCTCGGCAAACCGGGCAAGCTGCGCCGCATCCACGCCTTGCGCAAACAATGGATCGGCATTGGCTTCGCGCAGCGCTGCCAGCCGCGTCTCGCTCGTCCCCGCGCCAATCTCGCGCCAATCAAGCGGAAAAGCGCGCGCCAATCGCTCAACCAGTGCCGGGGTCAGCGGCCGGTCGTCATGTTCGAGTTGTGACAGGTACGAGGTCGAAATCTCCAGCAAACGCCCCATCGCCGCCTGATTCAACCCCCGCTCGGCGCGAAGCGCCCTCAATCTCGCTCCTGCGAATATGCGACGCTTCAACATGCGCAACCTCTCTGCGGCTCTGTTCTTCCTCTGCGCCTCTGCGTGAACCAATCGGCAGATGAGTTCACGCAGAGGCGCGGAGAAAAAAGTGGAGGCGCAGAGAAGCCTATGCCGCTTCGCGGAAATTTGCAAATATCGGCTTCGCAACTTTGCAATTTCACATTGGACATTGCGCACGCCGCGCCGCAGACCGCATGCTTC
>JANMCG010000199.1:0-1565 GCA_031361075.1 Novosphingobium sp. | reverse complement strand
AGCCACGGGCGGGCATATTCGCCGCCAAGGCAGCGAATTTAGCGGCGGCGTGTCGTTGCTGGCCGCTGGCGTCCGGCTTGGACCGGCGCAGCTAGCGCTCGCGCTGTCGGCCGGGCATCGCCTGATCGCGGTGCGCCGGTTAGCGCGGGTAACGGTCATCGACAGTGGCGACGAGCTGGTCAGCGACCCCGAACGATGCGGCGCACACCAGATCCCGGCCAGTAACGGCGCGATGCTCGCGGCGCTGGCAGAAACTCTGCCCTGCGTCGTGACCCGTGGCACACCGGTGCCTGACCGGATCGAGGCATTGGTCGCCGCGTTCGATGCGGCCGAGGGAGCCGATCTGATCGTAACCAGCGGCGGAGCGTCGGTAGGGGACCACGATCTGTTGCAACCGGCGCTCGAACGGTGGGGAGCTGGCATCGATTTCTGGCGGGTGGCGATCAAGCCGGGCAAGCCGCTGCTGGTGGCAAGCAAAGGCAGCACGCTGGTGCTCGGGCTGCCCGGCAACCCAGTTTCAAGCATGGTGACGGCCTATCTGTTTCTGCTGCCGGTACTGCGCGCGCTGGCGGGGGCGGAGGTCTGTGTGCCGCGCCCAATCGAAGCGGTGCTGGCCGGATCGGTGGCGGCGGGGGGCGACCGGCGCGAATTTCTGCGCGCGCAGTGGGATGGCACCGCTGTGCGCGCGATGGTGCAGCAAACCAGCGGAGCATTGGCTAGCCTGGCTGCCAGTAATGCCTTGATCGATCGGCCCGCTGGAGTGACTGCGGCCGCCGCTGGCGTAGCGGTACCGGTGTATTTGCTCGACAATGGCGGGATTGCTTGACTCTGCCAGCGACGTTGCTTAATTGTTCCGCATTCGTTCACTGAACGGCGCAGGAACATTGGGGTTCCCGCTGCTCTTATCGGAGTGAAGCGCGCATGTTGACCCGCAAACAGCACGAATTGATTCGGTTCATCCAGGTTCGGCTTGAGGAATCGGGTGTATCGCCCTCGTTTGAAGAAATGAAGGATGCGCTTGATCTCAAATCGAAATCGGGGGTCCACCGGCTGATTTCGGCGCTTGAAGAGCGCGGATTTATCCGGCGGCTACCGAACCGCGCCCGCGCGCTCGAAGTGATCCGCCAGCCCGAAGATGTTCCCGCAAAGGTGATCGCGCGTGCCGCAAACAGCAATTCCGGTGCGGCGCTGACCCGTCCGCCCGAAGTGCGGCCAGCACCGGCCAACGATGTGATCGAAATTCCGCTGCACGGCAAAATTGCTGCTGGTATGCCGATCGAGGCGATGGAAACCTCCACCATGTTGCCGGTTCCGGCGGCGCTGCTCGGCGCGGGCGAGCATTATGCGCTCGAAGTTTCGGGTGATTCCATGATCGAAGCCGGTATCCTCGACGGCGATTATGCGCTTATCCGCCGAACCGACATAGCGCGCGATGGCGAGATCGTGGTGGCGCTGGTGCGCGGCGAAGAAGCCACGCTCAAATATCTGCGCCGCCAGGATGGGCGGGTGCGGCTCGATCCGGCCAATGCGGCTTACGAGCCACAAGTCTACGATCCGCGCGAAGT
>JANMCG010000194.1:0-1963 GCA_031361075.1 Novosphingobium sp. | reverse complement strand
ACCGGACGCGGTTGGAGGTAGACGGGCTGCGGCGGCACATAGACGGGCTCCGGCTCGATGTAGACCGGACGACCCTGTACGCCGACCGAAAAGTAGATATCGGGGTTCGCGTGGGCGACCGGGGCGGCACCTAAAGTCGCGGTTGCGAGGGCGGCTGCGGCGACGAATCTGGCAGAGATGGAACGCTTCATGACGGCTCCTTGGTTTGCGATGAAGCCATCTTGAACGACCAACGATGAACGCAACCTGAACGAAGCAGGATCGGATCAGGCCGAGATCAGGCCGCCCGCAGGACGATGTCGATTCGCGCTCCCCCGCAGTCCGAGAGAGACAGGTTCAGTTCACCGTCGTGGCTGGCGACCAGATCGTTGACGACTGCCAAGCCGACACCGTGACCGGGAACTTTCTCGTCCCCACGCACGTGCAACAGCAAGACCGCCTGCGTATCGCCGAACCCCGGGCCGTCGTCGTCCACCCGGATGTGCAGTCGGTCCCCTTCGCGACGCACGCTGACCGCAACACTTTTAATCGCCCACTTGGCCGCGTTGTCCATGACGTTGCCGAGCAGCTCGAAAGCATCGCCTTCGCCGATCCGCCAGGTGAGCCCGGGAGGGCAGTCGAGGGTGAAGACCAAGCCCTTTTCGGCATACACCTTGGCCAGCGAATCGCGAATCCGACTCAGGACGGAAGGCAGGGACAGGTAAGGCGCAAAGCGAGAAGAACCACTTGCCGCGGCGCGGCCGAGTTGATGTTGGACGATGCCGTCCATGCGTGCGACCTGCTGGGTCACGACCGCCGGCAACTGGGCGGGCTCGTTCATCGCGGTGCGCAACACGGCCAGCGGAGTCTTGAGGCTGTGGGCGAGAAAACTCAGCGCTTCCCGGTAGCGTGTCTGGCGCAACCGCTCCTGCTTGATCAAGGTGTTGAGGTTGTTCGTCAGCGCCGCGATTTCCGTGGGATAGCGTCCCTCGACCTCGGCTTGCTCGCCGTCTTCGATACCGCGGATCTCACGCGCCACCCGCCGCAACGGTGACAAGCCCCATTGCAGTAGCAGCGTTTGAGACAGCAACAGCAATACCGCCGCCCCGCCCAGCCACATCCAGGAGGTGCGCTCGAAGATGCCGATCTCGAGATCGAACTCCGCCTTGTCTTCCAGGACCGAGAGGACCAGCGGTGCTGCCTGCGCGCGGCCGGCCCAATTGACGCCATAACCGATCGCCAGGTAGTCGCGACCGCCGGCACCGACGGTTTCGAAGCGCCATTGCCCGACCGCGACACTGCGAAGAAAAGGCGGGTGGAGGCCCACGGTGGATGGCGATTGCCATTCCTCGCGTCGCGCGGTGTTGACGATGTTCGCGTACATACCCGACCCCGGCAACGACAAACGCGGCTCGGGGAACGCCGCGGGCATGACGAGCATCCCGCCCGCGTTGAGTTCAGCGCCGGCAAGCAGGAGATAGACCGTGCTCTGCAACTGGGCAAAACGAGCCGCACGCACACTGTCTGCGTGGGCTCGTTGCACCGCCAATCCGGCTCCCGCCACGAATGCGATCAGCACCAACGTCGCGCCAAGGATCAGGCGCGCACGGATCGAGTCGCGCAACCTCATCCGAGGGTAAACCGGTAACCTCGCCCGCGCAGCGTTTCGATCGGATGCGAGGTGCCGTCAGGGTCGAGCTTGCGGCGCAGCCGCCCGATCAACACTTCCAGCACATTGCTGTCGCGGTCTTCATCGTGGGGATAGAGGTAGTCGGACAGCTCCTGCTTGCTGACCACTCGCGCGCGCTCGCGCACCTGGTATTCGAGCAGCCGGTATTCGAACGCCGTCAGCTCGACCGGCGCGCCATCGAGCTTGGCGCTCTGAGCCGAGAAGTCGACGGCGAGCGGGCCGAGCGTGAGCACGTCCGACGCGGCTTTGAGCGATCGGCGCAGCAGCGCCTTCACGCGCGCGGCGAGCTCGGGG
>JANMCG010000165.1:0-7575 GCA_031361075.1 Novosphingobium sp. | reverse complement strand
GCGTCGGCCAGCAGCGCCGCCTCGCCCCCGAACAGATGCGCCACCCCGGTCACATCGACCACCAGCCCGTCTGGCGGATCGAGCGCCGCCCACGGCCCCCAGCGCTGCGCCCACAGCGCCAGACTTTCCAGCATGGCTAAGTCGCCCGCCGGATCGGCTGGAGCTGCCGCCAGTTTGGGGCACAACGCGCGCGCGTCGGTCAGCATGCTCCCGGCGCGCACACCGGCATCACGCGCGGCGGCGTTCACCGCGGTGATGCGCGAGCCGTGAGCACTCTCTGCGATCAACGCGACCGGATCGACCTTCTCAAGCCCCCTATTCTTCAAAGGAGAGGGAGAGCAGGAGAAATCGGCGCTAGCCAGCTGCCAGCGATCGATCGCCAGCCGCGCCAGCCAGATCGCCATGATGCGGCGCGGCGGGGGCGAGAGCGGTTCCGTCATCGCGCAATATCCAGTGTCCAGGAGGGTGGCTGCGCGCGCGAAACAGTTCGGCCTGCCAAGTGGGCGTACCGGGCGCAGCGGTGTTCCAGCGCGGCGGCAGCGAGGGCGCAGCCTGCACTTGCCAGCGTTGCCGCGCCGAAGACAGATCACGCGCCGCATCGAGCCGCACCAGCCACAGCGGCACCCCGTGCTGTTCGGCGACCAAGCTGAGCCGGCGTGAGGCGGTGAACGACAGCGACTTGGGATTGCCCGACACTTCCCCGATGACAAACGCCAGATCGCGGCAACGCAGCCCTTCCTCAAGCGCGAACAGTGCATCTTCGGGAGTTTTGGCCGCAACGTGCAGCAAGCGATGGCGCAAGGAAGCTGGCAGTCCGGGCCGATAAGGCCGCCCGCTGCGTTTGATCGCGGCAGCATCCTGCACCCACAGCCACGGACGGTGGTCGGGCTCGGCTTTATCGAGCGCAAACGCCAGAGCCAGCGCCGCACCCGCCGCTTCGCTCGCAGCAGCGAACAGCTCGGCATGGCGCACCTCGCCCGGCAGGGGGACCGGCAGCGGACGCGGCGGCGGCTGGCTAATGGGCTGGAGTAGTACGTTCAGGCTGCGGCCCGAGGATAACCCCCGCCACCAGCCCCGATCCGTATGGTTCAGCAATTTAGCATCGGCAGTCGTCACAGAATCACTCCAATGTTCTATTTATGTTCTTATAACGCGCGTTTGGCAATTGGGTTTTGCAAAACCGCCCAGCCAAGGAACCTCCCCGTCTGCCGCTCGTTCAGACAATACCCCATTCAGGAGAACCACGATGAATTACGATCAGGGCGATGCCGAACAACTCAAGACCAAATTTTGGAAAACGCTGAGCGATTCGCCGTTTTTGATGCTCCAGCTAGACGCCGATCCCGAGAGCGCCGCACCGATGACCGCGCAGCTCGACAAGGACGCCAACCACGCGATCTGGTTCTTCACCAGTCCCGATAATCGCTTTGCAGCGATGGGGCCGGCGACGGCCACGTACAGCGGCAAAGGCCACGAACTGCACGCGCGCTTTGCCGGCAATCTGACCGAAGAAACCGATGCCGCGCGCAAGGACGGAATGTGGAACAACTTCGTCGCGGCGTGGTTCCCCGAAGGCAAGGCCAGCGCGCTGATGCTGCGGATGGATCTGGGCGACGCCTCGATCTGGTCGGGCGAACTGGGGGTGTTCAACACCGCCAAGATGATGCTCGGGATCAATGTACGCGACGATGTGAAGGGCGGATACGCCGAGGTTACGCTGTAACGCCTGCTTTCAATCCGACGCAAAAAGGGCCGTCACTCGATTTGAGAGGCGGCCCTTTCCGATATCTTGCTTCTCAGTCGCGCGGCGGATCAATCGGGATCATTGTTTCCCGACCAGCAACCTCATCGACGACATCGGTGATCCCGCGGCCCAGATGGCTCGCGCCGCGACCATACAGGAAGTAAACCAGCAGACCAACCGCGCCCCAGCCGGTGAATACCATGATCGACATCGCATCAAGATTGAAGAACAGGAACACCGTCCCTGCAATCGTGGCCGGACCGATCAGCCACAGCGCCGGGGTGCGGAACGCACGCGGTGCATCGGGGGCAGTGCGGCGCAGGATCATCACGCAGATCGCCACCATCATAAAGGCGTAGAGCGTGCCCGCATTGGCCCAGTCGGCCAGCCGTCCGACCGGGAAAAATGCCGCTCCGAATGCAACCACCGCACCCGTGATGGCGGTCATTTTGTAAGGCGTTTTCCACTTGGGGTGCACTGCCGAAAGCGATTCCGGCAGCAATCCGTCACGCGCCATCACAAAGAAAATCCGGGTCTGGCCGAACATCAGGATCAGGATAACCGAAGGCAGCGCGAAGCCGGCCGCATAGCCGAGCATGTTGCCCACACCCGACCAGCCGATCTGGCGCAGCACATGCGCCAGCGCTTCGTTCGAGCAGACCAGCGGCAACTTTTCCGCGGCGTAGGTTGCGCACTGACGCGCCAGTTCTTCCGAACCGGCCGGGAACGGCACACCGCCCGGGCCCATGATCGGCTGACCACCAACCGTGCCGATGGCGCCGGCTGCGACCAGAATGTAGAATACGGTGCAGAACAACAGCGATCCGATCAACCCGATCGGGACGTTGCGCTGCGGGTTCTTGGTTTCCTCAGCCGCGGTCGAAACCGCATCGAACCCGACGTAGGCAAAAAAGATCGTGGCCGCGGCGCCGACCGCGCCGACCCCGGTGCCGAACCCGCCAAACACGCCTGCAGGCAGGAAGGGATTGAAGTTGTCCGCATTGAATTGCGCGCTGGGCAAGGTCAGCGCGACGAACACGGTCAGCGCGGTCACCTTAACCATCACCAGCAACGCGTTGACGCGCGCACTTTCGGTCGTGCCGATCATCAGCAACATTGTGACCAGCCCGGCAATCATCACCGCGGGCAAGTTGATGAACCCTCCCGGCTTGCCGCCCAGAAACAGCGGCGCAGATGCCAGCGCCGCGGGCAATTGCACCCCGAACGTCTCCTTCAAAATCGTGCCGGTAAAATAGCCCGACCACCCGACCGAAACCGCGCTGGCCGCGACCGCGTATTCAAGGATCAGCGCCCACCCGACCGTCCAGGCGAGCAACTCGCCCATTGTGGCGTAAGTGTATGTGTAAGCCGAACCCGAAACCGGGATCATCGAAGCAATTTCGGAATAGCACAGCGCTGCGACGATGCAGATTGCCCCGGCAATCGCAAACGCCAGCATCAACCCCGGCCCGGCCTTTTGCGCGCCGGCCGCCGTCAGCACGAAAATGCCGGTACCGATCACGCAGCCGATCCCGAACAGGGTCAACTGGAAAGCACCGAGCGTGCGATGTAACGATTTCTTTTCCGCTGTAGCCAGAATGGCCTCCAGCGATTTGACCCGACCGAACATGACGTCCCCTTAAAACTTTTTCTGGTCCCGCGTGAGCGGTCCGAATGGTTGCTGGCGGCGAAGCTAGCGCCAAGTCTCGCATTGGCAAGGGCAAATACCCGCCCTTCCCCAGCCGCGCACGCTCGGCTAAGGCACCCGCCATGTCCACCACCTTCCAGCTCGATACCGCGATCAGCCGCGCCAACCCAACCCCGTCACCGCTGCGCCGGGTGACCATCCCTGCGATCCGTCAGCGCAAGGTGGCCGGGGTCACCGCCGAGCCGCTGGTCATGCTGACCGCCTATACCGCGCGGCAAGCGCAGCTGCTCGACGAACACTGCGATCTGATTTTGTGCGGGGATTCGCTGGGCCAGGTGATCTATGGTTTGCCCTCCAGCCTGCAAGTCACGCTCGAGATGATGATCGCGCATGGCGCAGCGGTGGTCCGCGGATCGTACCACGCGGCGGTCGTGATCGATCTGCCGTTCGGATCGTATGAAATGTCGCCGCAACAGGCCTTTGCCAGCGCCTCGCGGGTGCTGGCCGAAACCGGCGCAAGCTCGGTCAAGCTCGAAGGCGGCGCGGCAATGGCCGAGACCGTGGCATTCCTGACCCAACGCGGCATCCCGGTGATGGGGCATGTCGGGCTCACCCCGCAGGCGGTCCATGTGCTGGGCGGGTATAACGCGCGCGGGCGCAGCAGCGCCGAGGCCGACAAAATTGTCAGCGATGCGCGTGCGCTCGACGCTGCCGGCGCTTATGCGATCGTAATCGAGGGCGTGGTCGAACCGATCGCCATCGCCGCGACCGAGGCCGTGAATTGCCCGGTTATAGGGATCGGCGCATCGTCGCGATGCGACGGGCAAGTGCTGGTGACCGAAGATATGTTGGGGATGTTCGAACGGGTGCCGCGGTTCGTCAAACGCTATGGCGCGCTGGCCGAGACGATTTCGGCGGCAGTCGCCGAATATGCCGGCGAAGTGCGCGCGCGCAGCTTCCCTGGTACCGACCAAACCTACCAGCCCAAGTAAGGCCGCCGATGCTCCGCTATTTCAAAGGTTCGTTCATTTTCACTGCGGTGTGTTTCATGCTCGCCGCGTGGCTGGGATGGAGCAGGACGGGCACCATCGGCGGCGCGCTCGAGGTGCTGTGGATTGTCATGATCCTGGCGGTGCTGGAAATCTCGCTGTCGTTCGACAACGCCGTGGTCAACGCCAGCGTGCTGGAAAAGCAGGAGCCGATCTGGCGCAAGCGATTCCTGACCTGGGGAATGATTTTCGCGGTGTTCGGCATGCGGATCGTGTTTCCGCTGGCGATTGTGGCAATTGCGGCGGGCATCGGGCCGATCGACGCGTTGCAATTATCGCTGCGCCAGCCCGAAGAATACGAACGGATCGTGAGCAGCGCGCATCTTTCGATTGCCGGCTTTGGCGGCACTTTCCTTGCAATGGTCGGGATAAAATTCTTTTTCGACAGCGACAAGCATATCCACTGGATCGGGACGATCGAGAAGCGGCTGGCCAAATTTGGCGAGATCGACGCATTTGGGCTGGCTCTGTTGCTGCTAATTCTGCTCGGCTTTGCCAGGATGCTCGATGACACCCCCGCGCGGCAATTCGTCGAGGCGGGTATTCTGGGGATCGCTGCATTTGTGGCGGTCGAGGCGATCGGGCACTGGCTCGAGCGCAGTCAGATCGGCGGCGGACGCAGCGGTCTTGGCGGGTTTATCTACCTCAACGTGCTCGATGCCTCGTTCAGCTTCGATGGCGTGATCGGGGCGTTTGCCTTGTCGAACAATATGCTCGTCATCGCGCTGGGTCTGTCGATCGGCGCAATGTTTGTTCGATCGCTGACGATCATGCTGGTCGAGAAAGGCTCGCTCGCCGAGTACCGCTATCTTGAGCACGGCGCGTTCTGGGCAATTCTGGCTTTGGCCGGGATCCTGCTGGCCTCATCGAGCTATCAGATTTCCGAGACAGTTACCGGGCTGATCGGCGGGGTGCTGATTGCGGCTTCGCTGCTGTGGTCGATCCGGCGCAACCGCCGCCTGGCGACCAAGCACCGCTCCGATGCAGCGAAGCAATCAGTCGGCTGACGTCAAACGGGCAGCAATCGGCGCGGCCAGAACCAGTTGCGCCAGATGATAAAGCAGGATCGGCAGCAGGATAATCCCGGCGGCGGCCGGCGCAAACAAGACCGACGCGAGCGGCGCGCCCATCGCGATGCTTTTTTGCGATCCGGCATACAGCATGGTGATCCGGTTAGGGCGGTCAAGCCGCAGCGCGCCACCCAGCAGCCACGCTCCGACATGCCCGAATGCGAGCAACATCACTGTCCCAGCCGCCAGCCAGCCCCACCCGGCAAGATCGATCCGCGTCCAGAAGCGCTGCTCGACCGCACCCGAAAACGCGACGTAAACGGCAATTGCGATTGAAGCGCGATCAAACCATGTCGCGATCTGGCGGTGATCCTTGACCCAGTTGCCCAGCCAACCTTGCGCGGTCTGGCCCAGCACGAACGGGAGCAGCAAAATCGCGCCAACCTTGATCAGCCCATCGGCGTGCAGACCACCGCCCTGCCCGCCAGCCAGCCACGAAAACAGCGGCGCGGTGATGAATACGCCCAGCACATTGAGCAGCGCGGCGGCGACCACCGAGCTCGCCACGTTGCCGCCCGCCAGCGAGGAATAGGCCGTCGCCGATTGCACAGTCGAGGGCAGGCAGCCAAGGTAGAGGAACCCCAGCGCCAGCAGCGGCGGCATCCATCCGCTGCCCAGTTGCCAGACCGTCCACCCCGCCAGCGCCATTGCGCCAAAGCACCACACGGTCAGCGGCCACAGCAGCCGGTGATTGGTCAGCCCGGCCAACACCTCGTGCCGCGGCAGGCGCAGGCCGTTAAGAAAAAACAGCAGAAACACAGCTGCGTTTGAAATGAACTGCGCCAGCTCGCGCCAGCTGCCGCTGACCGGCACCACAAACGCCAGCGCGATTGCGGCTATCAACAACCGCACCATCGGATCGATCCGGTTGAACATTTAACGCCCGGCGAGCGCAACCGGCGGCGCAGGCGTGGCCGAAAAGCGCGGCGCCGGCGCAGGTTGGACCACGCCGCCGTCCTCGATAAAGGTTCCGCGCGCCACGTTGTGCGGATGGTGCGGCGCTTCTTTAAGGCTCAGCACCGGGGCAAAGCAGATGTCTGTATCATCCATGATCGCACACCATTCATCGCGGGTCTTGGTCAGGATAAGCGCGGTCATCCGCGCTTTGAGCGGACCCCACTGCGCCGGGTTCATCTGTTGGGCAAAATCCGGATCGTCCGTAAGCCCGGTTTTAGCGAGCAGTAGCGCGTAAAATTGGGGCTCGATCGACCCAAGTGAAATCCATTTGCCATCGCTGGTTTCATAGGTGTCGTAGAAGTGCGTGCCGCCATCGAGCAAATTGACCCCGCGCTCGTCACGCCACTGCCCATTTGCCAGAAACGTATACGTCATCGCCGAGAGTACTGCCGCACCGTCGACCATCGCTGCGTCGACCACTTGCCCGGCCCCGCCGCCGCGCGCGTGCAGTATCCCCGCGACCACGCCGAACGCCAGCAGCATTCCGCCACCGCCGAAATCGCCCACGGCGTTGACCGGAAAAGTCGGCTTTTCGCCCGCGCGGCCATAGGAATGCAGTGCGCCAGACAGGGCGATGTAATTGATATCGTGCCCGGCCAGCGGAGCCATCGGACCTTCTTGTCCCCACCCGGTCATCCGTCCGATAACCAGCTTGGGATTAAGCGCCAGCAGCACACCCGGGCCAAGCCCAAGCCGCTCAAGCACGCCCGGCCGGTAGCCCTCGATCAGCGCATCTGCCTGGCCGACCAATTCCTTCAGCTGCGCTATCGCTGCGCGATCCTTGAGGTCGAGCTCGATCCGTTCGCGGTTTCGGTTCAGGATATCGCGGTTGCCGCTGTCGCCGAATCGCCCGGTTGTGCCGGGCCGTTCAACCCGGATGACCCGCGCGCCATGATCGGCCAGCATCATGCCGCAAAATGGTGCAGGACCAATCCCGGCCAGCTCGATCACCATAACTCCCTGCAGTACTCCAGCCATCTTCAACCCCACGTTTAACCGATCGATGAAACCGACCTTGGGCAAGCCGTGGCGGCTTGTCGAGTAGGCTTAGCGCAGCCTGGCCGCGGTTTCGCTCAGCAGCGGACTGTCACCGCCGATCCGGCGCGC
>JANMCG010000070.1:0-6366 GCA_031361075.1 Novosphingobium sp. | reverse complement strand
GCGCGCCAATCCTCATGGCTCATTTTGTGCCAGATCGTATCGCGCAGGATCCCGGCGTTGTTGACCACCGCGTCGATCCGGCCAAAGCGCTGGACCGCATCCTCGATGATGCTCGCCGCGCCGAGCGGATCGGTGACGCTGGCGAGATTAGCGTAAGCCTGCCCGCCACCCGCTACAATGTCGTTGGCGGTTTGCTGCGCCGGGCCAGCATCGCCGCCCTCGCCGCCGCCGCCAACGCCGGGGTCATTGACGATGACGGCGGCCCCGTGCTGAGCGGCGAGCAACGCAATCTCGCGTCCGACCCCGCGGCCCGCGCCGGTGATTGCGATGACCTGGCCTTCAAGCATACCCATGATGGTGCGATTCCTTGCGCCCGGTTGGCCGCTGCATTTTGGGCTTAAGCCGCTTGGAGCGGAAATCAACCGGCTGGCTTGGCCGCATCGACTTGAGCCGGAAGCGGCGCTGTCTTGGCTGGCACCGCTGCCGGCTTGCTGGGTTGCGGCACGCTGCCCGGCGGCACGTGCTGGCTGTCGAGCATTTGCGCGGCATCGTCGAGCGCGCGCGCTTCGCCAGCGCTGACCCCGCCTGCACCGCTGGCATTATCGGGCCGCGAGCAGGCGGCGGTGCTGACCATCAGCACTGTGCAGACTACCCAGATCAGCGCCTTGCGCCGCGCACCGCCAGCGCAGCTGTCATAAGCCCGCACCGGGCGCATTGGACGGCTCAGGGCCTGGCCGGTTCGGATGGTGCCGCGGTGCTTGAAGACGCAGTCTCGGCACCGGCAGCCGCCGAAGCATCGGCGAGCGGGGTTGCTTCGACATCCTGCACCGCTTCTTCGGCCGGCATTTCGACATTGTCAGCTTGCGCCTGCTCTTTGGCGCTATCAGCGCTGCCACACCCGGCCAGCGCCAGCGCAGCGGTCGTCGTCAGGACAATGGTGATCAACTTCTTCATGCAAATTCCTTCGATGGCTGAGTGCCGCGCCCCGCTTGGTCTCAAAGCAAACCTGAGCCTAACCATCACGGCGCGCGCTGCCAATCGCCAAAATCTTCGGGATCTGTCGCAATCGATTGATGAAGGTTGATAAGATATAAAGAATTCTTTATATGATGCTGAATGCGGATCGACCCCACCTTGCGCGCCTTGGCGGACCCAACCCGGCTCAGGATCATGCGGCTACTGGCCGCGATGGAGCTGGCTGTCGGGGAATTGGCCCAAGTGCTTGGCCAAAGCCAGCCGCGGGTTTCGCGGCATGTGCGGATCCTGTGCGATGCCGCGCTGGCCGAACGACGCAAGGAAGGCAGCTGGGTATTTTTGCGTAGCGCAATCGGGCTGGGCCGGGCGCCGCCGCTGGGCGCAGCAGCCGCGCATTTGCTGGCGGTGGCGGAAAGTGACGATGCGCAATTTGCTGCGCAGTGCAGCGAAGACCGCCGCCATCTGGCCGCAATCCGAGCGGCACGCGAAGCCGGTGCGGCGGCTTACTTTGCCCGCCACGCCGCGCATTGGGACGAACTGCGCGGGCTGCACAGCCCCGACGCGCCGGTTGAAGCCGCGCTGGGCCGCGCGCTTGGAACAGGCAATCTGGGCGCGCTGCTCGACGTGGGGACCGGCACCGGGCGGATCGCACAACTGCTGGCTCCACGCGCCAGCCAAGTTACCGGACTCGACAGCAGTCCCGAGATGTTGCGGCTGGCGCGAGCGCGGTTGCAGCACCTCGCCGCTGACCAACTGGCGCTGGTGCAGGGCGATTTCACCGCGCTGCCATTTACCGATGCTGCGTTTGATACGGTGCTGTTCCATCAGGTCCTGCATTATGCGCAGGCGCCCGAACTGGTGCTGGCCGAAGCGGCGCGGGTGACCAGGCCGGGCGGCACCATCGCGGTGGTCGATTTTGCCGCGCATGACCGCGAGGAATTGCGCAGCCAGCACGCGCACGCCCGGCTCGGCTTTTCGGATGAACAAATGCTCGCGCTGTTGGCCGAAGCCGGATTCGCCGCCGCGCCGCCGTCCGCGCTGCCGGGCACCCCGCTGACCGTCAAAATCTGGACCGCCCAACGCAGCGCAGCGCTGACGGGCCGGCCAATCGCTAGCAAGGCTGCTGCCGCATGACCGCTTCCTCACCCGATTTTGACCAGCTGCCCGGCGACATCGCCGTCAGCTTCGAATTCTTCCCGCCCAAAAACGAGAAGATGGAAGAACAGCTGTGGGATGCCGTCACCCAGCTTGCGCCGCTCGCCCCGCGGTTCGTATCGGTGACGTATGGCGCGGGCGGTTCGACTCGCGAACGAACGCACGCAACGGTCTCGCGGATTGTGCGCGAAACCGCGCTGGCGCCCGCCGCGCATTTGACTTGCGTCGGGGCGAGCAAAGGCGAAATCGCCGAAGTTGCCGCGCAATACTGGGCTGCGGGGGTGCGCCACATCGTCGCGCTGCGCGGTGATGCGCCAGCCGAAGCGGGGGGATCGTTCGTGCCGCATCCCGATGGCTATGCCAGCGCCGCTGCACTGGTCGATGGGCTGGCGCGGCAGCATCCGTTCGAGTTATCGGTTGCCGCCTATCCCGAAGTGCATCCAGACGCCGCCGATGCCAAGGCCGATCTCGACAACCTCAAGCGCAAGCTTGATGCCGGGGCGGCGCAAGCGATTACGCAATTCTTCTTTTCGCCCGAGGCTTATTTCCGCTTTCTCGACGCGGCGCTCGCCGCCGGAATTTCCGTCCCGATCATCCCCGGGATCATGCCGGTGACCAGCTTTGCCGCGATCCGCCGGATGAGCGGCAACACGCAGATTCCGCCCGCAATGGAGCGAATGTTCGACGGGCTGGACGATCGCCCCGGTCCGCGTGCGCTGGTTGCCGCAACCGCTGCGGTCGATCTTTGCCGCCAGCTGTACGCCGGCGGTGTGCGCGACTTCCACTTTTACACCCTTAACCGCGCCGAGCAGGCGTATGCGATCTGCCATTTGCTCGGCTTGCGTCCCAAGGAATCACAACCATGACCCCGCGCGAACAACTGCTGGCGCAGGCAGCCCAGCGTATCCTGATCACCGATGGGGCCTTCGGGACCGAGATCCAGAACTATGGACTTAGCGAAGCCGATTACGCGGGCGACCTGGGGCTTAAGGCCGACCAGAAGGGCAATAACGATATTCTCGCGCTAACCCGTCCGCGGGTGCCTGAAGCAATCCACCGCGCTTATTTCGCGGCGGGTGCAGACATTGCCGAGACCAACACGTTCTCGGCCAACCGGATCAGCCAGGCCGATTACGCCGCCGAGCATCTGGTGCGCGATATCAACCTGGCCAGCGCGCAGCTGGCGCGCAAGGTGGCGGACGAATTTCAGGCAGCCGATGGCCGGCCCCGCTTTGTGGCCGGCGCAATCGGGCCGACCAACAAAACCCTGTCGCTCTCCCCCGATGTCAACGATCCAGGGTTCCGCGAGATCGAATGGGATTTTTTGGTCGACGTCTACAAGGAGCAGGCCGTTGCGCTGCTCGAAGGCGGTTCGGACTTCATTCTGGTCGAGACCGTGTTCGACACGCTTAATGCCAAGGCCGCGATCATGGCGGTCAAACAGCTTGAAGCCGAGCTGGGCCAAGAGGTGCCGCTGATGCTCTCGATGACGCTGACCGATCTGTCGGGCCGCAACCTTTCGGGCCACACGGTCGAGGCATTCTGGTATGCGGTGCGCCACGCCAAGCCGCTGACCATCGGGCTCAATTGCAGCTTTGGCGCTACGCAATTGCGCCCGCACGTCCGCGCGCTGAGCCAGATCGCCGAAACGCTGATCATGGTTTACCCCAACGCCGGGTTGCCGAACGAACTGGGCGCTTATGACGAGCGCCCAGACGAAACCGCCGCGTTCGTGCGCGAATGGGCCGAGGCAGGCCAGGTTAACATTCTGGGTGGCTGCTGCGGCTCCACCCCGGCGCATATCGCCGCGATTGCCGAAGCGGCGCGGGGCTTGCCGCCACGTGCTTTGCCGGTCCCTGAAACGCGTACCCGGCTGGCGGGCCTCGAACCGTTCATCATGGCCGCCTAAATCCCTTCCCGCTTTGCAGGAGGGGCTAGGAGTGGGCTTGCATGGCTCTGCTTCTAGTCGATAGAACCCCACCCCCGACCCCACCCGCAAGCGGGAGGGGGGAGCATCCGATGACCGACCTTGTGACCACCCCCTCTGGCTCCAGCTTCGTCAACATCGGCGAGCGCACCAATGTTACCGGCAGCGCGGCATTCAAAAAGCTGATCATGGCCGATGACTATGCCAAAGCGGTCGAAGTGGCGCGCAATCAGGTTGAGAACGGCGCGCAGATCATCGACGTCAACATGGACGAAGGGCTGCTCGACGCGGTCTATGCGATGACCACGTTCCTCAAACTGATCGCCGCCGAGCCCGATATTGCACGGGTGCCGGTGATGATCGACAGTTCCAAATGGGACGTGATCGAAGCCGGGCTGAAGTGCGTTCCGGGCAAGCCGATCGTCAATTCGATCAGCATGAAAGAAGGCGAGGCGGCTTTTCTGGACCACGCCCGCAAATGCCTGGCCTACGGCGCGGCGGTTGTCGTCATGGCCTTCGACGAACAAGGTCAGGCCGATACCAAAGCGCGCAAGGTCGAAATATGTGCGCGCGCTTACGATCTGCTGATCGGGATCGGCTTCCCGCCCGAAGACATCATTTTCGATCCCAACGTGTTTGCGGTCGCCACCGGGATCGAAGAGCATAACAATTACGGGGTCGATTTCATCGAGGCCACGCGCGAAATCAAGGCGCGCTGCCCGCACGTGCATATTTCGGGCGGCCTGAGCAATCTCAGCTTCTCGTTCCGCGGCAACGAGCCGGTGCGCCGGGCGATGCATTCTGTGTTCCTTTACCACGCGATCCCGGCGGGGATGGACATGGCAATCGTCAACGCTGGGCAGCTTGATGTCTACGACACAATCGACCCAGAACTGCGCGAGCTGTGCGAAGATGTCGTGCTTAACCGCCGAGCAGACTCCACGGACCGGCTGGTGATGCTGGCAGAAAAGTTTCGCGGTACTTCGCCCGAAGCCGAAAAGCAGGCTGAGGAATGGCGCGGCTGGGACGTGGCGCGGCGGATTGAGCATGCCTTGGTCAAAGGCATCGACATGTATGTGGTGGAGGATACCGAAGAAGCGCGGCTGGAAATTTCGGCGCGGAGCGGCCGCCCGATCGAGGTGATCGAAGGCCCGCTGATGGACGGGATGAACACCGTCGGCGATCTGTTTGGCGCGGGCAAAATGTTCCTCCCTCAAGTCGTCAAATCGGCGCGCGTGATGAAAAAGGCGGTCGCGCACCTGATCCCGTTCATCGAGGCTGAAAAACTGCCGGGAGCCAAGGCCAAGGGGGTGATCGTGATGGCCACGGTCAAAGGCGACGTCCACGACATCGGCAAAAACATCGTCGGGGTGGTGCTGCAGTGCAACGGCTACGAAGTGATCGATCTGGGGGTGATGGTACCGTGGAGCAAGATCCTTGAAGTTGCGCAAACCCGCGATGCCGACATCATCGGGCTATCAGGACTGATTACCCCCAGCCTTGATGAAATGGTCACCGTTGCCGAAGAAATGCAACGCGCCGGGTTCACGTTGCCGCTGCTGATTGGCGGGGCGACCACCAGCAAGGTCCACACCGCGCTGCGGATCGACCCGGCCTACGATGGCCCGGTGATTCACGTGCTTGACGCCAGCCGCGCGGTCGGGGTGGCAAGCCAGCTGTTGTCCGATACGCAGGCCGCGCCGTTCATCCAGGCCGCCGCCGACGAATACCAGCACGTCCGCGATCTGCGCGCGGGCAAGGAGCAGTCAATCCTGCTCGGCCTGGCGGACGCGCGCGCCAATGGCTTCAAACCAGATCTGTCGGACAAACCGCCTCCGCCCGAACAGCCCGGGGTGCACACCTTTCCCGACTGGGATCTGGCCGATCTGGCCGCCGTGATCGACTGGACGCCGTTCTTCCGCGCGTGGGAACTGGCGGGCAATTACCCCGCAATCCTGACCGACGAAGTCGTCGGCGAAAGCGCCACCGGATTGTTCGCAGACGCGCAAGCAATGCTCCAGCAGATCATCAGCGAAAAGTGGCTGACTGCCAAGGGAGTCTGCGGATTCTGGCCATGCGCGCGTGACGGCGATGACGTCACGCTGCATCTGCCTGATGAGCGCAACTTGCGGGTGCCGTTCCTGCGCCAGCAAATCCGCAAAAGCCGTGACCGCGCAAATTACTGCCTGGCTGATTTCATCGACCCCGATGGCGATTGGCTGGGCGGGTTTGCCGTGGCGATCCACGGGATCGAGCCGCACCTCGAACGCTTTCGCGCGGGCCACGACGATTATAACGATATTTTGCTC
>JANMCG010000076.1:0-2073 GCA_031361075.1 Novosphingobium sp. | reverse complement strand
CTGGCGACCCAGCACGACATCGACGATGTACTCGCCGGCAACCGCTTGCTGCGCCAGATTGCGCGGGCCGCGCCGCTGGCCGATGTCATCACCGAAGAACTTGTTCCGGGTGCTGCGGTCGAAGGTGACGAGGCTCTGCTGCAAGATTTCCGCAATCGTGCCGACACGGTCTATCACCCCACCTCGACCTGCATGATGGGCCCTGACAGCCGCACCGCGGTGGTCGATGCGCGGCTGCGTGTCCACGGGGTGCAGGGCTTGCGCGTGATCGATGCCTCGATCTTCCCGACGATCACCTCGGGCAACACTAACGCCCCGACAGTGATGGTGGCGGAAAAAGGGGCCGCCATGCTGCGCGAAGACGCGTAAATTTAATTTACCAATAGCATTTTGGCCTGCTAGCTTTTGTGGAGACGATTCTTCGCGGGAGGGGTGCGAAATGTCGAACAAGATTGAACTCAGGCGGCTGCCACCGCTCAAAGCGCTCAAAGGCTTTGAAGCAGCGACGCGGCATCAAAGCATTCGCGATGCAGCATCCGAACTGTGCCTCACGCACCCCGCGATCAGCCACCAGGTACAGTTGATCGAAGAAGCGCTCGGGGTGGCCTTGTTCGCTCAGGAAGGCCGCCATATCGTTTCGACCGAGGAAGGGCGGGTGCTCTATCCTTATGTCCGCAGCGCATTTGAATCGCTGCTTGAAGGGGTTGAAGCGGTGCACCGCCACGCGCTCGACAAGCCGCTTCGGGTTCAGACCTATGTGACCGCGTCGATCCGCTGGCTGGCACGGCGCGTTCCAGAATTTTTACAGTCGCATCCAAAGATCAAGCTGACGCTGAGCACTTGCGCAGTAGAATGGGAATTTGACGACGTTCACGCCGATGTCGGGCTGGTTTATTGCGAGACCGCGCCCGATCCCGCCAAATATCATTGGATGCCGCTGTTTGACTATGCGCTGTTCCCGGTTTGCAGTCCGGCGTTCCTCGCGCGGATGGGGCCGAAGTCCGGCCTGGCGGAACTGATGCAGCAACGCCTTGTGGCGATTTATACCGAGGTACAGAACTGGGACAGCTGGTTCTCTGCCGCCGGGGCCAGTTTTGAACCCAAGGTACCGTACCTGATGGTCGACACTTTGGCGGTCGCACTCGAAATGGCGCTGAATGGTGAGGGCGTGGCCTTGGTCAACGGCCCGTTTGTCGATCAGGATCTTGCGGCAGGGCGGCTGGTCAGACCCTTCGATCATGTCGAGGTCTGTCCGGGATCATGGGGCCTGATTTGCCGCAAGGACATGAAGGAAAACCTGCGCATCCGCACCTTCATGGATTGGATGGCGGATCACGTGGCCAATCCGGCCTGAACCACCAAGGCTCCAACTAACGCCTCGGCACAACCTCGTAGCCAGGTTCTTCGGGCTCGTCGTCGACCATCTGCGCCGGGAATCCGGTGCCGAGCACCTTGATCCCCAGCGGCTCTTCATAGCGGCGAATGATGTTGGGAGAAAACTCGCGGCTGCCGTACTGTTGCTCGGCTTCCTTGAACAGCCGCACGATTAGGGGTGACATCTCAACCGGCACGCCGGCCGCTTGCGCGATCTTGTCGAACAGCCCGATGTCCTTGCTGACCAGATCCATCGTGAAGTTGATATCGCGGCTGCCGTTGAGAATGACCTGGCTTTCGGTTTCATGGACAAAGCTGTTGCCCGACGAAATCCGGATCGCTTCATAGGTGGTGTTCATGTCCAACCCGATCGCCTTGCAGGTGGTCAGCGCCTCGGCGAGAGCGACGAGGTGGACCGTGCACAAGTAATTGGTCATCACCTTGAGCTGCGACGCGGTGCCAAGTTCCCCGGTGTGCAGGATGCGCCGGCCCATCGTGGTCAGCACCGGCAGCACGGCTTCGAACGCGGCGCGCGGTCCGCCCGCGAAGATTGCGATATTGCCCGTATCGGCGCGGTGGCAGCCGCCCGACACCGGGCATTCGATGAACATTGCGCCGCGCGCTTCGACCAAAGCGCCCAGCCGGATCACCTCGGCGTAGTCGGTCGTGCTCATTTCCAGCCAGACCTGGCCGGGGCGC
>JANMCG010000068.1:0-8328 GCA_031361075.1 Novosphingobium sp. | reverse complement strand
ATGTCGCCTGGCAGCCGCGAGTGGTCGGGATCGGCTGTGCTGGAAGACAGTGCTGTCACGCTTTACTTCACTGCCACAGGCATCGCCGGAGAAGCACGGCCCAGCTTTCTCCAGCGTATTTGCGCAGCCACCGCGACCTTGGCCGAAGGCGATGAACCGTTTGCCGATTGGTCCGGCCCACGCGAAGTCGTCCGCACCGACGGGGTTCACTATCGACCTGCGGATGAAGCTGACGGTGTGCCCGGACAGATAAAGGCATTCCGCGATCCGGCCCCGTTCCGCAGCGCCGATGGCAGCGACTACTTGCTGTTTACCGGCTCTTCGGCCGCGCGCCCGGGCAGCCATGACGGGGTGATCGGCATCGCGCGCAAACTCGCGGACGGCAGTTTCATGCCGCTCGCGCCGCTGGTCGAGGCCTCTGGGGTCAACAACGAGCTCGAACGCCCGCACATCGTCCACCACGACGGGCTGCTGTATCTGTTCTGGTCGACCCAGCGCGGCGTGTTCGCCCCTGGGATCGTCGCTCCGACCGGACTGTACGGGGCAATCGCCGAGACGATCGCGGGGCCATGGCGGCTGCTCAACAGCCACGGGCTGGTGTTGTCCAATCCGCCCGAGCGACCGACCCAAGCCTATAGCTGGTGGGTGCTTCCCGACCTCACGGTGGCCAGCTTCGTCGATTACTGGAAAGCAGAATCGCAGGTCGATTCGGCCGCGGAGAGGCGGCGCAGGTTTGGCGGAACTTTCGCTCCGTTCGTAACCATAGAGCTGGATGGCGCCACGGCGCGCCTCGCAGGCTAGACCGGTCCGATGCGGCTGGCGGGGCTCGAACTGGGCGGAACCAAATGCATCGCGGTGCTGGGCAGTGGCGCGGCGATTGCTGAGCGCCGCGTGCTGTCCACCACTACGCCTGCCGAGACCCTGGCGGCCGCGCTAGCGGTGTTTCGCGAATGGGACGCGGTTGCCCCGCTCGCGGCTATCGGCGTGGCCAGCTTCGGGCCGGTCCGGATCGATCCTGGCGCCGCTGACTACGGCCGCATTCTGGCCACCCCGAAACCGGGTTGGAGCGGCGCCGACCTGCTCGGCGCGCTACGCGACGCGTTCGACTGCCCACTGACGCTCGATACCGATGTCAACGGAGCGGCGCTGGCCGAGTACCGCTGGGGGGCGGGGCGGGGCTGCTCTAGCCTCGTCTATCTGACGATTGGGACGGGCGTCGGCGCCGGGATTGCGATTGATGGACGTCCGGTCCACGGCGCGCTACATCCCGAGCTGGGCCATCTCAAGCTGCGCCGTGCCGCAGGCGACCGCTTTGCCGGGGTCTGTCCATTTCACGGCGACTGCATCGAGGGACTGGTTGCCGGGCCCGCGCTCACGGCGCGGTTTCCCGGCGGGATTTATGCCGCACCCCCGGACGATCCCCGCCGCGCCCATCTGGCTGCGGATATGGCCGAGCTGTTCGCCGCGATTATCATGACCCTGTCGCCGAACAGAATCCTGGTCGGCGGCGGGGTCGGTCTCGGCGTGCCCGGACTCCTCGATGCAGCCATCTCCGGGATCCCCGCGATTGTCGGCGGCTATTTGCCCCACCTTGACCCGGCTGGCTTACGCGCGTCGATCCGCCAGGCCGGATTGGGAACGGACGCCGGACCTCTGGGTGCAATCGCGCTTGCCGCGTCCGCCGCCGCCGCCGACCGCGCGTCGATGGGGTGACCGCTTGCCTCAACCGCGCCAGCGGCTACCGTCAGATACGATGAGCACCCCGCGTCCTGCAACCATGAACGAACTTGCCAAGCTGGCGGGTGTATCGGCCTCGACCGTTTCGCGCGCGCTTGCGGGCAACCCGGTAATCAACCAGCAGACCCGCGACAAGGTCGTCAAACTGGCGCGCGAACTCGGCTTCCAGCCCAACCTGCAGGCGCGCAACTTGCGGATGCGGCGGACCGAGGCGATCGGCGTCGTGCTGCCCCTGGGCCACCAGGCCGACCAGCACCTGACCGACCCGTTCTTCCTCACCCTGATTGGCTATCTCGCGGACGAACTTTCCCAACGCGGCTACGATATGCTGCTCAAGAAGATCGTGCCACACAACGACCATTGGCTGCGACAGCTCGCCGAGTCGGGTCGGGTCGACGGGATTATTGTGATCGGCCAATCGGATCAGGAAGCCGAACTGGCGCTCGTCGCAAGTTCGTACAAGCCGATGGTGGTGTGGGGCGCCAGCCTTCCGGGGCAGGCCTATGTGACCGTCGGCTCGGACAACGTGGCAGGCGGAGCATTGGCCACCCGGCATCTTATTGGCCTGGGCCGGCGGCATCTGATTTTTCTTGGCGCCAGTAGCGCCCCCGAACTCGCCCAACGCGAGGCCGGATTTAGGCTCGCATGCGATGAGGCCGGGCTCGGATCGAGCGCGCATTCGCTCCAGGTCGGTCTCGTCGCCGAGCACGCCTATCTCGAACTGCTCGAGATCATTGATCGCGAACCCCGGATCGACGGCATCGTCGCGGCATCGGACGTAATCGCCATCGCCGCGATCCGCGCGCTTGAGGCGCGCAAGCGCAACGTCCCCCAAGATGTGGCGATAGTTGGTTACGACGACATTCCACTCGCCCGGCACATCGTGCCGAGCCTGACCACGATCCGGCAGGATCTCGCGCTCGGCGCACATGTGATGATTGCCAAGCTGATCGGTCTGATCGCGAGGGAACCGCAGTCTTCAACCGTTATGGAGCCGGACCTGGTGATCCGGCAATCCAGCTGAAGCGTGCTGCTCGACAGGACGATAGCGATCATGGCGGAACCCATGGATGGGCAGCCCCACGCCTTCGATCGGACGGCCTTCCGATATTCGGGTCCGGGTAAGCTTTTCCGTTACTATCAGCATTGAACTTGCTCGATTGACCACCTCACAACCACACGAGCGATCAGCAGGATAGGGTGTGTTGCGCTGATCTCGGTGCACCGGCAGGCTTCGAGAATACGCATCGACAGGGGTTTGATCGTAGCGACCAACGAAGTCCTTGCGCGCTCTGTCCGTAATGATGGCAGGCATGTCTTCGCTTCTGGTGAAGGGATGCTAATGGGCCAACCTCCACGGCTTCGTTTCCGATTCAATCTTCGTTGATCCTCACCACAAAGAAAACCTTCAAGTACCGCTATTGGCTCTTACGCCCAATGCTCGATTAAAAAGGTCCGCCTTATGGCAAGCTTGCTCAAGGCCCGGAACGTGGCGAGTGAGGCGCGTTCGGGACTGACCTAGCGGCCATGGACCAAAGCGCGCGCGCTGCCGCGCCACGTCATCCACGCCTTTCTCGCGATTGTCGCCATCACACGGCGGCAAATCCGTGTCCGCTTTCGGGTCGTCGAGGAACGATCTTCTACGACCGAAGTCGGGGCGCGAAGCTGACTCGCGAACTCGCGGCCAGGAACGTCCGCTATCCCCATCGAGGTTTCCAAGAGCCGCCGTTCCGGACTGTCCAACATTGCAGCCGTTCGCGCGGCACCAACTGATGTCTGCTTTCCGGAGGTTGGCGTATGAGCTTCTACGACAGAGTCTGGGCGCGATGCCGCCGGCCGAAAAGCTCCATATCGACTTCGGGCGCTAGCCGAGCATGTGTACCCGCATGCAGCCTGACCTACCTCATCAGCACTACGCCCTCATCGCCAGCCTGTGCCTCGAGATCGGCCGAATCATGGAAGACGAGAGCCCAACCCTAGCCCTGACCCTGCCGGACCAAACAGCCATGACCGCCGAGCGCCTAACATCCGCCCGACAGGCTGGCGAAGACATCGCCACTCTCGCCTCTGCAGCGCAAGTGCTGCTGCAACGAGCCGCGGCAGGCTCTTAGGCCGGCACCTTGCGCGGCCGCCCGCGCGGTTTCGCCGCAGGCTTCGCGGCCGCCTTGGTGCCCTTGGCTGGCATCTTGGTTCCAAGCTTCCGTCCGAGCCCGATCTTCTTCGCCATATCCCGCCGGACTTGCGAGTAGCTCTCTGCGACGATCGGGTAATCGGGCTTGAGGTTATATCGCTCGCGATACTGCTCGGGGGTCAGACCATGACGCGAGAGATGCCGACGCAGCGTCTTGTAGGGCTTGCCGTCGATCAACGAAATGATGTGATCTTTGGAGGATAGCGAACGGCGTACTGTGACGGCCGGCGTATATTCAGGCTCTGCGCCGGGTTGTTCAACGGGAGCAGCGGTCAGGCCGACCACCGCCCGATGCATGCTTTGCAAAAACGCCGGCACATCTTCGCTGGATGCTTTGGTGTTCGGATTGGCGAGCCAAGCGATCGTAAGTTCGGTGGCAAGCTCAACTGGATCGTTGGACGCGGTGTCTTCGGCCATCAATGTATCCTCCCGTTTGTAGCACTGCTCTAACGGAGCAGCAGTATTCGTCAATTCCGCGACATCGTGCCGTAATACTGAACATTCCACTCGACTTGCCGCGGACACCAAGCATTGCTGTCGTCACCGAACGCCGCGAACCAAGGTGACGGTGCCCCCGACGAGACGCTCGATCGGGGCTGTGGGTGGTGGGAGCCGCGAATGGCGCGGCTTCGAGACGGAGCACCAACCCATGAACACCACCACGACCGACATCACCACCGAGAACGGCAAGGCCCCCGCCAAGGCGCGCAAGGCAACTTCCGGCAAGCGCCGTATGGCACGCGAGCCGGGCAAGTGTGCGGCCACGAAGGTAGCCGGTGCATCGGATAGCCCGTCGGCGGCTGAAGCCCCTGCACGCGCCCGTAGCAAGATCGCATCGGTCATCGCGCTGCTGGAACGAGAGCAGGGCGCTACGCTCGCGGAGATGGTAAAAGCCACTGGCTGGCTGCCGCACACCACCCGCGCCGCGCTGACCGGGCTCAAGAAGAAGGGTCATACGCTCATCAAGGACAAGCGCGACGATGTGACCTGCTACCGCATCGCGAAGGCGGGCTGATGGCGAGCCGCCGCGACAAACTCGATGCCGACCTGGCTGCGCTGGCGACCCTGTCGCCGGCGCAGCTGCGCGAGCAGTGGTCAAAGGTCACCGGCAAGGTGCTGCCGCGGGTCAGCCCCGCGCTCCTGCGCCTAGCCCTGGGCTATGAGCTGCAGACCAAGGCGCTGGGCGGCCTGTCGCGCGCCAGCCAGCAAAGGCTTGCCCAGCTCGCGACAGCAAAAACCCAGACCCGCAACACCACGCCGGGCATGCGGCTGGTGCGCGAGTGGCACGGTACCCTCCACATCGTCACCATCGAAGAAGACGGCGCGATCCGCTGGAACGAGCGCGAGTGGAAAAGCCTCAGCGAGATCGCGCGAACCATCACCGGCACGCGCTGGTCGGGCCCCGCCTTCTTCGGCCTCAAGGAACGCACGCCCAAAGAAGGGAGGATCGCGGCATGAAGAAGATCCGTTGCGCGATCTACACGCGCAAGTCGAGCGAGGAGGGTCTCGAGCAGGACTTCAACTCGCTCCACGCCCAGCGCGAGGCCTGTGCCGCCTACGTGCTCAGTCAGGCCAGCGAAGGCTGGTCGGCACTGCCCGATGTGTATGATGACGGCGGGCTGTCGGGCGGGACATTGGCGCGCCCTGCACTCGAGCGTCTGCTCAACGACATCGCCGCAGGCTCGATCGACATCGTGGTCGTCTACAAGGTCGATCGACTGACCCGCTCGTTGCTCGACTTCTCAAAGCTGGTCGAGGCCTTCGACAAGGCGGGCGTCAGCTTTGTCTCGATCACCCAGTCGTTCAACACCACCACGAGCATGGGACGGCTTACGCTCAACATGCTGCTCAGCTTCGCGCAGTTCGAGCGCGAGGTCACCGCCGAGCGTATTCGCGACAAGATCGCGGCCTCGAAAGCTCGCGGCATGTGGATGGGCGGCACGCCACCGCTCGGCTATCGGCCTGATGGGCGCAGCTTGGCGATCGTCGAGGGTGACGCCGTGGTCGTGCGCGATATCTTTGGCCGGTACCTCGAACTTGGCACTGTCAGGCTGGTCTATGATGCGCTGCTCGAAGAGGGCGTCGGTGTTCCCAAGCGCACCGCGTCGACGGGCCGAGCGATGGGCGGATGCGCTTTCAGCCGCGGCCAGCTCTACAAGATCCTGACCAACCCGATCTACATCGGCGAGATCCACCACCAGGGGCGCAGTTACAAGGGCCTGCACAGCGCGATCATCGATCGCGCTGTGTGGGACGCAGCACAGTTGCGGCTCGGTGAGAACCTCCAGGGTGAACGCACACCGGGTCAGATCAAATCACCCAGCCTGCTCGCCGGGCTGATCGTCGACGAGGATGGTGAGCCGCTAGTCGCGACCCACGCCTGCAAGGGCAAGGTGCGCTATCGCTACTATGTCAGCCGGGCGCTGCAGCATGAGCCCGATGCGACTTCGACCACCGGTATGCGTATCCCGGCGCGCGAGATCGAAGCGGCGGTGGTCGAACGACTGGCCGAGGCGCTCGACGACCCGCTCGCGCTGCTCGCCAGCGCCGGCATCGCGCCCGCGCCGGACGAAATCCGCGCAACGATGGAGCGCGCTGAGAAGCTGGCCACCGCGGTCCGTAGAAAGGAGTTCGCACTGGTTCGCAAGCTGGTTGCGCGGGTCCAGGCGACCCCTCGAGAAGTCCACGTCGAGCTCTCGATCGACACCCTTGCATCAAGACTGGGTCTAGCAGCGCCGGGCGAAGGCTCGACCCTCCAGTTAATCGCGCCTGTCCGTCTGACCCGCACGGGGATGGCGGTGCGGCTGGTTCACAGCAACGGAACGGCCGCAACGGCGGGCACGCCATCGCCGGGATTGGTCAAGCATCTCCTCCAGGCCCGCGAGTGGTGGTCGCTGCTAGCCAGCGGCGAAACGGACATCACCACGATCGCGACCACCGAGGGAATCAACAAGTCATGGGTGTCGCGAGTGGTCCGGTTGAACTTCCTCGCTCCGCAACTGGTCGAGGAAATCCTGGCTGGTAACCAGCCCGCACGGGTCACCACGAGATCTCTGGTGAGCGCCGAGATACCGACGGACTGGAACTTCCAGCGCGCGGCGGTATTCGAGCAATAACCGACGGCAACTGAACGGGGTTGGTTAGCGGCGCTTCGGCGCCGCTGCATAATTCAGTGCCGTAGCTGAAGGTAGCCGAATGTACCGAAATGCCAAAGGGTACACGCCACTTAGGCTCCGGAGAAAAAGCCTCCAATGGGCCGGAAATGCTCTGGAGTTGGCGCTCTCCGGGTTCCCCTGGATCCCCAGAATGGCGCAGTCTCGCGCCCTTTTTCGGGACTATTATCGTTCTAGACCAATTACTTAGACTACTTGGCGGAGAGGCAGGGAAGCAAATCTTTTGCATAAGGCCTTGATATAATATCATAAAGAATATCTGACGCCACACTATCCCCACATCGCTCCCCACAGTCCTTGCTTGCAACTCAAACGCTCTCTGAAAGCTTGTCGGCAGAGGTTCGGCTCCTGCTGGGTGGCGACCGTTAAATCGCTTTAAACGTGTACGACCATGGGGATCAACGTGATCGACCGATGTTGGGCCGAACAGCCTGACCGTTGATGCGTGTTTCAAAGTGAAGATGGGGTCCGGTCGAATGTCCAGTGCTCCCCACGAACCCTATCACGTCACCCGTTCGGACGCGCTGCCCGGCGACAACGTTCAAGCGGGACATGTGTCCATAGCGGGTTTCCATCCCGCCACCGTGCTCTAGCGAAATGAAAAGTCCGTAGCCTCCATTCCAGCCGGCCTTGCTGACCATGCCGTCTGAACTCGCGACGATCGGCGAGCCGCTTGGCGCAGCTAGATCGACGCCGGAGTGCATCCGCGTCGTTCCAAGGATTGGATCATATCGCATGCCGAAACCGCTGGTCAGAGTGGCCCTGAGCGCCGAGCCCGAGTGGATGGCAATTGTCGAAACTGCTCTAGCAGTGCTTATTGGTCGATCGGAAAACGACGCGACCGCCGCGCTTGCTGAGAAGATCGACCGCGCGGAATAGACTGGGGCGCCTTCGAAATCGAGCGCGCGACCGATCCGAATGTGCACCGCTTCGCCGATCGCCATCGACGCCTCGGGCGCGGTCGAAGCAACCTCCGCCGTAGCCGTCTCGACAACTGCAACATCGTCAGTCCTGGCCTGCGCCGAAATTGCCAGCAGAGGCCATGCTGTAACGGCCCAAAGCCGGATCGTGCCTTGCCGTGTCACTTATTCGCTCCCAATTGCGATCTTTGCCCACTCGATCTGCCGAGTGAGGATTGTCGCCGTCAAAACCCCATCAAAACCGCAGTGGCATTGTCCCTTCCGCCTGCTTGGAGCGCGAGCACGATCAACGGATCGAGCGCCTCCA
>JANMCG010000027.1:0-10945 GCA_031361075.1 Novosphingobium sp. | reverse complement strand
CGTGCGGGCATAGGCATTGTGCTTGTCGGCCAGATGGACCTGCCGCAGCAGCTCCATCGATTTGCGCAATTCCTTGGGTACGCCGTATAATCCAGCCTGATTTTCCAGCACCTCGAACGGGGTGAAAAACGGATCGAACACGATCTCTTGCGGGACGATGCCGATCGAACGCTTGGCGTTGCGCAAGTCCTTGTCGATATCGAAACCCCAGATTTCGGCGGTGCCGCCGGTCTTCATCACGAGGCCCGCGAGGATGTTGATCAGGGTCGATTTGCCCGCGCCGTTGGGGCCGAGCAGCCCGAAGATCTGGCCCTGCGGCACGTCGAAACTGACATCGTCGAGCGCGAGCTTGGCCGGGGCATTGCCGCTGGGGGCATAGCGTTTGACGAGGTGCTTGATCGAGATTGCCGCTGGTGTGTCCATCGGCCCCGCTTAGCGCGTCAACCGGGCAAGGCAAACCCTGCAACGTGCGTGGCTGCCAAGTGTGGTGGCGCGATGTGGTGGACAACAATCGTTACCGGCCCGGTAACCAGACAAGTGCAAGGCTGCTTCAGGTTAATTCGTTATCCCGAGCGTAGTGATCTGGGGCAATTCCATATCGGGCGGGCGCAAACGCACCGCGATTCGCGCAGTTTACGCAGGTTTTGCCGTTATGCTGGCTACGCTTTCCAGCACCCAAGCCGCAGCCCAAGGCGCGAAGATCACGGCGCAGGCCGCCGCCCGCGCGACCGTGGTCGCGCCGATGACGCTGGTCTATGTGCAAGACCTGAAATTCGGGCGGATCGTGCCGCGCCCCCAAGCCGGGACGGTCACGGTCGATCAGGTCACCGGTGCCTGCAGCGTGACCGGGCCGATCCTCGAGGTCGGTAAATGTCAGTTCGCGCAGTTCGCCGGGATGGGCAGTAAAAACATGGCCGCGCGGATCAGCCTGTCCAGCGTGGTCAACCTGACCGGGCTGGGGCAGACCATGGTGCTCGACAATATCACGCTGGGGACCAACAACACGATCAGCTTTACCGGCAATGGCAACGCTAACGGCAAAGGCGTCGGGCTGACCAAGGGTGCCAATGCCGAACGCTATACAATTACCACCAATTCCGGGATTTTCGTACTCAACATCGGCGGACGGCTTAACGTCAACGCTAATCAATTGGGCGGATTTTACACCGGCTCGATCACGATTTCCGTGCAGTACCAATAGGCTGGGTTCCGGCTTGGCGCGCCATTAATTTCCGCGGCATTAACCAGTTTCATGCAGGATGCCTTGAGCCGGATTGACTAGGTGCAAGGGTATGCCGCGCGCACCAGCCTCATCATACAGCCGTTGGCGGCACGCTGCTCAGGCAGTCTGCACCGTGCTGGTGGCAAGTTGCGCGCTGGCTGCCGCCGCCCCGGCCGCCGCGCAAACCAGCCGCGTCACCGTTCAGGCAACCGCCAAAGCCATCGTGGTGGCACAGCTCAGCTTTTTCAAAGTCGACGATATCAATTTTGGCAAGATCATTGCCGGGACCACCGCCGGAACCGTGACAGTCGCCCCAACCGGCGCGCGAACCGCCACCGGTGGGGCAAGGCTGGCAAGCGATTCCACCGTTCGCGCGGCACGGTTTGCCGGTAAAGGCAGTGCTAACCAGAACGTCGGCATCCTGGTTACTTCGAACACTTCGACCGTCACCCGGATCGGCGGGACCGAAAAGATGACCTTCGATACCTTCGTGATCGGCAGCTCGCCCACCGCAACGCTGTCAACCACCCCGACAACCTTCCGGATCTCGTCATCGACCGGGATTTTCACCTTTCCGATTGGCGCAACCTTGCGCGTCAATGCCAATCAGGTGCCGGGCAATTACGCCGGGTCGTTCACGGTCACGCTCGAATACCAGTAAGCTGGAATTGCCGCGCGGCTGCTGCTAATGCGGCGGCATGACCAATCCCCCCGAAATCGTCCCCACCACCAGCCGCCGTGTCAAATGCGATGGCGCGAGCAACATTACCGGCGGCGCGGCGCTGGGCCACCCGCGCGTCTGGCTGGAAATCGACGAACACGGCTATGTCGATTGCGGCTATTGCGACCGGCGCTTTGTGCTGACCGGCGGGCCGGCGGATGGGGCTGATCAGGCGGCGCTGCCGGATATCTCCTCGGGCATGAGCGTTTGATCCTCCGCTCGCTCGCGGCGCTGGCGGCAAGTGCCGCGCTGAGCGCCGCGCCAGCGCATGCGGCGAGCGCCGACTGCGCGCTGCTTGACGCGATTGCGCAGCCGGGGAGCGCTGCGCTGCGCGGCATCGCTTCGGCTGCCGATCAGCGGGGGCAAATTGCGATGAGCTATCGCGGCGAACCGACTTCGCTGGATGGCGCCAGCGGCTGCGAAATATCGGGGCCGCCCGACCTGTTTCAAATCGACTGCAACTGGGCGATGGCGGGCGACCTTGCGGCGGCGCAGCGTGAACACGCGCGGATCAAGGCCGCGCTTGAACCCTGCCTCAGCGGTGCCTTTGTACTGCAGGATTACGAAACCACCGTCGAAGGCTTGGAAGTCCTGCAATTCTTCAAAGGCAAGTTCGCCGGGGACGCTGACCAAGCGGGAGAAGTTTCGCTCGAAATCCAGCATTATGCCACGATCGATGGCTCTTACTCGGTCATCTTGTCGATTTCGCGCTAGCATCCCTATATAGAGCGCATGACCGCTCTTGACCCCCGCTCGTTGCTGTTTGCCCAGCTTGATCCTGCCCGCGCTGCGGTGCTGACCCGCGATGCGCTGGCGCGGTGCGACGATGGCGAATTGTATCTGCAATTTATCGCGTCCGAAACATTCGTGTTCGACGACGGGCGCCTCAAGACCGCTGATTATTCGCGCGATGCGGGGTTTGGTTTGCGCGGTGTTTCGGGCGAGATGACCGGGTTTGCCCATGCGAACGAGATCAGCGAAGGCTCGATCCGCCGTGCGGCTGAAACGCTGCAATTGCTCGATCCGGCACAAGCGCAACCCGCGCCGCCGCCGCGCCGTAACAACCGCCACTTGTACACCGCAGCCTCGCCGCTTGATGCGGTCGGGTTTGCCGAGAAAGTGGCGCTGCTGGAAACTATCGATGCCGCTGCGCGCGCCCGCGATCCGCGCGTTGCCCAAGTCAGCGTCAGCCTTGCTGCCAACTGGTCGGCGGTCGAGATTATCCGCGCCGATGGCTTCACCGCCGCCGATGTGCGCCCGATGGTGCGGCTTAATGTCAGCATCGTCGCCGAGCAGAACGGGCGGCGTGAAACCGGCAGTTTCGGGATCGGCGGACGCCGTTTGTACGATGACCTGTTCGAGCCTGCGACGTGGAACCGCGCAATCGATCATGCGCTGGCGCAGGCGCTGACCAATTTGGACAGCGTCGATGCCCCGGCGGGCGAGATGACCGTGCTGCTCGGTCCCGGCTGGCCCGGCATCCTGCTGCACGAAGCGGTCGGCCACGGGCTTGAAGGCGATTTCAACCGCAAGGGCACCAGCGCCTTTTCGGGCCGGATCGGTGAGCGGGTCGGCGCGCCCGGGGTCACCGTGGTCGATGACGGGACGCTGCTTGTGGTCGGAGGTCAGGGCCGGCGGGGCTCGCTGTCGATCGATGACGAAGGCACCGCGACGCAAGAAAACGTGCTGATCGAGGACGGGATCCTCAAAGGTTATATGCAGGACCGGCTCAACGCGCGGCTGATGGGGGTTGCGGCCACCGGCAACGGGCGGCGTGAAAGCTATGCCAGCACCCCGATGCCGCGCATGACCAACACCTTCATGCGCGCCGGTAACGACGATCCTGGCGAGCTTCTCAGCCGGGTCAAATCGGGCATTTTCGCCAAGAGCTTTGGCGGCGGGCAAGTCGATATCGTCTCAGGCAAATTCGTGTTTTCCTGCACCGAGGCATACAAGATCGAGAACGGCCGGCTGGGCGCGCCGATCAAGGGCGCGACGCTGATCGGCGATGGGCCGACCGTGCTGACCAAGGTGATCGGGATCGGCAACGATCTGGCAATCGACGAGGGCGTGGGCATCTGCGGCAAGGGCGGGCAAAGCCTGCCCGCCGGGGTCGGCCAGCCCAGCTTGCTGGTGTCGGGTCTGACTGTCGGCGGGACGGCATGATTTTCAGCCGCAGTTCAGCTAGCCATGCTATTGTCACCGCCTCACTCTGACTGGAGTCGAACCCCATGAATAAGATCGCCGTCGCGCTGACCGTTGCCGCAGCCCTGCTGACCGGCCCCGCGTTGCAAGCCAAGCCGCGGCTGACCCCGCAACAGCAGCTTAGCAAATTGCTCGAAGGCCGGGTCGCGGGCAAGCCGAAGCAGTGCATTTCGAATTTCGACACGCGTGAGATGCAGGTGCTCGACAAGACCGCGATCGTTTATGGCTGGGGTAACACTATCTGGGTCAACACCCCGCGCAATGCGGCCGATCTCGACGACGATGATATCCTGGTGACCCGCACCTATGGCAGCCAGTTCTGCAGCCTCGACATTGTCCACACGGTCGACCGCAGCGGCGGCTTCCCCAATGGCTTCATCAGCCTGGGCGAATTCGTGCCGTACCGCCGGATCGCCAAATAAGCACCAAATGGCCGATTCTCGGTGAACCAAGCCGCCGCGCGGAGCGATCCGGGCGGCGTTTTGTTGGCAGCACCGGTGGCGGCCTGTCCGCGCACGGACTGTTCGCAAGCTTGAAAAGTTTTTCGAAAAGCGGCCGCATCGCCGCCGCCATCGGACCGCACCAGTTCGGCCCCGCCGCCGCTTGACTCGTCATCGCCGCGCTTTAGGCTGACACGCCTGTAAGCGCCTCCCGCTGCGAGGAGCGCGCAACGGGAGAGAATTATGGCCACCGCCGCCACGCTTGAGCACACCGCCGCGCTGCTTGCCCCGATCGATGTCTCGCTGGCCGAGCTCTACGCGCAGGATCGCTGGCACGAGCCGTTCCGCACATTGCGCGCGCAGGCGCCGATCCAGTATGTCCCTGAAAGCTCGTTCGGGCCATACTGGTCCGTCAGCACGTATAAACCGATCGTGCATATCGAAGCGCTGCCCAAGGTGTTTTCGTCAAGCTGGGAATATGGCGGGATCTCGATTGCCGGGGGTACGCTCGAGCCGGTCGAGGGCGAGATGCGGATGCCGATGTTCATCGCGATGGATCCGCCCGATCACACCGGCCAGCGCCGCACCGTCGCACCGTCGTTCGGGCCGAGCGAAGTGGCCGCGATGAAAGCCGAGGTGCAGAAACGCACCGCTCAAGTGCTCGACAGTCTGCCGATCGGCGAGCAATTCGACTGGACCGAGCGAGTCTCGATCGAATTGACCACCGGGATGCTCGCCACGCTGTTCGATTTCCCGTGGGAGCAGCGCCACAAGCTGACGTACTGGTCGGATATCGGCGGCAATGTCGAGCTGATGAAAGACCCCGACAGCTTTGCATTGCGCAACGGCGCAATGTTTGAAATGGGCGCGGCATTCGCCGAATTGTGGCAGCAGAAGCTGACCAATCCGGGCAAAGACCTGATCTCGGTCATGCTGCAATCCGACGCGATGAAGCACATGAGCGAGCAGGAATTCATGGGCAACCTGATCCTGTTGATCGTCGGCGGGAACGATACCACGCGCAATTCCATGTCGTCATTCGTTTATGGGCTTGACCAGTTTCCCGATGAACGCGCCAAGCTGGAAGCCAACCCCGCGCTGATCCCTAACGCGGTGCAGGAACTGATCCGCTGGCAAACCCCGCTCGCGCATATGCGCCGCACGGTCGAGGAGGATACCGAGATTGACGGCGTAGCGATGAAAAAGGGCGACAAGGTGGTGCTGTGGTACATCAGCGCCAACCGCGACGAGAGCGTGTTTGCCGATGCCGACAAGGTGATCGTCGATCGCGACAATGCGCGGCGGCACTTGTCGTTCGGCTATGGCATTCACCGCTGCGTCGGCGCGCGGGTTGCCGAGTTGCAGCTTTGCACGCTGCTTGAAGAGATGAGCAAGCGCCGTCTGCGGGCCAGCGTGACCGGTCCGGTGGAGCGCGTTGCGGCCTGCTTCGTCCACGGCTATACTTCGGTGCCGGTCACGCTCGCGCACTATTAAGCGCGTCCGGCTTGCTGAAGGACCCTGCCCCATGACCACTGCCCAATGACCACTGGCCAAACCCCGATCGCCTCGCCGTTCGGTTATCGCTCGACCGCGCGTGAAGTGATCGCGGGGATAGATTTGACCGGCCAGACCGCGCTGGTCACCGGTGGCTATTCGGGGCTGGGGACCGAAACCGTGCGCGCGTTGGCGCAAGCCGGGGCGCACGTGATCGTGGTTGCGCGGCGGCCCGATGCGGCACTGAATGATCTGGCCGGGATCGACGGTCAGATCAGCGTGCTGCCGCTCGACTTGTCCGATCCCGCATCGATCGATGCTTGTGCGGCAAGCGTTGCCGGGGTGACCGACCGGATCGACATTCAGATCAACAACGCCGCGGTGATGGCCAATCCGCTGAGCCGCGACTCGCGCGGTTACGAAAGCCAGTTCGCGACCAATCATTTGGGCCATTTTCAGCTGACCGCGCGGCTGTGGCCGTTGCTCGCGGCGAGCGGTCATGCGCGGCTGGTGTCGGTCTCGTCGGTCGGCCACCAGCGGATCGGGCTCGATCTGGACGATATCAACTTTGACCATCGCGACTACGACAAATGGACCGCTTACGGTCAGGCGAAATCGGCTAACGCGCTGTTCGCGCTCGAGCTTGACCGGCTGGGGCAGGACGCAGGGGTGCGCGCGTTTTCGGTCCATCCCGGCGGGATCATCACGCCGTTGCAGCGGCACCTGACCAAAGAAGAGCAAGTCAAAATGGGCTGGTTCGACGCTGACGGCAACCTCAACCCGATCTTCAAAACCACCGAGCAAGGCGCCGCGACCAGTATCTGGTGCGCAGTTTCGCCGCTACTCGAAGGCGAGGGCGGGGTCTATTGCGAGGATTGCAATATTGGCGCAATGGTCAGCGAATCCACCCCGCGCGGATCGGGCGTATTGCCGCATATCCGCGATACCGCGCTCGCGACCGCGCTGTGGGCCAAGTCGGAGCAGATGACCGGGGTGAAGTTCCGGCCCTAGGCGTTTGGACAGGGCGCGCGCAACCCGCTAGGGCGGCGGCATGGCCACTCCCGCAATCCTCGTGCTGACCACTGGCGGCACGATCGACAAGAACTATTTCGACGCGCTGAGCGAATACCAGATCGTCGACAGTGGCATCCCCGCGCTGCTGAGCCAGGCGCGGGTCGGGCTGGCGTTCCGGATCGAGGAGGTGTGCCGCAAGGACAGCCTCGAACTGACCGACGACGATCGTGCCGAAATCGCCCGGCGGGTGGCGCAGGCTCCCGAAACGCGGATCGTGATCACGCACGGTACCGACACGATGACCCAAACCGCCAAGGCGCTCGCCGGAGTTTCGGGCAAGACCGTGGTGCTGACTGGCGCGCTCAGCCCGGCGCGCTTTGCCGAAACCGACGCGCCGTTCAACCTGGGCATGGCCTTCGCCGCCGCGCAAGTCGCGCCGCCAGGGGTCTATATCGCGATGAGCGGGCAGGTCTTCGGCGGACTGAAGGTGCGCAAAGACCGTGCGGCTGGGCAGTTCGTGGCGATCTAGGTCGCGCTCCGCCCCGCCGCCGCCCCGCCGCCACGCCGCCGCCGCCCCGCCCCGCCGTCGCGGGACTATTCGCGCGCCAACGGCCGCGGCACGGTGCGGGTGCTGTCGATCGTTCAGACCCTTGCCAGGCTGCGCTGCGCGGGCAAATGGATCGGCCGCCTGAACGCCGCCGCGCCAGGTTTGGGCACGCACCATCGTGGCGGTTCAAATCGTGATCTGGCTGCCCAGTTCGACCACGCGGCCCAGCGGCAATTTGAAGAACGACATCGGCGTTTCCGAATTGCGCAGCATTGCGGCAAACAGGTGCTCCTGCCACAGCGGCATGCCCGGGCGGCGCGATGGCACCAGCGTCTGGCGGCTGAGGAAATAGGCCGCGGTGCGCGGATCGCAGCCCACCCGATCGCGGTTGGCCTCCAGCGCGGCGGGGATATCGGGGCTTTCGGCAAACCCATAGCGCAGCACGATCCGGGTGATACCCGGGCCTTCCTGCGTCACGCTCATCCGGGCATCGCCGCTGACAGTAGGGGTCAGGGTGGTTTCGACCGTCAGCAGAATGATCGTGCGATGCAACACCAGATTGTATTTGAGGTTGTGGAGCAGCGCAGGGGGAACCCCTTCGCGGCTGGCTGTCAGGTAGATCGCCGCGGCCGGGACACGGGTGACCCCCGCGGCCGATTTGAGGAACAGCGCCACCGGCATCGTCTCTGCCGCAAGCTTGGCGCGGAGCAAGCCGCGGCCGCGCCGCCAGGTTCCAAAGACGATTACCAGCACACTGGCGATCGTCACCGGCAACCATCCCCCATCGGCGAATTTGGTGGCCGAAGCCGCGAACAGGCCCAGGTCGAGCACGAGCAAGGCGAGGTACAGCGGCAGCGCCCACAGCGGGTTCCAGCGCCAGACCCGGAATACCACAAAGCCGATCATCAGCGTGGTCAGAACCATCGACATCGTTACCGCCAGCCCGAACGCCGCGGCCAGCGCGCTTGACGACCGGAACATGAGGACCAGCGCCACCACTGCAACCAGCAACAGCAGGTTCACCGTGGGCGAATAGACCTGCCCGCGCGCCTCGCTTGAGGTGTGTATCAGGTTGACCCGCGGCAGGTAGCCCAGCTGGACCGCTTGCTGGGTGACCGAAAAGGCTCCGCTGATGATCGACTGGCTGGCAATCACCGAGGCGGCTGCGGCCAGGATCAGCAGCGGCGGCAGCAATGCCGGCGGTGCCATCAGGTAAAACGGCGATGCGATCGCCTCGGGCTGGCGCAAGACCAGCGCAGATTGCCCCGCATAGCATAGCAGCAGCGCCGGCAGTGCTAGCCAGATCCACGCCCGGGCGATGGCGGTGCGGCCAAAGTGCCCCATATCGGCATAAAGTGCTTCGGCCCCGGTCACCGCCAGGACGACGGTGCCAAGCGTAAAGAACGCCTGGACCGGATCGCTGATGAAAAAGCGCGCCGCCTGCACCGGGTTTATCGCGTTGAGCACATCGGGGTTGGCGATCACCTGGTTTGCCCCCAGCAATCCGATAGTCAGGAACCACACCGCCATGACCGGGCCGAACACGACCCCGACAGTCCCGGTGCCAAGCCGCTGCACGGCAAACAGCGCGGCGACGATCGCCAGAGTCAGCGGAATGATGTAGCCCGCCATCCCGCGGCCCAGCAATTCAAGCCCTTCAACCGCAGACAGGATCGAGATCGCCGGGGTGATAACGGCATCGCCATAGAACAGCCCGGTGGCGATCAGCGCTGCGCCCGCGATCCACGGCAGCGCGGGCGATCGCCGCGCGACCCGCTCGATCAAGGCCAGCAACGCAAAGCTGCCGCCTTCGCCGCGATTGTCAGCGCGCATCGTCACGAACACGTATTTGATGGTGACCACCAGAATTAATGCCCAGACCAGCATCGACAGCACGCCCAGGACATGGAACCGGTCGAGCGGCAGACGGTGGTGGCCGATAAAGCTTTCGCGGAAAGCATATAGCGGGCTGGTGCCGATATCGCCGAACACCACCCCGGTCGCGCCGAGCATCAGGCGCAGCGACGGCGAGCGGCTCGGCGCGGTGCTCATGCCGTGAATTGAGCTGGCGGACGGCCGGTTGACGAACAACCAGAAGGCGAAAGACCCGCAGGCGAACAAATTAGGGCCAGGGTCAGTGCGCGCGGCAACATTGTGTCAAAAACGCTATTCCCACTCGATCGTTCCCGGCGGCTTGCTGGTGTAATCGTAGACCACCCGGTTAATCCCCTTGACCTCGTTGATGATCCGGGTCGCCACGCGCGACAAAAACGCCGCGTCGAAAGGGTAGATGTCTGCCGTCATGCCGTCGGTGCTGGTTACGGCCCGCAGCGCGCAGACGTTGTCGTAAGTGCGGCTATCGCCCATCACGCCGACGGTCTTTACAGGCAGCAGCACCGCGAAGGCCTGCCAGATTGCGTCATACAACCCGGCGTTGCGGATTTCCTCAAGGTAAACCGCGTCGGCCTTGCGCAGAATATCGCAGCGCTCGCGGGTCACCTCGCCGGGGATGCGGATCGCAAGGCCCGGGCCGGGGAACGGGTGGCGGCCGACGAAAATCTCGGGCAGGCCGAGCTCGCGGCCAAGCTCGCGCACTTCGTCCTTGAACAGTTCGCGCAAGGGCTCGACCAGCTGCATGTTCATGCGCTCGGGCAGCCCGCCGACGTTGTGGTGGCTCTTGATCGTCACGCTCGGCCCGCCGGTGAAGCTGACGCTTTCGATCACGTCGGGATAAAGCGTGCCCTGCGCAAGGAACTGCGCCCCACCGATTTCCTTGGCCTCGGCTTCGAACACGTCGATGAAGGTCTTGCCGATGAATTTGCGCTTGGCTTCGGGATCGGTGATCCCGGCCAGCCCGCCCAGGAACAGCGCGCTGACGTCCTTGTGGACCAGAGGGATATTGTAATGACCCCGGAACAGGCTGACGACCTGCTCGGCCTCGGCCATCCGCATCAGCCCGTGATCGACAAATACGCAGGTCAGCTGCTCGCCGATGGCTTCGTGGATCAGCACCGCGGCCACCGCAGAATCGACCCCGCCCGACAGCCCGCAGATGACCTTCCCGGTGCCCACTTGCGCGCGGATTTCGGCGATCTTGGTCTTGCGAAATTCGGCCATGGTCCAGTCGCCGGCCAGCCCGCAAACGTGGCGCACGAAGTTCTTGTACAGCTTGCCGCCATCGGGCGTGTGGACCACCTCGGGGTGGAACTGCATCGCGTAAATCCGCTTTTCGTCGTTGGCGATCACCGCGAACGGCGCGCCGGGGCTGGCTGCGACGGCGCGAAAGCCCGGCGCCAGGCTGG
>JANMCG010000249.1:0-1609 GCA_031361075.1 Novosphingobium sp. | reverse complement strand
CCTGTACGCGCCGGGCGAGACGCCGGAGCATGGGAAAAAGGGCCTGCATCTGGATCCGGCGGGGTAGAAGAAGGGGTTCACGCAGAGGCGCAGAGAAGAAGGAGAGGCGCAGAGGGGTTGCGCTCGCGGCGCAGCCGCTTTAGAATTTGACGATGCGCCTGACGCAGCCTTCGACTAGGATGTCAGCCTGCGGCGCGGCGTAACATCTCCGCGCCTCTCCTTTCTTCTCCGCGCCTCTGCGTGAACCTCTTACTTCTTCTGAACCTTCGGTTTGAACGCGCACAGGTCCGCCACCACGCAGCGCCAGCACTCGGGCGTGCGCGCCTTGCAGACATAGCGCCCGTGCAAAATCAGCCAGTGATGCGCGCCAAGCCGAAACGGCTGCGGCACCTTTTTCTCTAGCTGCAATTCGACCGCCAGCGGGGTCTTGCCTTTGGCCAGCCCGGTGCGGTTGCCGACGCGAAAGATGTGCGTATCGACCGCGAAGGTCTCGGCCCCGAACGCGCAATTCATCACCACGTTGGCAGTCTTGCGCCCGACCCCCGGGAGCGTGGTCAGCACATCGCGGTCCGCCGGAACCTCGCCGCCGAAATCGCGAACCAGAATTTCCGACAGCGCGATCACGTTCTTGGCCTTGGTGTTGAACAACCCGATGGTTTTGATGTGCTGCTTGAGCACTTCCTCGCCCAGCTCGACCATTTGCTGCGGGGTCTTGACCGCCGCGAACAGCGCTTTGGTCGCCTTGTTCACCCCGACATCGGTCGCTTGCGCGGAAAGCACCACCGCGACGAGCAACTGGTAAGTATTGCCAAACGCAAGCTCGGTTTCGGGCGACGGAATGTCTTGTGCCAGTCGCCGAAAGAACTCGAACGTCTGAATCTTGTTCAAAGGCCAAGCACCTGCGGCATCGTGTACCGTCCGGCGTCTTTGCCGATCAGCCACTGCGCTGCGCGCACTGCACCCTTGGCGAAAATGCTGCGGTTTTCGGCCAAATGCGAAAGGATCAGGCGTTCGTCATCGCCAAGGAACAGCACGGTATGATCGCCCGCGACGCTGCCGCCGCGCAAACTGGCAAAGCCGATGTCGCCGGGTCGCCGCGCACCGGTGTTGCCGTCGCGGCCTCTTGCGGAATTGCATTCAAGCGCAATCCCGCGTCCCTGCGCCGCCGCCTCGGCCAGCAGCAGCGCGGTGCCCGATGGCGCATCTATTTTCATGCGGTGATGGGTCTCGGTCACCTCGATATCCCAATCCTCGCCCAGCCGTCCGGCGGCTTCGCGCACAAGATGCGCCAGCAGCGTGACGCCGAGCGAGGTATTGCCGGTTTGCAGCACCGCGATCTGCTCCGCTGCTGCATCGCACAGCCAGTGGTGGCGTTCGGCGAGCCCGGTGGTGCCGATCATCAGCGGCACCCCGGCTGCCATCGCCGCCTCAAGATTGGCTTCAAGCGCCAGGGGTGATGAGAAATCGACCAGTACGTCGCTGACTGCCGCCAACGCGGGCAGATCACCGCTCTGATCGACCCCGCCTGCGTGAACCGCGCCCGCCGCCGCAATCGCTTCGACCAGCGCCGAGCCCATGCGCCCCGCGCTGCCGATAATGCCGATTCGTG
>JANMCG010000051.1:0-25448 GCA_031361075.1 Novosphingobium sp. | reverse complement strand
CAGTTCGGCGGCTTTGGCCTGCGCAAATGACTCAAACCCATCGACATCCTGCGCCAGTTCGCGCACCACCAGATAGCTGCCATTGCGGCCAAAATCGCGCGGCGCCGCGGCCCGTTCGCGGGTGCCGAAATCGGGATAACGACCGATTGGCAGATCGTCGGTAACCGGCAGCGCGCCATGCAAATCGCTTTCTGGCCGCAATTTGGGGGATAACGGAAAATAGCCCTGCCCGTTGCGATAGCCCAACACGAATTCACCCGGCTCGACCAGATCACGCTCGGGCACTCCCCTCACAGAGCGGCTGGTGCCGCGGATCACCGGTTGTGAAATTCCGTCGCGAAACCCGAAATGCTCGCGTTCGGGGTTGGCCGGATCGACCAGACCGCAATCGATCGTGCCAATCACTTGCCCGCCATGATTTTCCAGCAGCCGCTGGTGGACTTGGTTGACCAGCGCAAGGTCCTCGGCGCTCTGCGCATAAAGCAGCAGCAGCGCCTCGGCCGGGTTGCTGCTGATCGGGCTATCGTGCCAGCGCCAGTATTCCGCCGCGCTGGTGCCAAGATCGCCCAGCACTCGCCCGCGCGCAGCCATGCCCATCCGAAACGCCGCCGGAAATCCATCAAGCAGCGTGCCGGCATCGCCATTGGGCACGTTAAACGTCGCCAGACCCGCCGCGCTGAATGACAGGCAGACCGCGCGTTCCAGCCCGCTGCGCAGGTCCGGCGCTGCGCGCTCGCCCAGCGCGGGCCGCTCACCGAATGCCAGCGTCAGCGACGGGTTGAGCGCATATTCGGGCGGCACACCAGCGGGCCGCGGGATCGGTACGATTACCCCGGCATCGTGCAGTGCGGCAATCGCGGCGGTATCTCCGCTCGCCGCCAGGCCATCGATGGTCATCGGCCGTCCGCGCAGCCAATCGATCCATTCCCCCGCAGCGACGCCGCTAGGCAGCTTGATCACCAACGCCGTGGCACATGGCAGCGCGCCCAGCCCGCCAAAGACCAGCGCCTGCACCTCGTCGCTTTCAAGCCGGTTTTCAGCGCGCGGCATCGACCCCATACATTCAAGCCAACTTTGCGCCTCGACCAGCGTTCGCCCGCGCGCCACCCCGGCCAGCACAATCGCGTTATTACGGATATTGTCCGAGCTAAGCCGCGGAAACCGGTCGTACCAGAATGGCGCGATCTGCTGCACCGTCCGCACCCAGCGCTTGAACCGGTCACCGTTCTGCGCGCCATCGAACGTCAAAAACCGGGTCGGCGGAAAGCCTTGCCAATTACTCCAGGCGGCGGTCTGGCCTTGCCGCGCGCGGGTGATGAAATCTTCGAGATAGCTTTCCCAGCTACCGTCGAAATTCGAATAAAACACCACTTTCTTGGTGCCGGGCAAGCGCCACCAACGCGCGTAGTGGATCGTCCCCATGTTAAGCACGAATCCCGGGCGAAACGCGGATTCGATCAGCACCCGGATGCCCCACAGCGCAAACGCGTGGATCAGCAGGCGCAAGTACCCCGGCTTTAACGTGCCGACCGCCATGACGTGATTTTGCAAATGCCCGGGGCTATCCTCGCCGCGCGCGATTTCGCGCAGGCGGTGCAGCGTGGCGTGGCGATCATCGGGGACATCGCGCAGCTCGGCGCGGCGCAACAGAACCAGAAACGCAGTGACCAGCGCCGCAAAGCAGGCAACCGCGCCAAACGCCGCTTGCAGCCCCAGCCAGCCCAGCTGCGCCGCCAGCGGCAGCGGCGAAGGCCCGCGCGTCCACCACAGCAGCGCCGAACATCCGGCCAGCAGCACCAATAACGGGACGGTCAGCATCCGGGCATCGCGTGAGCGCAGGAACCTGCCAAACGCCTGCGCGTTGCTGGGCACCTTGAAATGGGACAGCGCGACCTGTTTGCCCGACGGCAGCAGGCGCATCGCGTCAAAGCCTTCGCGCTGGGCCTCGTCCATCAACGCGTGCTGAGATGGCGTGGCACGGCGCCGCAGCGCCGGGTCCTGCGCAAGGATCCGGCGGACGTGCGCCAGAGTCAGCATCGGATGACTGCCGCGCGCAGTTTCGCTGGCGAGATAATCCTGCACCGCCCGCCCGGCAAATTCGGCAAACCGGTACTGCCGTTCGGTCTGCGCAATTGGAAATTCAGCGATCCCGTTGAAATTCAGCCCGGTGGCGCCCCACGGTTTGCCGTGCAAGGTCACCACGTGCCGCGCCAAAAACGCTGCCAATGGCTCGCCTTCGCGCAGACCGGCGGCGGCAAACACCGGAACCAGCTGCGCGGCTGCATGCGCTTCGATTGCGGCAAAGGCGGGGGCTGGCGGCCCATCCAGGCTCAGCTCAAACGCCAGGTGATGACTATCGCCCGCGTCAATCGACGCCAGCGAACAGAAATGCACCAGCCCGGTCGCGTCGAGCGCCGCGCGGATTGCGGAGCCAGCTGGATTGCCCAGCGCGACCAGCGCGGCATCCAGCGCGCTGCGGTCCGCCGCCGCGCTGAGCGGTACCACCACCAGCACCATCGACTGCTGCGCAGCGGATGTTTCGAATTCAAGCGTCAGACTGCGCGGAAACGGTCCCACCGATCGCATCCGCCCAGCCTGGCCAACCGCGCGGCGCAGTCCGGGCTGGCGCAGCAGTGCCATGAACAGCGCCGAAATCTGCGCGAGCGCCAGATGTTTCCCCATGCACACGTGCGCGCCCAGGCCGAACAGCAGTTCGGGTTCCTGCCACTGGCCATCGGGCCCGGTGCGGTGCGGATCGAACCGGCCAGGATCTTTGATCACGCGCGTATCGCGCATGGCCGACATGGTCGAAACGAGCAGCGTTGTTCCGCCGGCAATCTTGCGCCGGCGGCGACCGAGCGTGATCGTGGTATCGCGCGAGCAGTACCGCCACTGCCCCGGGGCCAAGGCGGGGCTCAGCCGCCCCGCTTCGTAAACGATCCGGCGCATCGCCGGCAGATCGCTGATCTTGGCCGCCGTAACCGCCAAAGCCATCGCGTCCGGGCGCTTGAGCAGCACTTCCAGCATCCGGGTCGCCGCCAGCGTATTGGTGGGGATGAACCCGGTCGCCAGACCGAAAAGAATGGCGCGAAGCTCGGCGTCGGTGACCGGCTCGCGCGCCTGCAATTGCACCAGCCGCTCAACCAGCGTCGCCGCTCGCGCGGTGCCAAGTAGCCCTGCCAGCTGATCGCGCTGGGCCCGGGCGATGGCATCGTCGATAACGAACCGCAGCCGCCGCGCAGCGTTTACTGCCAGCGCACGGCTCGCCGGATTACCCGCCGGGTCACCAAACAGGAACGCCGAGATTGCAATCGTCCAGTCGGCAAATTGGTCGACGTCGTCGCATACCAGCCCAAAAAAGCGCAGGCATATTTCGGCGGGGACCCGCTTGATCAAATCCGCCACGGCATCGATCCGGCCCGCGCTGTTTTCCAGCAATGCGGCGGAAAACCGCTGCGACATTTCGGCGAACTGAACGCTATCGGCTGGATCGATCACACGCCTGATGATCGCATGCATCCGGTCATGCTCGGGCCCATCGAGCCCCAGCAGGAAGGTCGCGCCATCGGCCAATTCGGCCATTTCCGGGCCAAATGGCGTAGCGAAATCTTCTGGACGGCCAAGCACTTCGCGCACCTGCGCGTCAGCGGTCAAATGGGTCACGCCCCCCAATGCGAACACCGGAAAATATCGCCGCGAGACGGCATATAGCGCTGACAGCGCGGGCAAGGTCAGCCGGCCGACAATGCGCGCGGCCATGCCACGCGGCGCCAGCAAGCCGAATTCAAACGGCGGCAACGGGCCCGACCACAGCGCACCTGCTTGCGCCTGCGCCTGCTTGATCGCAGCGTAGTATTTGCTGGTGCTCATCACGAAATCCCGATGTTGCCCGTCGTCCGGGTCAGTCCAAAGTCGCTTCAACCCCGCGCAAGGTTCAATCCCTGCTTCAACGCGTGATTCCAGCGCGGATCTAGGAACGGGGTCCAGTCGCAAAACTCAGGGGTGAAATCAGGCCGCATGCGCAGCAATTCGGCCAGCGCCGTCTTGGCTTTGCTCAGCTCGCCCAACCCGACCAGGGCATTGACCTGAATGACATAGGGCATCCAATAGCCCGAACGGTGCAGCAGCGCGCGCTCGGCATGGTCCAGCGCGGCGGCAAAGTCTTCCAGCATCAGCCACGATTGCGCCAGTTCGCCATGCGTGAAGAACAGATACTGGTCGTTCGGGCTGAGCCGCAAGGCGAGCTGCAAGTGCTCGAGCGCAAGTTGCGGATCGCCGCGCAGATAATGCGCCACCCCCAATTGCACCCGCGCCATCACCAGACTTGGATTGAGTTGAACGGCCCGCGCCAGCAATGCCTCGGCGCGCAGCGGCTGCCGCAGCCATAATTCGGCAATCCCGCTCAGCATATAGCCGCGCGCATCTTCACCATCGGCAATGATCGCGCGCTGCGCCAGTTTGCGCGCAGCGCGGATCCGGTCGTCATCGCCGCGTCCGACCCACAGGTCCCACAACTGGACCCAAGCCAGCTGGATGATCGCTTCGGCCGAATTTGGATCAAGTTCGGCAGCCTGCGCAAAACATTGTCGTGCCATTGCGGCGTCGGCACGCGTCAACCGGTTGAGGTGCCACTTGCCGCGCCAGATCAGGTCCTGAAACGCAGCTGCGCCGCGCTGCTGCTTAAGTGCGAGCACTTGCTCCTGCTGTTCGATCCGCCCGCCCAGCGCGGTCACTAACCCAGTGATCAGCTCGGCCACCAGGTCATGCGCGGCATCCAACGGCAATTCGCTGCGGCTTGACCAAAGCTGCGTTCCCTCCTGGGCATCGATCAGCGATATCGCCAGCGTGAGCTGCGCTTGCGACCGCCGCAGCCGTCCTTCGGCGGCATAACGTGCACCCAGCCTGACCGCCGTTTCGCGTGTGCCTTCGCCGCTAATCGCCGCAGCCATGCTTGAACTGCGCGCAATCACCGGCAACCAGCGCAGCGACGCCATCCGGTCAATCAGGTCTTCGCTCATCCCCTCGGCAACGTGGTCGAACACGGGGTCGCCGGTCTGGTTGGCGAATGGCAGCACCGCCAGCGCCGGCAGCCGCGCGAATTCAGCATTCGAAGGGCCAGCCGGTTCGGTTGGCGCTGTAGCGACAGGCGTGCTGGCTGGCTTGGCATCGCTGATCCGCATCGCAATTTGTGCGCGTTCGGCCCGCAACCACTCTTCGAATTCTTCTGCCTCGGTCAGGTCAAGACCTTCCAGCAGCTCGCCCTCAAAGACGAGTTGCGCCGCAGCCACCTCGCGAACATCGACTTTCACTTGCGCCAGATCGAGCCAAGCGCGCTGGCTGTCAGCACCAAGCACTGCCACTGTGTCCAGATTCACCAATGCTTTTAGATTCGATAGCTCGCGCCGCAAGCTGGCCATGCCTTGTTCGGGCGAGCGCGTGCCCCATAGCCGGTCCTGCAACCAGGTACGGGTCCGCTCGCCCCCACCCGACAAAGCCAGCATCGCGATCAATGCTTGCCCGCGCTTACTTGTCACCGCGATCCGCCCGCCATCCGGGCCGTTTAGCCTGAACGACCCCAACAAAAAGAGACAGTAACCCCCAGAATCGCCCATGTGACCCTCTATTTTTGGCTACTTATCAACCAATCGAACTTTTTCGCCTGTTTTTTCACGCTCGCCGGACGTTTCGCTCACGCTGGCCGGGCACCGCCGCTGCATCAGGGACGCCGCACCTGTTGGAGCAGCTATGACAACCGCAACCTTCCTTGCTCAAGTGTCGCATCAGATCGAGCTGGGTTATCCCGATGAAGCCATCACCCGGCTGATCGTGATGCTCGATCTGGCCGCAGAGCACAGCGCCAGCCTGGCTGACGCGCGCAACCAATTGCGCGAGCATCCATTGTTCGCAATGCTGGCGCAGGAACCCGCGCTGATGATCGCGCACAGCTGCGCGCCAGATCGGATCAACCAGCTGATCAGCCAGATTTGCGCTCCGCAAACCGCCGCTGTACCACCAGCCACAGCCGCAGCGCTCAGCCAGATCATCGCTGCGAGCAGCTTTAACCGGGCGATCCGTGCGCGGGTCAAACATGCTGGCGAAATGCTTGCCCGTGCGTGGCAGGGCGGCCGATCGATCGCAATTTTGGGCGACAGCTTCGATTGCGAACTGGCGGTGCTGCGTGGACGCGATCTGTCCAACCTGAGCACCACGGCGACTAACCTCGACCGCTTTGAGCAACTTTCTGCAATGCTTGGTCCAAGCGCTGCGATCGTGCCGCGTACCGCTACAGAATTCATGGTCGCAGCAGCGGCCGAAGGCACAAAGTTCGATCTGATCTATTTTCCGCGCGCAGCAGAGGCGATGTCGGCCGCGCAACTGGGGAACTTGCTCGAACGAGCCTGGCAGGTCTTGGCCCCTGCCGGATCGATCGTCGTGCCGGCCTTCATGGCTGACCGGATTGCCCGCGGCTGGCAGCAGGCCTGCCTGGACTGGCACGTGCAGGATCACACCGAGGCGGGGCTGTTGGCCGCCGATCACGCGCGAATTTTACAGTCGCGGGTGCTGGGCGATCAAGCCGGGTGCTTTGGCTGGCTGATCGCCAGCCATAAAAATGCGCAAATAGTCAACCGGGGGACACGGTCATGAATTCGGGCCAATTGATCGCAGCAATTGCAGCCGGCGACCGCGCCGCCTTCAAGCAATTGTACCGCGCCAAATACGCAGCGTTGGTCGCATTTGCCGGGGCAATATTATGCGGCGACCGCGCTGGCGGCGAAGACGCCGTCGACGAGGCATTCCTCGACATCTGGCGCAGCGCCGCCACTTATACCGGCACCGGCAGCGCCGATGGCTGGATCCGCCGGATTGTGCGCAACAAAGCGATCGATCTGCTGCGGAAACGGCGTGAACTGCTGAGCGACGATCCGTGGCGAGCAGGCACCGCGGCTGAGCCGGCCTCGACCGAGCCTTCGCCATTCGACGTTGCGCAGGCGGCAGGCGATGCCCAATCGTTGCACCTGGCACTTGGGCAGCTGTCACCCGACCAGCGCGAGGTCGTATGGCTGTGTTATTATGAAGACCTGCCGCTGCGAGAAATCGCAGCGATCGTCGGCTGCCCTGAAAACACCGTGAAGACGCGGCTGTTTCACGCCCGGCAGCAAATGCGCCGTCGGATGGCAGCCTAGCTGCGCAGCGCACGTGCCGCAGTGGCTTCACGGCCTCGATCGAGCAAGTGTGCAATGCTACCGCGCGATCGGCAAACTGGCGTACGTTCTGGCCGCAAGACGGTGGTTGTGACCTTGCCGGTCTGAATACTGCGCTTGCTTTGCAACCGGCTTGCGCTCCATGCTGGGGCATCGCAGCGCAAGGCCAGACCGCAATGACTGACGCTAGTTTTCAGCGCATCCCTTACCTGATTGTCTATGACGAGGAGAGCGCGTTCAAGGACACCTATGCCGGGCAAATCGGCAAAGTGGTGGTCGAAGCGTTGCACCTCAAACCCACCGAACCAGCGGGCAGCGTGGTGATTTTCTCACACCCGATCGGCGGCGGTGCTTGGTTGCCGCTGGTGACCGTGCTGGCAAAGTTGGGCGTTCACGTCATCTACTGCAACACGCGTTATCGCGGTAATGATACAGCGCTGATCATGGAGCGCGCAGTGATGGATCTGGGCGCCTGCGTCCGCCACGCCAAAGACAAGCTGGGTTACCGGAAAGTCTATCTGGGCGGCTGGTCCGGCGGCGGAGCGCAAAGCCTGTTTTACCAGGCCGAGGCGCAGGATCCGCGCGTCACACATACTCCCGCAGGCGATCCATACGATCTGACCGCCGCCGGGTTCATCCCAGCCGACGGAGTGTTGCTGCTCGCCGCGCATCTTTCACGAAACCTTACCCTGACCGAATGGCTCGATCCCTCGATCGAAGATGAGAGCCGCCCGTTCGAGCGCAATTCAAAATGGAATCTTTACGCCGCCGATGGCCCCAAACCACCGTATTCCGAGGATTTTGTTTCCGAATACCGGACCCGTCAAATCGCGCGCAACCGGCGGATTACGGCTTGGGTGCAGGACGAACTGGCCGCGCTTAAAAGGCAAGGGCTTGATCAGCATGAACGCTGCTTTACCGTGCAGGGGACAATGGCCGATCCGCGCTGGCTTGATCCGTTGGTCGATCCCAACGACCGTCAGCCCAACCATTGCATGCTGGGCGATCCATTCGTGGTCAACGATGGTCCGGTCGGCCTCGCACGGTTTACCACTTTGCGCTCGTGGCTGTCGCAATGGTCGTATGATTTGTCTAACGGTGACGGGCTGAAATGCGCCGCACGAATTGCCTGCCCGCTGCTGGTGATCGAAAACGGCGCAGATGACGCATGCACCCCCAGCCACGCCGCGCGGCTGATGGCGGCGGCAAACAAATGCTCGATCGAACATCACGTCATCGCAGACGCGAACCACTACTATTTTGGCCAGCCCGGGCAAGCGGCTGAAGCCGCTCTGCTGGTGCGTGACTGGATCACCCGGCAGGGCGCGGTTTGACCTCATCGTGGTATGAACCTACCCACCGTTTGCAAAGGTTGAGACGATTACGATGGCAGAGCAATTGATCGGCGCAATCGAAGCCGGTGGGACCAAATTTGTTGCCGCATTGGCGCGGCGCGATGGCACCATTCTGGCGCAGGCGCGCATCCCCACTGAAACTCCGGCAAGCTGCTTTCCAGCGCTGGCCGAGTTTTTTCGCGGAGCGGCTAGCGCGCATGGGGCAATCAGCGGGTTTGGCGTGGCAAGCTTCGGGCCGATAAACGTCGATCCTTTCAGCGCAGCTTACGGTACCTTTACCACCACCCCCAAGCCTGGCTGGGCGGGCGCGCGATTTCACGATGTACTAGGGCAGTTCGGCGCGCCGATCGTGGTCGATACCGACGTCAACGGAGCGGCGTTGGGCGAATGGGAAAGCGGTGCGGGCCAAGGCTGCATCACGTTGGCCTATACCACCATCGGCACCGGGGTGGGCAGCGGAGTGCTGCGCCACGGCAAATCGCTGGCGGGCTTTTCACATTTTGAAAGCGGACACATCGGGGTCGCGCGCAACGCCGCGCTTGATCCATACCCCGGCTTTTGTCCGTTCCACGGCGATTGCCTGGAAGGCTTGGCGGCGGGACCGGCCATCAAAGCACGCTGGGGCGCAAGCCTGTCCGAATTGTCCGGTCCGCACGACAAGATCGACCTGATTGCGGACTATATTGCGCAACTGGCGGTTAATCTGGTGCTGCTGCACATGCCAGACCGGCTGGTGTTCGGTGGCGGGGTGATGAAAGCACCGGGCTTGATCGCAGCGCTGCGCGCAGCGACCGAGCGGCGGCTGGCGGGCTATATCAAGGCCCCGCAGCTCGATCCCGGGCTGGAGCGCTACATCGTCACTCCAGGCCTGGGTGATCAAGCCGGAATTACCGGGGCGATTGCGCTGGGCCGCCGCTCGATATGAGGATGCGCCCAAGATAATCGCTCTCTGGAAAAGGTTGCACCGCCACGCTCTTATGAACGGCGGTTCTCCTTTCACCAGTCGAAGAGGTTCAAGCTCAACGCGATCGGTTAACGTGCTGCCGCGCAGTTATGCGCGATGTAATCGGCGTGGCTGGGCATGGCTTCGGCCGCGCGGATCAACGCGGCTTCCAGTTTGCGCAAGTGCTCGGCATGATCGGCCCCGCGCAATACCAGCAGCGGATCAGTGGCTTGCGGCATGTTGCCTTGCCCGATGTGCACTGCAAGCCAGCTGGGTGGGCCAAACAGGTCGGCATCGCGTTGCACTAGCCTGCCATTGCGGCGGAAATGTTCGATCTTCCAAGTGACCGTGTCGGGCACCTCCATCGCGCCGCAATAGCGCCATAGCTCGCTATCGCTGCGGGTGGTCAGCTTGTAATGCAAGATGATGAAATCGCGGATCCGCTCAAACTCAGCCACCGCGAGCCGGTTGTATTCATCTCTGACCAGCGGATCGAAATTGCGATCGGGGAACAGCGCGATCAGCTTGGCAATGCCCGCTTGGATCAGGTGGATCGAGGTCGATTCAAGCGGCTCCATGAACCCGCCCGACAGGCCGATGGCGATCACATTGCGGTTCCAGAACAAATTGCGCCGCCCGGTGACGAACGTCAGCTTGCGCGGCTGTGCCAATGCTTCGCCATCAAGGTTCGCCATCAGCGTCCCGGCGGCCTCGTCATCCGAGATGAAATTACTGCAAAAGACATAACCATTGCCGGTGCGGTGTTGCAGCGGAATCCGCCATTGCCACCCGGCGTCGCGCGCGGTCGAACGGGTGTATGGCGTAAATTCCCCCGCCCGGACACATGGCGCGGCATAGGCGCTGTCGCACGGCAGCCAATGCCGCCAATCCTGATAGCCTGTCTCGAGTGCACCTTCGATCAGCAGCCCGCGAAAGCCAGAACAATCGACAAACAGATCGCCCGCAATCTGGCGTCCGTCCTGCAAGGTGACGTGCGAGACATGGCCGCTTTCCCCGTCCAGCGCGACGTCGCCGATCGTGCCTTCGATTCGCACCACCCCGCGCGCTTCGGCGTATCGGCGCAGGAACTGCGCATAGAGGCCGGCATCGAAGTGATAAGCGTAGTCGTAAGTCGAAAGCACGCTGCGCTGTTCGGCCAGTGGCGGGGCAAATTTTCCGCGTTTGGCAGCGGCCCAGGCCATGCACAGCTCGTGCAAGTCGGGTGCATCTCCCCGCGCCTGCGCGGCAAGCCAATACTGGTGCAGCGGAAGCAAATCGAAGTTGCGGCCATAGGTTCCAAACGGATGGAAATAGCGCTGCTCCAACGCGCCCCAATTGACGAATTCGATGCCAAGCTTGAACGAACCTTGCGTTGCTTTCACAAATTCGTTCTCGTCAATCCCGAGCGTTTCGTTGAATGTCTTGATTGGCGGAATTGTTGCTTCGCCCACTCCGACCGTGCCGATCTCATCGCTTTCGATCAGCGTGATCGTGCAGCCGGTGCGGATCGCATTGGCCAGCGCCGCGGCGGTCATCCAGCCAGCGGTCCCACCGCCGACGATAACAACCGATCGGATTGAATGTTGAGATGGCATAATCATTTCCTACGCGGGGGCCTGCGAATGTCGAAAGCGATCACCAGCCGTTCGCCCTGATTAAAAGGCACGGTGGTGTGCCACATTGTCGAGGGAAAAACCGCCAGCCTTCCCGGCTGCGGCGCGATGGTGCGATAGGGCTTGAGCGCAAGCCCTAGTTCAGCCGGCGCTTGCCCGAACGCAATGTGTCCGGCCGGTGCCGGGCCCAGCTGTTGTTCGTCCGGCAGCGCGACGTAGAACGCGGTCGAAAGCCAGCCGTTGGCATGGGTGTGGGGCACATTGTATCCTTGCCCCGCCAGCCGCACCGACCAGCTCCCTTCGATCAGCAGCTGATCGCGTGGGGCCGATAGCAGCGGATGGCGGGGATCGGGCGGGGGTAACCCAGCCACGTAAGCCCGAACCAGCTCGAGCAGCCGGGCCTTGATCCGCTGCAGCGGCGCTTCATGGCGGAGCAGCACCGACCGATCGGTCTGCGTGCCGCCGCGCACCGATTGCTCGACGTATGGTGCTGCCGCTGTGTGCAATCCGCGCAGCAATTCGGCCAATTGGCTCATGTCAGCAGCGGACCAGCCGCATTCGAAGGTCTGGATCAGGCGCTCGGGCTGGTCGAGCCAATCGGCGCGCGCGTCATCCTGCATGCGCCAGGCCAGCGACAAATAGGGCCAGTAGAGCATCGCCGATGCCCCGGCAGTGAGCGGCAGCGCTTCGGCTGCGGCGCGCGCCGCCTCGCCGTGCCGGAGTGCATGGCGGATCCGGCATAGGCTGGTCACATCGCCGCGAATGGCGGCGGTGGCTTCGATCAAGGCCGCGGCGTCGGGCGCAGCGCTTTCCACCGCGATGAACAGCCGCGAAACCTGCAGCGCCGGGGTCAAGCCGATGTGGCGTTCAGCCTGATCAAGCACGGCGCTTGCCGCCGTCCAGTCCCGCGCTTGCGCCAGATTGCCGAACCATGCCTGCCACAATGCCGGATTATCCGGCTGCACCGCGCAGGCCGCCGCCAGATGATCGGTAAACCCGGCGCGGTTGCCGCTGGTCCAGTTCAGCGTGGCCAGCGCTTTGTGCCCGTCGAGCCAATCTGGCCGCTTTGCCAGCCACCCGGTGAGCAATTCGCGCGCGTCGGCGCCGCGCCCCTCTGACACCAGCGCCAGCGCCCGATTGCGCACGATATCAAGATTACCGGGCGCCAGCACTGCGGCAGCAGCAAACAACGCCGCTGCTGGAAAACCAAGTTCATACTGCGTCTGCGCCAGTCCAAATGCCAGCGCCGGATCTTGGGGAAATTGCCGCGACGCAGCGCCGAATTCAGCCGCAGCCTCGCTCAGTTGCTGCGCTTGGCGCAGCGCAAACCCGCGTTGGCGGGCGGCGGCTGGCTGATCTGCTGAAATGCCCATCGCTTCGTCCTGCGGGCCGGACCCGGCAAAGTCCAGTCTCAGCAAAAAGGGAGAGACGGTTCGAAAACCATCCCTCCCTCCTTGCGACCCTTGACCGGGTTCTTGGTATTAGAAGCTGTACTTGACCGACGCGGTCCACGTGCGGCCAAGCGCCGGCGAGGTGCCGATGATCACCGGGCTAACCGAGCTGTCCGCCAGATTGCCGCTGCCGCGCAGATCGTAACGGTTGAACACGTTGTAACCCTGAATGCCGAACTCCAAGTTTTCGACTGGGCGAATTGCCATGTTCACGCCAACCACGGCGCCGCCGGGGTACGAACGGCCCGCATCGTCGATGATGCTCGACTGACCGGTGGTGCTGACGCCGAAAGTGACCATTTCGGCAAAATCATAGTTGGCCTGCACGGTGTAGATGAAATCAGGCATGTACGGCGCGCGGGTGAACGGGGTGGGCGCGCCATTGGCGCCGGTGCCCGAACGGGTGGCTTTGGTATAGGTCGCGTTGCTGACCAGGCTGAACCCGCCGTTGCGGTAGGTGCCATAGAATTCAAGCCCGTAAGACTTGTAGCGCGCGTCGATGACACAGCCGCCAGCTCCACCGGGGCAGCGCGTCGCCGACAGCTCGAACGTCGACTGTTTGAAGCTACCCTTGAGCGCGGTCAGTTCCATCGTGTACCGGCCGCCGGCCAGGCCGCCACGGTTTTTCAGACCCAGTTCGTATTGCTTGACGAAATCGACCGATGGCGTGACGCCGTCTGCCGTGCAGCCCAGCGAACCGGCTTTGGCTTGCGCCCCGGTGCAGAGCGAACCGTCGCTGGCGATCTTGCCTCCGAAGGTCTGCCGGTCACCGTTGAAGCGGCCGCCGCGCGACGCCCGCACGAACAGGCTGGTGTCGGCGTTGACCTTAAGCAGCGCACCAGCAGTCCACGATACGTAATTGCGCGAATAGTTGAGGACTTCGCGCGCCGAATTGCTCGTGATCGCCGGGATATTGACCCCGTTCGAATTGATCAGGAATTCGCTGCCGCCCTGGGTACCGCCGCCCGAGGCGTGCATGTTTTCAAACCGGACGCTGCCGTCGAGGTTGAAATGATCGCTATCGAGTTCGAGCGCCGCGTAAGGTGCGGTGTTGGTATACGACAGATCATAATCACGGGCGCAGCAATTGCCCCAATTGTTGTTGTAGCCCGAGATGCCTTCTTGCGTCAGCTTGGCGCCGGTGGTGCTGTACAGGTCGAGCTGCGATGGGTTGCTACCGCTCACTTCGCGCAGCGACTTGTCGACGTGCCAGTCCATCGCAATCTTTTGGTTCATGTAGAAGAACCCGCCGCGTACCGTTACCTTGGCCGCTTCGCTAAGATCGAATCTGGCCGACAGCGCCAGATCGTTAGCGGTGCTGCCGATATCGCGGATGTTGGTGCGGACGTTGACGTTGTTATCGACATACTTGCCGGTGAAAGTCTGTCCGGCCTTGGGCCCCGAAGCGTACCGGATCGAGCCGACCGTGGCGTATGGCACGTTATTGAGCGAAAGCGTCGAACCGACGATCCCGGCTGCCTGCGATACGTTCAGGAACGGCGACGAGAAGCTGCCGCTCATTTTTGTCCAACGCATGTTATTATCGACGGTAAAGTTGTCGCCGAATTCATAGTGCAATTGGCCGCCCAGCGAAGTCGCCTTGGTGCGGATGCCGTCCATGCCAACCCGCTCAAGCTGACCGTTGCGGTTGTAGATCAGGAAATTCTGGTTGTAGATTGAATAGTTCGACTGCTCGCGGCCGTCAAAGCCTGGATACGGTTGAACATTTGTAATTTTGTTGCCGCTGAGCGTGGCCAGTGCCGGGGCACCGGTATAATTCGGTTCCTTGGTGTCGGCGACCTTGAACAGCAAACGGAAGTACCCCTTACCGTCAGCAAAATCCTTGGTCACGTTGCCCTTGACCTGCAGACTGTCGGAAACATTGAAACCGGCGTGCAGCGGACCGCGACCGGTCTTGAAATAACCGCCGATGGCAAACCGCAATCCGTCGTTGATCGGGCCGCCATAGCGGAAATCGACCTTGGTCTCGTTGAAATTCAAGCCCGCGTTAAGACGGACAAAGCCGCCTTCCTTGACGCCGGTGTTGCTGATGTAGTTGATCACCGCGCCGGGCGCTTGCGAAGCATACGTCGTCGCGCCGCCGCCGCGGACCGATTCAACCCGCTCAACGCTGGCATCGTAATGCGTCCAGTAATCGTTGTTGCCGAACTGGATATCGCCGAACAGCACGGTCGGCAGGCCGTCTTCCTGAATCTGGACAAATGGCGAACCCCCGGTGGCGACGGGCAAGCCGCGCACGGCGATGTTCGAGTTACCGCCCGGGCCCGAGGTGCCGGGGACTTGAATGCCGGGGATCAAACGGAACACTTCGGCTTCAGACGACGGGTGCAGGTTTTCGATCGTTGCAGCATCGACACTGGTCGACGAAACCGAGCTGTTCAGCTTGGTCTTGTCCTTGCCCGACGCGGTTACGACGATTTCATCCAGGCCAGTCGCACTGTCGTCGTCGGCGGCCGGCGCTGCGGCGCTTTGGGCCAGGGCCGGTGCGGCAAACAGGCCCACGGCCACGATTGCTGCTGCGGAAACGCAATTGCGCAGAATGGACTTCTTCATACCCTATCCCCTCCAAGGATTCTTGCTTGCATTTGACAAGTCGAAGCCTCAACTCGCACGTCCAACAATCGATTGCAACAACTTTTGGTAAATCGATTGTGGAAAAATCCAGATGGTTGACAGAATGCCAATTTTTAGACCATTTACCATCGATTGCAATAACTCGGGATCGCCCTGCCAATGTCAGACAGTCCGCCAGTCCCGGCTCGCATCCGCAATATCGCAGAACTGGCTCGGTTAGCAGGTGTGTCAACTGGCACTGTTTCTCGCGCGCTTGCTGACAAGGCACTGGTCAACAAGGAAACCCGTGAGCGTATTCAGGCGTTGGCCCGCGCGCATGGCTTTCGTCCTAATCAGATGGCGCGGCGCCTGCGAATTCAGGAAACGAAGGTCATTGGAGTGGTGATCCCGCTGGGCCACGAGCAACGGCAGCATTTGTCTGACCCATTCTTCATGGCTATTCTGGGCCATCTGGCCGATGCGCTGACCGAGAGCGGATATGACATCATGCTCAGCCGCGTTATTCCCGATGCCGACGACTGGCTTGAACGCATCGTCGATTCGGGGATGCTCGACGGGGTCTTGCTTATCGGACAGTCCAATCAGTTCGAAGCAATCGAACGGGTTGCGCAATGGTACCGCCCGATGGTCGTCTGGGGTACGCAACACCTAGACCAAACGCATTGCTCAGTCGGGGTGAACAACCGGACCGGTGGGCGGCTGGCAGGCGAATGCTTGATTGCCGCCGGACGCAAACGGCTGGCATTTCTGGGCGAAACGATCGCGCCTGAGCTGAAAGACCGGTATCTGGGGTTGTGCGATGCTGCTGCGGCAGCCGGGTTGGCGCAGCCGATCAAGCTTGATACGCATCTCGCCGCTGATTTAATGGCCGGCGATATTGCCGCGCATATCGATCGGATTGGGTCGGATGTTGACGGAATCGCCGCGGGTTCAGACCTGATCGCAATGCAGGCCGTCCGCGCGCTGGCTGACCGCGGCATCAACGTGCCGCACGATGTATCGGTCACCGGATTCGATGATCTGCCGTTGGCGGAACAGACCATCCCCCGGTTGACCACAATCAGCCAGAACATCCCCGGCGGGGCACGGGCGATGGTTACGGCGCTGTTTGAACGCATTGGCGGCGCGGATACGCCGTCGATCGAAATGGCCGCGCAGTTGATCCGCCGCGATACGGCTTAACGATGACTAGTCCCGGCTTAACCCGGTCGAAGCATAACTGAGCTTGAACTGATCACCGCGCATACGGTGCTGGAATGACATGGCGGTGCAGCCATCATCCGCCAGCAGTTCCAGACTGCCGATATCAAACCACAGGTCGATCAGTGCTGTGGTCAATAACGGGACCTGCTGCACGGTATCGAAATAGGCTGCTTCAGGATCATGGCGGGTCACCGTCAATTTGTCGTCGCGCCGCTCGATGCTCAGCACACGCGAAGCCTGATCTTCAATTTGCAGAGTAAAGTTGCTGTCGCCGGGCAAGGCTAGTCGCGCCGCGGGGCCAAGCAATCCCTGCTCCTGATGCGCGCGCTTTACCTCGGCCACCGCTGTTTCGGCAGGTTCCTGCCGCAAACACAGTTGTTCTTCAAAGCGGCGCAGCGACAGGCGCCGCGGCACGCTCATCGCGCCGCGCCAGCCCTGCTGCGGCAGTTGCCCTTGATAGGCATGATTGCCCAGCCAGCCGAGCCACAGCGGCCGGCCCTGTGCATCACGCGGCTCGTGCCAGGCAATGGCCGCGTAAAAATCAGTTCCCCCGTCAAGCGCAAGCCAACCTTGCGGATCGGACACAAACCGCAGACCGTCAAAGGTACCGGTGCGATAAAGTGCGCCCGATCCCGGTGCGCCGCGCAGTACATCGACCTTGAACAGCCAGCGCGAACTGTCTTCGCCCTCGATCGGCAATTCGATCAACAGCGGGCATTCCCAGATCTCCCCGGGGGCTTCGCTGCCGGCGACGTCCGACACCTCGTCCCACACTTTGAGATCGGGCGAGCGATAAATCACCGCGCGGTTCTGATCGGACAGCACCACCACCATGATCCAGTGAGCGGTTTCAGGATGCCAGAACACGTTGGGATCGCGAAAATCGGCCAGCCCCAGATCGAGCACCGGGTTGCCGACGTATTTGTGCCATGATCGCCCGGCGTCCTTGCTCCAAGCCAAGCTTTGCCGTTGCAGCTGCAGCTCATGGCTCGCGCTGGTATAAATTGCGACCATCGTGCTTGCACCAAATCCTGCGGAATCGGCATGGTCGATCACTGCCGAGCCGGAGAAAATCATCCCCAATTCGTCACCGGCCAGCGCCACCGGCAGTTCTTCCCAGTTGGCCAGGTCGCGACTGACCGCGTGGCCCCAGCTCATGTTTCCCCAATCCTCACCTTGCGGGTTGTATTGATAGAACAGGTGCCATTCATCGTTGAAATGGACCAAGCCATTGGGATCGCTCAGCCAATTGGCAGCGGCAGCATAGTGATATTGCGGGCGCACGATAAATCCTGATCAAACAATGGTAATTTGGTCACCGGAAAACGTCAGCTTGAAGACCGGCGACGGGGTTCCGCCAAATTGCTGACGGAGCAGTTCGGGGTGTGTGTCGAAGCTGCGCCCCTGCATCCCCCAATGATCGATAAAGCTCCACACTTCGCCTTCGCCGGTCACCCACCAGCTGTAGCTTTGCGTGGGTTCGCTCGCCGGATTTCCGGCGACCAGGCCCGATCCATTGACCGGGCGATACGGCCCAGCCAGTGCATCGGCCACCATCGCGTAAAGTCCGTTCGGTCCGCTGGGCCCGGCTGGATCGAAGGTACGACGCTGAGTCGACCAGAAGAGATAGTAGTGCCCGCCGGTCACCACCACATGCGGCCGCTCAAGCTCGTTGTTGACCCCGACTGCGTCGATCAGCGGATCGCCGAGCTGCCATTGGTCATCGGCGTCCAATGTCGCGAGACCGATCACCCCGTTGTAATCATGCTCGCTCCAGGCGGCGCTGCCGGTGAACAACAAATGCCGCTGGCCGGTTTGCGGATCGCGAAACCACGCCGGATCGCGGAACGCCTTGATCATGCCCGGCTTGCCTTGCGTCTCGGCGGCGACGACATAGCGGCGTGCATCGGCGCGCAGCACTTCGGCCGGGCTGTGCCATGCCCCCGGACCATCCGCGCCCAACGATCCCGCAACTGCAAACAGCCGCTGTTCGAAGCTGGGCGGTGCATCCTTGCGGCCAGCAGCCGTGAAGAACAGCGTCACGCTGCGTCCGTCATCGTGCAGCACCGCCGATCCAGCCCATTCGCGGGTGCCGGGGCTCAGTTCGGGCGGCAAAGCATCGCCATGATCGCGCCAGCCATCTGCGCCATGCGATGCCAGCCTGATCCGTGCCACGTCGTGCCGCTGGCCGGGATCGGGAAAACACGGCGCGCTTAGAAAAAACCAGTACTCGCGGCCAGCGACTACTGCAGTACGCCCGTTCTCATACGCCAGTGGCCAGCTGTCCCACAAATCCAGCCCGAAAAAGATCGGTTCGGCATCACCCGCGTCGATCAGGCCAATTTCAGCCCCGGCAATCGCCGTCGGCCGCCACGGCGTCGCGCCGCTGGCGGTATATTTAGCCTGCATCTCAATCACTCTGCCACTCCTGCCGCCACCCGGCCGCCCGGTTCGATAATGATGCTAAGCGGCGTTCCTCCAGGCGGGACATAGCCCGCCTCAAGCGCCGCCAGCGCGCGCGGCAACGCCGCAGTGGCAAGCACCGCCACCACTGCGCCCCCAAATCCTCCGCCGGTCATCCGCGCGCCGCCCGCCGAACCGATCGCCTGGTTCAGCAAGTCGGCCAAGGCATCGACCGCGCCGACGCTGACCTCAAACTGATCGCGCAGCGAAGCGTGGCTGGCCCGCATCAACGCGCCCAGACAAACCAGATCACGCGCCTCCAGCGCCGCGACCGCTGCCGCAGTACGGCCAATTTCTTCGGACACATGCAGCGCGCGGCGGCGGACCACCGGATCAAGCTCGGCAGCGCCGATCTGCGCGGCGGTGGCATCGCGCAATGATTTGCCGCCCAGCGCGCGGACGGCAGTTTCGCAATCGCTGCGACGCGCATTGTATTGGCCGTCAACCAAACCGCGGACCACACCTGACTGGACAATCAGCACCGACCAATCAGCTGGCAGCGCGACATCGCGCGCGGTCAGATCGCGGCAATCAAGCAGCAGCGCGCTGCCCGGTGTGCCCGCTGCAACCACCATCTGATCCATGATGCCGCAGTTGACCCCGGCCCAGTTGTGCTCGGCCGCTTGCGCGGCCAGTGCGAGCGGTCTCGGCTCGGCCGCGTGTGCCGCAGCCGCCCCCAGCGCGCGGCCCACCGCGATGCACAGCGAGGCCGACGAAGAAAGCCCCGAACCGCGCGGGATCGACCCGGCAATCGCCATTCTGGCGGGCGCGATCGGTAATCCAGCCCGGACCATTTCGGCGCTCATCCCGCGCAAGTAGTCGCGCCAGTCACCATCGGCGCCGTGGCCGATGTCCGCGGGATCGAACCGGTCACGCGCGCCATCCAGATCGAGCGCAATCGCTTCGATCATGGCATCGTTACCGCGGCTCCACGCTATCGCGGTCCCGGCCGTCAGCGGCATGGGCAGCACCAGTCCATCGTTGTAATCGACGTGATCGCCCATCAGATTGACCCGCCCGGGCGCAAATTCGATGCCGTCCGGCGCGTGGCCAAACGCCGCCACAAACCCGGCTTGTGCGCGCTGCTGCGGGGTCATGACGCAATTTTCACCGCGCGCAGTCGCTGCGCCGCGCTTTCGGGGGTTAGGTCACGCTGCGTCTCGCCGAGCAATTCGAACCCGACCATATGTTTGCGCACGCTGGCCGAACGCAGCAGCGGCGGCAGGAAATGCGCGTGGAGCCGCCAGTGCGCGGTATCGTCGCCCAAACTATGCGGCGCGCCGTGCCAGCCCATTGAGTAAGGAAAATCGCAGCCGAACAGGCCATCGTAGCGCTTCAGCAACGCAGCGATAATTGTGCCCAGACTGGCGCGCGCTTCACCCGACAGGTCTTCAAGCCGCGCCACCGGCTCGCGCGCAATCAGCAGCAATTCGAACGGCCACGCCGCCCAATGAGGAACCACGCCCAACCAATGCGGATTGACCTCGACCACACGGCTGCCGTCAATCAGTTCGGCCTCCGCGACTGCACCAAGCAACACAGTGCCCTGCGCGGCATGGAACGCGCGCTGCTGCGCTTCCTCTTTGGCGACCAACTCGGGCACGAAGTCGCTCGCCCAGACCTGACCGTGTGGGTGCGGGCTTGACGCGCCCATCATCGCGCCTTTGTTCTCAAAGATTTGCACGTGGGCCCACTTCGCACCAAGCGCGGCTGATTGATCGCACCAGCAATCGATCACTTGCGCCAGCGCTGCCGGGTCAAGCCGCGCCAGTGTGGCGCTGTGATCGGGGGCAAAACAGATTACCCGCGCTTCGCCAGTCGCGGGCTGGGTTTCGAACAGCGCGTGCGGCGCGCCTGCGCCACCCTTTTCCAGCAAAGCCGCAAAGTCGTTCTGGAACACAAAAGGGCCGGAATATCGGGGGTTCGTCTCACCCGTCGCGCGGGTGTTGCCGGCGCACAGGTGGCACGCGGGATCGTGCGCAGCGATGCACGGCGCTGATGACGGCGCGGCCTCGCCCTGCCAAGGGCGCTTGCCCCGGTGCGGCGAGACCAATAGCCATTCGCCGGTCAGCAAGTTGCGGCGGCGGTGCGGCAGATCGGCCAGCCTCATGCTGCCTTCCCATGAAAAATCGCCACACTTTCGGCCTTGAGCGGCGGCAGCGGCAATCCCGCCTGCGCCAGCCAAGAACCGGTGAAGCGCTGCGACTGCTCCCACAGCGCGGGCAGCCGTGCGGCATGGCCGCGCTCGCCGCCGCCGATCCGCAGCAATTGCAACTCGGCCGCAGTGCAATCGCCGAGAAATGGCAAGCGCAACGGTTGCGGGCGGCGATCGAGCGGCGGCACAGTCCGCGCGACAAACAACAGAAACTCGTCAGGGCTGCCTGCCGCTTGCCAAGCCAGCCCGTCAGCCCCTTTACCCAGCCAAGTCTGCCCGCCGTGCAGCACTCCGCGCCATTGCTGGTAGAACGCAATCCACTGGGCCAACTCGTCGCGGTCACGCTCGTCAAGCTGGCGCGGATCGAGTTCGAGCCCAAAGTGCCCGGTCATTGCCACCGCTGCACGGAACCCCAGCGACTGGCTGCGCCCGGTGGCATGCGCCGGGCTCCCGCCGACATGCGCGCCCATCAGCTCGGGTGGCAGCCACGCCAGAAACCCGCGCTGCATGCCGACCCGGCTGACCGCGTCGATATTGTCACTGGTCCAGAACCGGTGGACATAGGGCACCATCCCTGCATCCGAGCGCCCGCCCCCGCCGGCGCAGCCTTCGATCTCGACCGACGGGTGCGCTGCGCGCAGCCGCGCCAGCAAGTCATACGTCCCGCGCACTTGGGCCGCGCCGCCCGCCGGGGCCAGATCGCGGTTGTGATCCCATTTGAGATAGCTGATCGGCGCGCCGCGCAGCAGCGTGTCGAGCGCGCCAAACAGATAATTACGCACCTCGTCGCGGCGAAGATCGAGCACCAATTGATTGCGCGCGGTCGGTTGCGCCCGGCCCACCAGCGCCAGGGCCCAATCAGCGTGCGCGCGGTACAGATCGCTGTTCGGATTGACCATTTCGGGTTCGACCCACAGCCCGAATTCCATCCCTAGCGCGCACACCTTGTCGGCCAGCGGTTTCAATCCGCGCGGGTATTTAACCGGATCGCAAGTCCAGTCGCCCAGCCCGGCAGTATCGTCGCTGCGGCCCTTGAACCAGCCATCGTCGAGCACAAACCGTTCGACCCCGAGTGCGGCGGCGGCCTCGGCGAGCTCGCCCATCCGCATTTCATCGTGATCGAAGTAACAGGCTTCCCAGCTGTTCAGATGCACCGGGCGCGGGCGCATTGCGCCGCCCGGCCAAGCGATCCGCGCGCGCGCGGCGGCGTGGTGCTGCGCGCTTGCGCCGTTGCGACCCTTGTTGGAAACGGCCAACACAGCTTGCGGCGCGGCGTAGCTTTGCCCGGGCGCGAGCACAACCTCGCCCGATGCCAGCACCGCGTTCGCGCTCAGCACCCAGTATCCTTCGTCGTCGCGTTCCACTGCGATCCGGCTGTCACCCGACCACGCCAGCTGGAGCGCATGGACCAGCCCCGCGTGATCGGTGCCGCCTTCGCCCAGCACCACGACTCCGGGCGGTCCACCGTGGCCTGAAATTCCGCGCCGAGTTTCACGCTGCCAGCTCTGCGCGGGCATCGGCTCATGACACTCCTGCAATTCGGCATTGTGCCGCCCGCGCCACGAGATCAGCGCGGTGCTGCTGGCGGCAAGCGGCACTACGGCGCTCGCCAGCCAGTCCACCGTGACCGCCGCCGAGCCAGTGTTTTCCACCCGGGCATCGCACAGGAATGCCCCGCCGGGCGCAAGTGTGATGCGCTGTTCGAGCAGCACACCCTTGTGGCTATCGCGCAAACTGATGGTGATCGCAGCGTCGGTCTGGCTGACATCAGCCGCGTCAAACACCAGAACACACGCCGCGCCGTCGCGGCTTAGCGCCAGCGCTGACGGTCCGAACCAGCCCAGCCCGGCAGGCGGCGCGACCGACAGCGGGATGTCTTGGCCGAGCGAAAACGACGCTGCCGTCCGCCCGTCCGCCAGCTGCGCCAATTCACCCGGTTCAATCCGCGCGCCCAGATGCCGCCACAACGGTGCAGCATCGGCGCAGCATTCGAGCACGAGGCTTGCCTCGGCGCTGTGCAGACTGGCAAGCCGTGCGCGCATCAGGCCGCGGTTGGCGCCATCAAAGGTTTGGTTTCACGCACGCGCCAGGCCGCAGCCGCGGCGCACAGCATCAGCAGCCCGCTGAGTTTAAGCGCATTGCGCGGATCACCGCCGAGCAGCGGTTCGTACATGAACGGCATTGTGGCGGCGTACAGGAGCATCGGCGCACAGATCATCACATTGAACAGCCCCATGTAGACCCCGGTGCGTTCGGGCGGAATCGCGTTAGCCAGCACGATATAGGGATTGCCCATGATGCTCGCCCAGCCGATCCCCAGCCCCAGCGCTGGCAGGAAGATCAGCGCCTTGCTGCCAATGATCGGCAGCGTCAGCAAACCGAGCGCCAGGCATACCAGACATATGGCGTGCAGCCGCGCTGCCCCCATCCGCCGGGCCAGCACCGGCATCATCAATGCGGTCAGGAATGCGATGAAATTGTAACTCGCGCCAACCTTGCCATACAGCAATTGGGCCGACTGGAATTCGACGCTTTGATTGTCGGCGGTGTGAAAGACCGAGCGCGCAACCGAGTTGGTGGCATAGCCCCACAAGCTCATCATTCCATACCATTGGAACAGGCTCATCCAGGCCATCGTGCGCATCTGCTGCGGCATATCTTTAACCGCCCCAACAATCTCGCTGAAGGTTGCGCCGATCCCTTTGGGCAGCGCCGCGATCCGGGATTTTTCCGCAGCGGACAGCGGTAGCTCGGGCACTCGCAACACCGACCAGGCAATCGTGCTAAGCGACAGGAAAGCCCCGATCCAGAATGAGATCAGCACAAATTGAGGAATGGTGCCGCGCACCGCGGCAGTCTGGCTGATCCCCAGGTACACCAGGATCGACGGAGCGAGATAGGCCAAAGTCTGAGCCAAGCCAGTAAACGCGCTTTGGCTGAGGAACCCCCAGCCGCGCTGGTCGGGATTTAGCCGGTCGTTCACATAGGCGCGATACGGCTCCATCGTGACGTTGTTACCAACGTCGAGCAAAAACATCAGCGAAAACGCCATCAGGACCGCGTTCGACAGCGGCATCAGAAAAAGCCCCAGCGCGCACATGACCGCGCCGATCAGGAAATACGGGGTGCGTCGCCCCCACGGATGGCCGTTGCGGTCGCTCATCACCCCGACAATTGGCTGGACAATCAGCCCGGTCAGCGGCCCGGCGATGCCCAACCAGGAAAAATCAGCCTCTCTGGCACCGAGATAACCCCAGATTGGACCCATGTTGGCCTGCTGCAATCCAAAGCTGAACTGCAGGCCGAGAAACCCGAGGTTCATCTCGAGGATTCGCACTAGCGACAAGCGCGGACGCTGGGTTTCCATGGCTCTCTCTCCGTGACCTTTGCGGCATCGGCGTTGCGCATGGCACAGCTTGCAGCGAAGAACAACAATCGATTGCAAACTTTGTGATATCAGTGGCTCAGTTGGTCGCTTCCAAAGCTAGCACCGCGAAACTCGCGAGCCAATGCTCGCCCATGTAATCGCCCGTCACGTGCGGCAATCCGGCGGCCAGATGCGCGTTCGCCACCGGAGCGATGCGCGCATAGGCCGGATGGCACTCACCCAGCGCCGCTGCAATACCGCTCCAAGCCCACGCGCGCGATAGATTGAGCCCGTCGAGATGTGCAATTTTTCCATCGCTGCGATCAGACACATACACCGCAGTGAACAGGGTGGCCGGGATAAATTGCGCACAATGCGGCAGGAACCGGTCGAACCATGCCGGAAAATCGGTCCCCAGCACCCGGCTCATCAGCAGGGCTTCGGACAATGCCGGCGAAAGGAATTCATCGCCGCCAGGCTCCCACGCCTGACACGCCGCGTCATCGAAGAACCATTCCCGCACGCGCTGATCAATCAGCGCTGCTAGGTCCAGATCATGCACCCGCGCCCAATCGAGCGCGAGCACCAACGCAAAAGCGCTGTTGAAATGCGTGCCGGTGCGGATCGGGTAAGTCTGCAGCGGCAGGAACTGCTTAAAACGGCCAGCAAACGCAGCCGCGAAACTGTCAGCATTGCACGCCAATGCTGCACAATGCTGCACCAGCTCGGCATGCAGCATCAGCGCCCAGGCCCAGCCGTAGGGCCGCTCAAACCCGCGCGCCGAAGGCCGTGACAAATAAGCGGTCTCAACTGCAAAGTTGGTTTTAGTAAGCAGTGCTGCAGCGCGCTGCCGCACGGCTTCCGCCTCGGGCAGATCGGGGAACAGCCGCGCCAGCCGCAGCACTTGCCACCAGCCATGAACGCAGCTGTGCCAATCAAAGCTGCCGTAGAAAATCGGATGCAATGCTGCGGGGGTTTGGACGTCCGCCGGCCCGTCGAGCACATGATCGAGTTTATGCGGATATTCGCGCCCCAAATGACCCAATGTGACGGCCATGAACCGCGCAGCGACGGCAGCGGTCAGCCCGCTCACCGAAATGC
>JANMCG010000235.1:0-19551 GCA_031361075.1 Novosphingobium sp. | reverse complement strand
CCGGGCACCTGGAGGATCGATGGCGTAGGATTGCCGTCGTAGTAAAGCTCGGAATAGGTGAGATCGGAGAGGATCCAGACCTTGTTTTCCTTCGCCCAGGCGACCAGCCGCTCATAGAACGCGAGGTCGACCGTTTCGGCGGTCGGGTTGCTGGGATAGTTGACGATCAGCACCGACGGGCGCGGCACGGTGAAGGCCATCGCGCGTTCGAGCGCGGCGAAATAGGCTTCGTCCGGCGTGACCGGGACCGAGCGGATCGTTGCGCCTGCAATGATGAAGCCGAAGGTGTGGATCGGGTACGAGGGGTTGGGTGCCAGGACCACATCGCCCGGCGCGGTCATCGCGGTGGCCATCGAGGCGAGGCCTTCCTTCGAGCCCATTGTCATCACCACTTCGTGCTCGGGATCGAGCTCGACCCCGAAGCGGCGGCCATAGTAATTGGCCTGGGCCTTGCGCAGACCCGGGATGCCCTTGGAGGCCGAATAGCCGTGCGCGTCAGGCTTTTGCGCGACTTCGCACAGCTTTTCGATCACGTGCGCGGGCGGGGGCAGATCGGGGTTGCCCATGCCCAGGTCGATAATGTCGCGGCCCGCCGCGCGCGCCGCTGCCCGCATGCCGTTGACTTCGGCGATGACATAGGGCGGCAGTCGCTTGATGCGGTAAAATTCCTCGGACATTGGACCTTTCCATTACTTGCGCGAAAATGCCGCGCGCCTAGCCTTATCGGTGATCGAACGGGCTAGCGCCAGTGCCTCTGAGAAAAATCGCGGTTGCGGCCAATGGCAGGGTCCACGCGATCCATGCGTCGGCGGCGTAGAACATCTCGTAATGACGCAGGTCGCCGAACAAGGCCCACAGCGCGAGATAGACCCGGAAGAACAGCGCGCCGGTGGTGGTCGCGGCCATCAGCAGCATCGCGGCGCGGTGCGCGTGAAGCCGGCGCAGCTTGATATTGCGCAGCCCGAGCGCGAGCAGCACCAGCCACACTGCGCCCTGCGCCGCGAAGCCCCAGGCCGAAACCGGGGTGACCGGCGCGACCAGCGCGACCGGGAAAGCGGTCAGTCCGGCGACCATTACAACAACGGCGGTGATCCGCCCCAGCGGGCGATGCCAGCGCGCATGGCGGCGGACCAGCAGCGTTGCCGGGATCAGCAGCAGCACAAGACCCCCGGCGATCATGTGCAGCGGGAACAGCCACGGCAGCAGCTCGGCCTTGACCGCCAGCGCTTCGGGAAAATCATCGACCTGCCACGGCGATTGCAATGCCAGCAGCGCAGTGCGGATTACAAACAGCACGATTGCTGTTAAAACGGCGCAGCGTACGGCCCGCCAAACAGGGTTAGAAACCGTCGCCGTAACTGAGGGGAACGCAGCCATGAAAGCTTTATTCCAGTCCATCGCGCTGCTGTCGATCGGCGTTGCAACAGCGGCAGTGAGCGCATCCCCAGCAGCCCCCGCCAGCCCTTATTATGGCCGCTGGACAGTCAGCCAGAAACAGCCGGTGATCACCGCCAAAGGCCGCCAATACCAGACCATCGATATTGCGCCATGCGGCAAAGATTTTTGCGGGATCAGCGTCGCCGACAAGGGTTTGTGCGGACCGGTGTTGTTTCGCTTTCTGACGAAACACGCCGACGGCAAAAGCGAGTTGCGCGGCCATGCCAAATGGGGCGGCGCGGTCAAAAACATTCAGATCAATACGTGGGAAGTGGATCCCAAGGAATATCCGGGCGGGCGCAATTTCGATCTGTATGTCGGCGATGGCTATGATTTTGGCGAGCGCAGCGAAAACATGCCCAAGTTCCACGGCGACTATCGACGGATCGGCAATGCGCGTTGCACCGCGCGGTGATTGCTGGCACCTTCGGTGACGGAAAAGACGGTTTGCCCACGCTTGGCCGTCTGTGTAGCCAACGCGCCCAGGAGCCCGTTCGATGAGTGACCAGTCGGCCAAAAATGCCGCCCCCGAAGACATTTTTGCCGCGATGATGCAAGCGCCGCAGCAGTTGTTCAGCCAGTTCCTGCCAGGAACTGAGCCGAACGAGGTGACGGACGGCGCCAGCGATCTGGCGCAATGGACCAATTCGGCACAGCAACTACAGGCCATGTGGCTTGAATTTCAGCGCGATCAGGCCGCTTCGGCCAGCGACAAATGGCCAGCCATGCTAACCGCACCGGGCGGCTATGCTCAGATTATGCAAGGCTGGATCAAGCTGTTGCCGCTGGCGCAGCCCGATACCCAGAAGAAGTTGTGGGAAGACAGTCTGGCGCTTTGCGAACTTGTGCTGGGCCAGTACGGCATTGGTCCGCGCGCGGTGACGACCGGCGCCGAACCCCCCGCGTTGCCGCGCAGCGACCGCCGCTTCAAGGACCCCAAATGGCGCGCCCAGCCATTCTATGCGCTGGTCCATCAGACATACCTGATGCTCGCCGAGCAAATTCTGGCCATCGCCGAGGCGGTTCCGGCCAGCGATGCGGCGCGCAGCGAGCAGCTGCGGTTTGCCGCGCGCACGTTGGTCGAGATGCTCAGCCCGGCCAATTTCCCGCTGACTAACCCGCTGGTAATGGAACGTGCCGTCGCGACGCGCGGTGAAAGTCTGGTCAAGGGGATGCAGCACCTGCTGGCAGATCTGCAAAACGGGCAGCTCACGCACGTCGATCCGCAGGCGTTCACCGTGGGTGAGAACATCGCCACCGCGCCGGGCAAAGTGGTTCACGAAACCCCGCTGTACCAGCTGATCCAGTACACCCCGACCACGGCGAACGTGCTCGAGGTGCCGCTGGTGATCTTCCCGCCGTGGATCAACCGGTTCTACATCCTCGACCTGAGCCCGCAAAAGAGCCTGATCCGCTGGGCGGTCGATCAGGGGATCAGCGTGTTCGTGGTGTCCTGGAAATCGGCCGATGCCAGCATGGCGGAGATCGAATGGGACGACTACATCCGCGCCGAGATCGATGCGGTCGATGCGATTCGCGCGCGGCTGGGGGTCGCATCGGTGCACACCATCGGCTATTGCGTGGCGGGCACGACGCTGGCGGCGGCGCTCGCCATTCTGGCGCGGCGTGGCGCGGCAGACAAGATCAAGAGCGCCACCTTTTTTACCGCGCAGGTCGATTTCGAACTGGCCGGTGAACTCAAGGTGTTCATCGACGATCAGCAATTGGCGGCGATGGAGAAGCTGTCCGGGCAAACCGGGTTCCTCGATGGGCGGGTGACCGCGGCAACCTTCAACTTGTTGCGGGGAACCGACCTGATCTGGAACTATGTGGTCAACAATTACCTCCTCGGCGATGATTATCCAGCGTTCGATCTGCTCCACTGGAATGGCGACGTCACCAATCTGCCAGCCAAATGGCATATGTCCTATCTGAAGGATCTGTACCGCGATAATCGCTTGGTCGTGCCCGACACAATGAGCGCCGATGGCACCCCGATCGATCTGACCCGGATCGAAACCCCGGCCTATATCCAGGCCGGGCGCGAAGATCATATCGCGCCCGCCCAGAGCGTGTGGAAAATGATGCACCATTTGCGCGGACCAAAGCAGTTTGTGCTGGCTGGATCGGGGCACATTGCCGGTGTGGTCAACCCGCCCGCAGCGCAAAAGTACCAGTTCTGGACAAACCCTGCGCCAGTCGGCAGCTTTGCCGAGTTTGTCGCTGGCGCGGTGGAGACGCCGGGCAGCTGGTGGCCGCACTGGGCCGAGTGGATCCGCCAGCAGGATCACCGTGAAGTGGCGGCCGATGGCAAACGCACACCCGGCAGCAAAGGCGATGCGGTGATCGAAGATGCCCCCGGACGGTACGTGAAAGCGCGGTAAACTGTTCTGAGTAAAGCATAGTTCCTGTTTATGCTGCACTGCACAAAAATTCCTTGACTTCGCAGTTGCAAACCCTATTTGGTGCACTGCAACATAACCCGTAACGATTGTCGCCGCGGGTTTGCGATCAAAGGATTTGAGACAATGGCCACCACCCCCGCATCGGGCGCCGAAGCCAAGATCGACACCAAGATCGACGCGGCCAAGGCCGACGCCGCTGCCGAGAAGGCTTACGCGCAGGCTGCCGAAAAAGTCGAGCCTGCCGCAGTGGTCACAGCCGCTCCGGCTGCCCCTGTGACAGTTGCCAAACCGGCTGTCGCAGCAAAGATTGCTGCAAAGCGGGAGACCGCCAAGCCAGCGGTCGCCAAGCAGACTGTGGCCAAGCAGACTGGCACTAAAAAGACGGTTGCCAAAAAAACGGCGGCCAAGCCGGCCGCAAGCAAGCCCGTAATCAAGAAAATCGTCACGGCCGCTGCCAAGCCAGCTGCCAAGGTTACCCCGTTCAACCAGATCAAGGATACCATCATGACCAAGACCAAGGCTACCACCGAAGACTATACCGCAAAGATCAAGGACGCGATGAGCACCGCGCAGGATAAGGCCAAGGCTGCGTTCGAGAAGACCTCGGCTTATGCCACAGGTTATGGCGAATTCACCAAGGGTAACCTTGATGCCGTAGTGGAATCGGGCAAGATCCTTGCCGCTGGCCTGCAGGACATGGGCAAGACCTATATGGCTGAAGGCAAGAGCGCGGTCGAAACCATCACCGCCGACGTCAAGGAAATCGCTGGCGTCAAAACCCCGGCCGACTTCATCAAGCTGCAAGGCGAAATGATGCGCCGCAACTTCGACGCTGCGGTTGCGACCACTTCGAAGCATTCGGAAGCCATGGTCAAGCTGGCCGGTGACGCGTTCGCGCCGATCTCGACCCGCGTCAGCCTCGCTGTCGAAAAGGTCAAGCAGGCCGCTTAAGGCGACTTGCCCCACGCGGACCCGGCCCCCCTCTTCCAGCCGATCCGTGAGGCCAGATCAGGGCCGGACAGCTTTGCGCTGTCCGGCCCTTTTCATATTTGCTAGGATGTTTCGTGCAACAGGGCGAACAGGCCTTGTGCTTTGTTTCTGCGATACGATATTTTGGTGCCATGCTGATTGTGAATGACCTTCCCGCTGTTTCCACACGCGCTGCCGGCGATGAACGGCAGGGCGGCGATGGCGATCGTCAGGACCAGCTTGGAGTCGCTACCAAAACCCGCACCAAGCCCAAGAAACCCAGCCAGTTCAAAGTGCTGCTGCTTAACGACGATTACACTCCGATGGAATTCGTGGTGATGGTGCTCAAGCGGTTTTTCCAGATGGATCTTGAAGCGGCGACCCGGGTGATGCTGCACGTCCATCAGAAGGGCGTCGGCGTGTGCGGCGTGTTCACCTATGAAATCGCCGAAACCAAGGTCAATCAGGTGATGGATTTCGCCCGCCAGAACAGCCACCCGCTGCAATGCACGCTGGAAAAAGCGTAAGCGCCCGCAATCTCCGCATCCGTTCGTGTGAAGAGACCTTGATCTGATTTAGCCCACGCTGGTTCCGAACAGGCTACCGATTGCGTATGTTGCGGCCATCGCGATTGCGCCCCAGAATGTCACCCGGATGGTCCCGCGCAAAATCGGCGCGCCGCCCGCTTTGGCGCCGATCGCACCCAGCAGCATCAGGAATAGCAGCGAAGCAACCGACGTACCCAGCGGAATCGAGCGCAATGGCAACAGCACCGCAGCGAGCAGCGGCAAGGCCGCCCCGACCGAGAAGGTCGCCGCCGAAGCCAGCGCCGCCTGCAACGGCCGGGCGCGGTGCATCTCGGCGAGGCCAAGTTCGTCGCGGGCGTGCGCGCCCAGCGCGTCGTGCGCGGTGAGCGCCGCCGCTACTTGCTTGGCCAGACCATCGTCCAGCCCGCGCTGGCGGTAGATCTCGGTCAGTTCCGCAAGCTCGAACTCAGGCTGGGCGGCGTGTTCGCCGCGCTCGCGTTTCATATCGGCCGCTTCGGTATCGGCCTGGCTCGAGACCGAAACGTATTCGCCCGCCGCCATCGACAGTGCGCCCGCCACCAGCCCGGCGATCCCGGCCACCAGCACTTGCGGTTTGCCGCTCGCTGCTGCGGCCACTCCGACGATCAGGCTGGCAGTCGAAACGATCCCGTCATTTGCACCGAGCACCGCGGCGCGAAGCCAGCCGATCCGGTCGACCGCATGGTGCTCGGGAAGCTTGGTTGCAGTGTCGGGCACGACATATCCTTCCGGTTCGGGAACAGTCATCGGCCTACGCCGTTATCAAGCCGCGCGCCACAGCTTCAGCACTACGCCGTTTCCGCTTTCGCCGCGCGCCTGGCGCGGTTATGGCAACCACCCGCCCTCCCAGCGCCAGCCATCGCCAAGGCCCATTTTTGAAATTTATCCCCGCCATCGATCGTTACATCTTCCGGCTGGTGCTGATGCCCATGCTGGCGGTATTCGTGATCGCTGCGTCGCTGATGATGCTCGACAAGATGCTCAAACTGTTCGAATTTGTCGGCAGCGAAGGCGGGCCGATTTCGGTCGTGTTCAAGATGCTGGCCAACCTGCTGCCCGAATATGCCGGGCTGGCGATCCCGCTGGGGCTGATGCTGGGAATCCTGTTTGCATTCCGCAAATTGGCCACCTCGAGCGAACTCGACGTCATGCGCGCGGTCGGGCTGGGCTATACCCGGTTGCTGCGGGTGCCATATGCAATGACCATCGTGCTCGCCATGCTTAACCTGATGATCGTTGGATATCTTCAGCCGCTGGCGCGCTATTGGTACGAACAGCTTGATTTTGAACTGCGCTCGGGCGCGCTGGGCGCGTCGATCAAGGTCGGTGAATTCACCACGCTGCAAGACAAGGTGGCGCTGCGGATCGATCAAAGCAGCGACAAAGGTCACAAATTAACCGGCATTTTCGCGCGGCTGTCGTCACCGAGCGGGCAAGTGATCACGATTTCGGCGCGCGAGGGGATGTTCCTTGGTCTGAAGGACAGCCCCGACACGATCATCCTGCGGCTTAATCAGGGGCAGATTATTCAGGACGAACCCGGCGTGCCGCCCCGCGTGTTAAGCTTTTCGCGGCACGATCTGCCGATCGATCTGCCCGCGATCGAGGGCTTTCGCCAACGCGGCGGCAAACAGCGCGAATATATTCTGCCCGAACTGCTTAAACTGGGTTGGAACAAGGAGGCGAGCAAGCAGCTGCGCAACGAAACCCGTGCAAGCCTGAATTACCGGCTGGTCGAAGTGGTGATGATGCTGCTGCTGCCGTTGCTGGCGGTGGCGCTGGCCGTGCCGCCCAAACGCTCGACCTCGTCGCTTGGGGTGTTCCTGTCGATCATCATGGTGGTGGCCTATCACAAGATCAACGAATACGGCCAGGCCGCCGCTGCACAAGGCCGCTATCCGCCCGAGCTGGTGTTGTGGTTACCGTTTACGCTGTTCGCCGGGCTGATCATCTGGATGTACTGGCGGGTCGCCTATGTCCCGGGCGGGCAAGCGATCGGCGCGCTGGAGAAGGTTTCAGCCAATCTGGGCAAGCGGCTGCGCAAGCTGTTCAACCGCGAACTCAAGCCGGCCGAGCCGACCTGATGCTGAGCAAGCTGTTCCCCTCGCGCACCTTGACGATGTACCTTGCACGGCTGTTTATCGTGCGGATTCTTGGCATCCTGGTAGTGCTGGTGCTGATCCTCCAGTCGCTCCAGCTGCTTTCGGAAAGCGGCGATATTCTGGCGGTGCCAGGCAATGGCCAGGCCGAAGTGTGGCGCTATATCTCGCTGAACGCGCCGCAATTGATGGCACGGTTCCTGCCCTATTCGGTATTGCTGGCAACGCTGTTCACGTTCACCCCGCTGAATCAGAACAGCGAAATCATCGCGATGCGCGCGGGCGGTTTGTCGGCGCACCAGATCCTGGCGCCGATGCTGCTGACCGCAGCAGGGATTTCGCTGTTCAGCTTTGCCTTCAACGAGACGGTGGTGGCCCCGGCGGCGGGGCAGCTCAAGCAATGGAGCGCGCTCCATTACAAGCAGGTGCCCAAGGACAACGGCGTGCGCAACAACGTCTATGTGCCCGACGGCACCAACATTATGACAGCCGCAAGCGTGACCGGCGCGGGCGCGAACATCGTCCTGACTCAAGTGACCTGGTATCGCCGCGACGCCGCCGGAATGGTCACCGAACAGTTGCGCGGATCACGCGCGACGTATGCAGCGCCGGGGTGGCGGCTGGAAAATCCGCAACGGTTCGATGTGGCCACCACAACGCAGGTGCCGCTTTCCAGCCAAGTGATTGCACCGGGGGTAACGCCGGCACAAATGTCGATCACCAAGATTGATCCCGATGGGCAAAACATTTTCCGCCTGTCGCAGTCGATTGCCGCACTCAAGGCTTCGGGACGGCGCACAAACGATCTTGAAGCCAAGTGGTGGCACAAGTTGTCGGGGCCGCTCTCGGCCATGTTGATGCCACTGCTCGGCTCGGTCGCGGCCTTCGGGCTGGCGCGGTCGGGCACATTGCTGATCCGGGCGGTCGCCGGCATGGCGCTGGGCTTCACGTACTTCGTGGTCGACAACGCCGCGTTGGCGATGGGCAACTTTGGCGGCTACCCGCCACTGGTTGCCGCATGGGCGCCGTTTCTGCTGTTCCTGCTGATCGGCGAGACGGTGCTGGTCAGGACCGAGGAATAACGCTTAACGCCAACGCTTAACGCCCGCGCAGCATGGTGCTGCGCGCAATCCGGCTCACCAGCGGGACCAGGCCGGGATAGTTGGCGCGGGCGTACGTCGAACTTACCCCCAGATGCGCGCTGATCCGTTTGTGAGCCTCGCCCAGCGAATGGTACGGCATCGACGGCAGCAAATGATGCAGCGCGTGATAGCGCAACCCGACCGGCGCCCAGAACCCTGACAGGAGCGCGGGCGGCGGGACGTTGACCGAATCCAGATATTGCGCAGTCACCGTCATCGGATCGCCGTCGTTTTCCCACAAATGCGCCACTAGGGTGCGCACCTGATTGAACACCGCCGTGGCCGAAACCACCGCCAGCGCGATCAGCAGCGGGCGCCAGCCGAGCCATTGCGTGCTGGCCAGCAGGCACCATGCCCACACCGCCGCCGCGCCTTCTTGCCAGCGCACCATCCGCGCAAAATCGCCGTCGACCGCCCGCCGGCGGAACTCGGGATTGATCGAAAGCGACGAGGCGCGTTCCCACACCAGCTTGCGCAGCGCCGGGATTACCGCGCCCAGCGGCACCAGCAGCGCCGACCGGATCAGCAGGCCAATCGGCAGCAGCGATGCAACCAGGATGAAAGCGGGCAACGACCACGGCTTCATCAGGGCCAGAGGCAGGTATTCGGGATCTTCTGCGGTGCCATAACGGGTGCGCGCATGGTGCAGCGTATGCACGCCTTCGTACATGAACGACGGGGTCAGCATCGGGATGCCGACCAGCACATTCCACGCGGTGCGAAAGCCTGGCAGCGCGGTACGGTGGATATGCGTCAGCTCATGAATGAACAGCAAAGCGCGGTACAGCGCTAACACTGCCAGCGCGGCGCAAGCCAGCGCCAGCGGCCAGCCCGGCGCCACAATCGCGCCAATCAGCGCGGCGTAGCCAACCGCGGCCGAAGCCAGCATATCGGGCCAGTAGATATCTGCTCGCGCCGCCGAAATATCGCGGGTCAAGTCAACCGCGGCGCGCAGCATTTCCATATCGTCGGCCACCGGCGCGGCTGCAGCCGGGTTGGTCGACGATGGTCTGATCTTTTCCAGTACGCTCATTGCTCGATTCCAGTTGTCCCCGGCTTGACAAGCTGCAGGGTCCATATGCAGGTCTTCCTGCGGGTAAACAAAGGCAGCATCGTGGCAAAAGCAGAGGTAATCGTCGCACCGGTCGGCAACAAGGGCGACTTCACGGCTTTTGTCGATCTGGCTTATCGGCTAAACCGGTCAGACCCCAATTGGGTGCCGCCATTGCGCAGCGAGATGATCGAGCTGCTCACCCCGGGTAAAAATCCGTTTCACGAGCACGCGACCATGCAGCTGTTTCTGGCGCGGCGCGGCGCGGCGGTGGTGGGGCGGATTTCGGCGCATTATGATCACCTCGCGCTGGCTCAGCCGATCGCGCTGGGGATGGGTCCGGGCACCGGTAACTGGGGCCTGTTCGAAGCGGAGGATGCCGAGACTGCCGCCGCCTTGATCGCCGCGGCAGAAGCTTGGCTCAAGGCGCAAGGGATGACCCGCGTGCTTGCGCCGATGAGCCTGTCGGTGTGGGAAGAACCAGGGCTGCTGACCATGGGCCACGATCACCCGCCGACGGTGATGATGGGGCACGATAACCCGGCCTATCAGCCCTGGATCGAGCGCGACGGCTATGCGCTGATCAAGACGCTCAAGACTTACGATCTGGATATCACCAAGCGCTTTCCGCCGCTAATTGAGCGGATCATCCAGTCGGGCCAGCGCAATCCGCGGATTCACATCCGGATGGTCGAGCTCAAACACTTTGATCGCGATGCCAAAATCATCATCGATATCCTCAACGACGCCTGGTCGAACAACTGGGGTTTCGTGCCGTTTACCGATGCCGAAATCGCTTACACCGGCAAGAAGCTCAAGCCGCTGGTGCGCGAGGACCTGATCGTGATCGCCGAGCTGGAAGGCCGTCCGGTGGCGTTTATGCTGACGCTGCCCGACGTCAACGAGGTGCTGATAGATTTGAACGGCAAGCTGCTGCCGTTCGGCTGGGCCAAGCTGCTGTGGTGGCTGCGCAAACCGCGCGGCCGAACCATCCGCGTGCCACTGATGGGGGTGCTGCGCGAATTTCAGGCGTCGCGGCTGGCGAGCCAGATGGCCTTCATGATGATCGAACACGTCCGCAGCACCGCAGTGGCCAATTACGGTTTCAGCCGCGGCGAGATCGGCTGGATCCTGGAAGACAATCAAGGAATGGTGGCGATCGCCGATGGGATCGGCTGCACGCTCAACAAGGAATATTCGGTTTACCAAAAGACGCTTTAGGCTGTCGTTGCCGCCTTGCGGTCCACCGCCGCAGTCACCGCGACATCCATCGTGACATTGCCCAGTGTGCGCATCAGATCGGGCAGTATTTCCACCGCCACCAATAGCCCGAGCGGCGCCACCGGGACCCCCATCGCCATCGCGATAGGCCCGACCGAGACGACAAAACTGATTGTGCCGGGCAGCGACACCGAGCTCAAGGACACCAGAAACGCCACCAGCACCCCGGCGGCCAGCGTAATCGGGGTGAGCGTGGTTCCGGTCAGGTGCGCGGCATAAATCGCCACCGCCAGGTTCATCGCCGGGCTGGTCGCGCGGAAAATCGCCACCGCCAGCGGCAGGACGAAATCGGCGGTCGCCTCGCGCACTTCCAATTTGCGCGAGGCGACCAGCATCGCGGGCAGGCAGGCGAGCGATGACTGGGTGGAGATCGCCACCGCATGGACCGGCAGCATTGCGCGCGCGAAATCCAGCAGTTTTTGCCCGCCCAGCGTCAGTGCCAATCCGAACCCCGCGATTAGCACCACCAGCCCCGCCGCGCTGACCACCAGAATGTAATGCGCCAGCGCGCCGACCGCATCGCCGCCCATCTTCGCGCCGAGTGCCAGCGCCAGCCCGAACACCCCGATCGGCGCGAGCATGAGCACCCAGCCGACGATCACCATCATCGCGCCGGCCAAGCCTTCGAACACCTGCCCCAGCGCCGCGCGCGGCGCCTGGGCCAGCCGCGTGGCGGCAAGCGCAAACAGCGCCACGAACAGCACCATCGGCAGCATCGCGCCCGCCGCCGCCGCGGCAAAGATATTGTCGGGCATCATTGCCGAGAGGATTTCGGCCACCCCCGGGACTTTGCCAGCCTCGGCCGCGCCGCCGCTCAAGGCCGCCGCCGCGCTGGCAGGGATCGGGAACACCCCGAGCAGGGCCGTGCTTAGCAGCGCCGACATTGTCCCGCTGGCCAGCAGCACCACGCAGAACAGCATGACCGCGCGCCGTGCCAGCGCGCCCCCGCCCGCCGCCGCCAGCGTCTGCGAGATGCCGGTATAGACCAGCCCGATCACCAGCGGCAAAATGGTCAGTTGCAGCGCGCGCAGCCACAGCGTTCCGGCCGGCGCGGCCACCGCCAGCAGAGCCGCCTCGGCATTGGTGCCGCGCAGCAGCGTTCCGGCAAAGAACCCCAACACCAGCGCGGCAAAAGTGAGCGCGGCCGGCACCCGGATTTCGGGAAAACCCGTTGTTGCTTGCTGCGATTCCATTGCTTTGCCCCAGTTTGATTGCCGGGTGACAATAACGCGCGGGTGCGGCATGGCAATTTGCGAATGCGCCGCAAGCGCTCAGCAGGGATCCACGGGGCGATGGCACGGCAATATTTCGGCACTGACGGGATCCGCGGACTGACTAACGCCGGGGTGATGACTGCTGCGATTGCGATGAAAGTCGGCCAGGCGGCCGGTACGCATTTCCTGCGCGGCAAACACCGTCACCGGGTGGTGATCGGCAAGGATACGCGGCTGTCGGGCTATATGCTCGAAAACGCGCTGGTCGCCGGGTTCACCAGCGTGGGGATGGACGTGGTGTTGCTTGGCCCATTGCCGACGCCGGCAATTGCGCTGCTGACCCGCGAATTGCGCGCCGATGTTGGCGTTATGATCTCGGCCAGCCACAATCCCTATCAGGACAACGGGATCAAGCTGTTCGGCCCCGACGGGTTCAAACTGTCCGATGCTGACGAGCTGGCGATCGAGGCGATGATCGGGGCTGACCAGCCGCTCGCCGCAGCGGCCGAGATTGGCCGTGCACGGCGGATCGACGATGCACGCGGGCGCTACATCCACGCGGTCAAGGCATCGCTGGCTGACGACGTGCGGCTCGACGGGCTCAAGATCGTGGTCGATTGCGCGAATGGCGCAGCCTATCAAGTGGCGCCGTCAGCAGTGTGGGAACTGGGCGCCGAAGTGATCACGCTGGGGGTCAATCCCAACGGCACGAACATCAATCACCAGTGCGGCTCGACTCACCTCGATCTGATCAAGGAAACTGTGGTGGCCAGCGGCGCACATATCGGGCTGGCGCTCGATGGCGATGCCGACCGGCTGATCGTGGTCGACGAGCGCGGCCAGACGGTTGACGGCGATCAGCTGATGGCGTTGATCGGGACCACGCTGGCCGATCAGGGCAAGCTGCGCGGCGGCGGGGTGGTCGCCACGGTGATGTCCAACCTGGGGTTGGAGCGCTATCTGCACGGTCAGGGCCTGACGCTCGAGCGGACCAAAGTGGGCGACCGCCACGTGCTCGAAAAAATGAAATCGGGCGGCTTCAACGTCGGCGGCGAGCAATCGGGGCACATGATCCTGCTCGACCATGCCACCACGGGCGATGGCACGATTGCTGCGCTGCAAGTGCTCGCCGCGCTGGTCAAATCGGGCAAGGCCGCCAGCGAACTGCTGCACCTGTTCGATCCGGTTCCGCAATTGCTCAAGAACGTCCGGTTTGCGGGGGGCCGATCTTCCGCAGCAACAGCGCCGCTGGACGATGCCAGGGTGCAGGCGGTGATCGCTGAGGCCGAGGCCCAGCTGGCGGGCAGGGGCCGTTTGGTGATCCGCCCGTCTGGCACCGAACCCGTGATCAGGGTGATGGCCGAAGGCGACGACGCGGACGAGGTCGAGCAAGTCGTCGACGCAATTTGCGCAGCGGTGCAGGAAGCGGCGGCGTGAACCCCGTCTTCCGTTGATCCTGAGCTTGCCGAAGAACCGACTTTCTTGATGCTAGGCGGGGCAAAAAAACAACGGTACAGCCCTATGACCAGCTCAGGGCAAGCGGAGATTATTGTGTTGGAAATGCGCCCCGATTGCGAACGCTGCGGCACCGACCTGCCGGCCGAAGCCCCCGGTGCGTTCATCTGCAGCTTCGAATGCACCTATTGCGCCGCGTGCGCCGACCAGCTTGACGAGCGTTGCCCCAATTGCGGTGGTGAGCTGATGGACCGCCCGGCCCGCGCGGTCTCGCATCACGCCAAGAACCCGCCATCGGCGCTGCGCAAGTTCAAGGGCTAGTGCCCCCGCCCCGCATCCTCACCATCGCCGGGTCGGACAGTTCGGGCGGCGCGGGCATTCAGGCCGATATCAAGACGATCACCGTGCTTGGCGGCTATGCGATGAGCGCGATCACCGCGATCACCGCGCAGAACACGCTGGGGGTGAGCGCGGTCGAAGTGGTGTCCGCCGATCTGGTCGCCGCACAGATCGACGCCTGTCTGTCGGATATCGGGGCCGATGCTATCAAGCTGGGCATGCTCGGCTCGCCCGCCATCGCCGCCGTAGTGGCCGGGCGGCTGACCATGCTCAACATGCCGATTGTGTTCGACCCGGTGATGGTCGCCACCAGCGGCGCGGAATTGGCCGATGCTGCCACCATCGCCGCGTTTGAGCGGCTGATGCAGCTCGCCACGCTGACCACCCCCAATGTCGCCGAATTGGCCGCGCTGGGCGGGCATGAGGGGATGATGGCGCGCGGCGTGGCCTACCTTGCAAAAGGCGGCGACAGCGAGGGCGAGCGCATCGAAGATGTGCTGATGATCCCCGGCGAAGCCCCGCTGGTCATGGCTGGCACCCGCATCCATACCCGCCACACCCACGGCACCGGCTGCACGCTCTCAAGCGCGATCGCGACTTATCTGGGCAAAGGCGTGGCGTTGCCCGAAGCGGTCGACCGTGCGCGGCTGTTCGTCCGCTCGGCCTTGCGCGCTGCGCCGGGGTTCGGCGCGGGCAATGGCCCGCTGGGGCATGGCGAAGCGCGCGGCTGAGCGTTCGGCTGAGCGTTCGGCTGGGCCGGCGTCAGCAATCCAGTTCGTAAAACTCTTCGATCTTGGCCCACGCTTCCTCGGCGGTTTCGACCCAGGTGAACAGCTTGAGATCATCGCGATTGATCACCCCTTCGTCGGCCAGCGCCTCGAAATTGATCACCCGGTTCCAGAATTCCCTGCCGAACAGCAGGATCGGGATCGGCTTCATCTTGCCGGTCTGGATCAGCGTTAGCAGCTCCATGAATTCATCGAGCGTGCCAAACCCGCCGGGAAACACTGCCACTGCCTTGGCCCGGAGCAGGAAGTGCATTTTGCGCAGCGCGAAGTAATGGAATTGGAACGCCAGGTGCGGGGTGACATAACGGTTGGGGGCCTGCTCATGCGGCAACACGATGTTAAGCCCAATCGTCTCGGCCCCCGCCTCGACCGCGCCGCGATTGGCGGCTTCCATGATCGATGGACCGCCGCCCGAGCAAACGACGAACTGACGCATGCCGTTTTCGATGATCCCGCAACTCGACGCGGTATGCGCCAGTTGCCGCGCCTGCTCGTAGTATTTTGAATTGGCTAACAGCCGCTCGGTCACAGCCTTGCGTTCGGGCGTGGTTGCCGCCGCCAGCGCGGCTTCGGCCATTTCGGGCGAGGGGATCCGCGCCGAGCCATAGCATACCAGCGTCGAGCCGATCTTGGCCTCTTCGAGCAGCATCTCGCACTTGAGCAGTTCGAGCTGGAACCGCACCGGACGCAGTTCTTCGCGCAGCAGGAATTGCGTGTCGCGGAACGCCAGCTTGTAAGACGGATCGCGGGTCTGCGGCGTGGAATGGTCCTGCTTTTCGACAAACGAGGCTTCTTGTTCGGCTTTGTAAAAGCGCCGGCGGTTAAGCCGCTTTTCTTGGTGTTCTTCAGTCATTGGTGCCTTTTCGGCCCAAGCTGGCAGCGTGTCAAAGCTTACCCGGTACGCGCGGCGCACAATCGTGGACTAAAGGCTGGAAAGTGGATGCCCCGCGAGGATTCGAACCTCGATTAACGGTGTCAGAGACCGTTGTCTTACCTTTAGACGACGGGGCAACAGGCCGGAGCCTCTACGGCTGGCCATGCGGCGCGTCAAGCAGCCGCGCGATGGGTGCTTGCCGCCGGACGCGGCTCAGGCTATCCGGCTTACCAGGTATCTGCCGCGTGGGGCAGACATAATAATAAGAGTGTATTTCAAAATGGCGGACAATTTTCCGCCGGTACTGCGCGAACAGGCGGAGAGCGGAAGCGACGTCCAAAGCAGTCAGGCCGATGATCGGGCCAAAGCTGCTCTGCTTCTTCAGGAATCTGCGCGCCGGCCCGGTGGCCGAAACCACACTGATGCGCGCCATGCGGCAGCTGCACCGGCAAGCGGCTGGCCGGTTGCCGCGCCGCTGCGCCAAGCGCCGTTCCACCGGCAGGCATTTGCCGCAATCGATCTGGGGACGAACAATTGCCGCCTGCTGATTGCGCGCCCGGCGGGTGATCACTTCACCGTGATCGACGCCTTCAGCCGGGTGGTCCGGCTGGGTGAAGGACTGGCGCAAAGCGGGCGATTAAGCGATGCCGCGATGGAGCGTACACTGGCAGCGCTCAAAGTCTGCGCTGACAAACTGCAACGGCGCAACGTCCACCTAGCGCGGTCAGTCGCGACCGAGGCCTGCCGCCGTGCCGAAAACGGCGCCGAATTCATCGATCAGGTGGCGCGTGAAACCGGCATCCTGCTCGATATCATCAGCGCTGAGGAAGAGGCCCGGCTGGCCGTAATGGGCTGTCATCTGCTGCTTGAAGCCGGCGAAGGTCCGGCGATGATCTTCGATATCGGCGGCGGCTCGACCGAGCTGGTGCTGGTGGAAAGCCGCCCGGGCCAGGCCCCGCAAATACACGACTGGCAAAGCGTGCCGTGGGGGGTGGTCTCGCTGACCGAAAGCTGCCCGCCCGAACCTGCCGACGCGCTGGGCCGGGCCGAGCGTTATGATCTGATGTGCCGGCTGGTGCGCGAAAGCCTGGCCCCGTTCGCAGGCCGCATGCGCGAGGCGATAGCCGCACAGCTCGCGCCGGCGCCCGAGCTGCGATTGCTTGGCACCAGCGGCACCGTGACCACGCTGGCCAGCCTGCATCTGGGACTGCCGCATTATGATCGACGCGCGGTCGATGGCCTGATTGTCCCGGCTGACGAGATGAGCCAGTTGTGCCAGCGGCTCGCGCTGATGTCGCCAGCTGAGCGTCAGGCGCAGCCCTGCATCGGGCGTGAGCGTGCCGATCTGGTGGTGGCGGGCTGCGCGATTCTGCAGACGATTTTCGCGTTGTGGCCCGCAGGCCGGCTGGGCGTGGCCGACCGGGGAATCCGCGAAGGCATCCTGCGGTCGATGATGGCGGCGAGCGGATCGGGCGAAAAAAGCCGGGTCGCGTTGCGGCAGGCCCGGCGGGTGAAGCTGTGAGAGGCGCGGGCAAAGCGCCGGAGCGGCTTAAAACCGGGCGCGGGCGCACCGCCAGCAGCGCGCGTTGGCTGGCGCGGCAACTGGCCGATCCCTATGTGCGGCAAGCCAAGGCCGATGGCTGGCGCAGCCGTGCGGCGTTCAAATTGCTCGAGCTCGACGAAAAGTTTCATTTGCTCAAAGGCGCCGCGCGGGTGGTCGATCTGGGCATCGCGCCGGGCGGGTGGAGCCAGGTGGTGCGCAAACGCATCCCGAACGCCAGCGTGGTCGGGATCGATCTGCTGCCGACCGACGCGATCGAAGGCGTGACGATCTTCGAGATGGATTTCATGGCCGATGACGCGCCTGCTTTGCTGATCGAAGCGCTGGGCGGAGCGCCCGATCTGGTGGTCTCGGACATGGCCGCCAACACCGTTGGTCACAAGCAGACCGATCACTTGCGCACGATGGGCCTGGTTGAAACCGCCGCGCACTTTGCCATCGAGCAACTGGCCCCGGGCGGCGCGTTCATCGCCAAGGTCCTCGCGGGCGGGACCGACGCCGAATTGCTGGTGCTTTTGAAAAAGCACTTCACCACGGTTAAACACGCCAAGCCGCCATCGAGCCGCAAGGATTCGTCCGAATGGTATGTGATCGCGCAAGGGTTCAAGGGGTAAGTTAAGACCTAGCGCATTGTCCGCTTACGAACCGATTGCAGACGTTCGTCCCTTCCTGTTTTACGGCCCACGGGTTAGAATGCTGACATGATGAGAACGGCATTGATAGTGGGGCTGCTGCTTTGCGTGAGCGCGTGCATCATTGGCGATCCGCGCAACACAAAGATCGAAAACCGCATTCGACAGCCGATTTCGGTCTCTTATTTGGATGGCTCTTTCAACATTGAGAACACGATCAAGGTTGCGGCGGGAGCGTCTGGCGAGCTGTATCCGAACTATTCGTTTCAAAAATTAAGGTCACTCAAAATTCGGGAGGGCCAGAGAATATTCGCTTTCTCGCAAACTTCGCTACTCCATTTGGCAAAGGCCTGTTCCGGCTTTTGCACGCTCGCATATCAAGGAGACGGCATCATCTCGATCCGCAAATGGCAAAGTGGCGAATCCAATTAATCAACGTCAGCAATCCACCCCAAACCGGAAGTCAGTTGGTGTCCAATGCCCAATAACCCAATGCTGCGCGGCGTATCGGATTGGGCAATTCGCTTTCCTACATCGCGACTTCAGGCCAGAATCGAAGCGGCTCTTTCTCTTCGTAGATCCCCCCTTCACGCACCCGCCGTAGCCGGTCCGATTTTTCCGCCCTGGACTGTGGTCCAAGCGGTCCAGCGAACCACACCGCACGCGAAAAGGGCGGAGCCTTGCGGCCCCGCCCCTTGCGTGTCCCGGAACCGGAAGCCTACTTCGCGGTCTTCAGGTACGCGATGACGTTGGCGCGTTCCTGCGCATCGCTCAGGCCGGCAAAGCTCATCTTGGTGCCCGGCACATAGCCGCTCGGGTTGGTCAGCCAGGCATCGAGGCTGGCCTCGTCCCACACACCGCCCTTGGCCTTGAGACCATCGGAAAACGCAAAGCCGCCGCGGCCTTCACCCTTTTTGTCGCCGTAGATGCCCGCCAGGTTCGGACCCTGACCGTTGGGGCCGCCCGGCGCGATGGTGTGGCACGAAGCGCACTTGGCAAAGCTCTTCTGGCCCTTGGCAGCATCACCGACCAGCGCCACGGCCGGAGCAGCGGCTGCACCTGCGGCTGGCATTGCCGGAACCGGCGGCAAGGGCAGGTTGGAGCCCTTGGAATTAAGGAACGCCATCACGTTGGCGCGCTCTTGCGGATCGGTCAGTCCGGCAAAGCTCATCTTGGTGCCACTGGCAAAGCCGCTCGGGTTAGTCAGCCAGGCGTTCAGACTGGTCCAGTCCCATTTGCCGCCCTTGGCTTTGAGCGCGTCCGAAAAGGCGAACCCGCCGCGGCCTTCGGCGATGCTATCGCCCAGCACCCGGTAAAGGTTCGGGCCCTGCCCGTTAGCGCCGCCTTGATCGATGGTGTGGCAGCTCATACACTTCTTGAAGCTGGATTCACCCTTGGCAATGTCAGCCGTGGCGAGCAGTGCTTCAATCGGCGGGCCAGCTGCCGCAGGGCCGCCGGTTTCATCGTCCGACACGCCCGCGATGGTGTAACCCGGCTTTTCGGGCTTTTCGAACTTGCCGGCTTCGAAATGATGCGAGGCAATGCTCGACAGGCCAAGCGCGACGATGCCTGAAAACAGCGTCCAGCCAGCGATGGTGTTAAAGCGGTCTGCCATCCGAAAAGCCCCGTTGGGAAATGTGCTTGAGAGTTCGCGCGCCGCTCTAGTCAGCGCGCGCGCGGCTTGCAAGGGGCATTGCGGCGCAGCCTAATGCGCTCTAGCCATTGCCCCCATGTTTTC
>JANMCG010000225.1:0-53052 GCA_031361075.1 Novosphingobium sp. | reverse complement strand
CCACGTAGACCTCACCGGCGGGCACGTGGAAGCCTTCGGTGTAGAGCTTGAAGTGGTGGATCAAGCTTTCCATCGATTGCTTCATTTCGGCCCGCTTGGGCGGGACCACCTTGCCGTCGTTGCTGGAAACCGGGCCACTCGGCATATCACGCAGGCACTGCTTCATGATCTTGGCCGACTGGCGCACTTCCTCAACCCGGACCATGAAGCGGTCATAGCAGTCCGAGTTGGTGCCGACCGGGATCTCGAAATCCATCCGGTCATAGACATCATAGGGCTGGCTCTTGCGCAGATCCCAGGCGATCCCGGCGGCGCGGATCATCGGGCCGGAAAAGCCCCAGGCCAGCGCGTCGGCCTTTCTGACTACCGCGATATCGACATTGCGCTGTTTGAAGATGCGGTTGTCGACCACCAGGCTCATCGCGTCTTCGAACAAGCGCGGCAGCCGGGTATCGAGCCACACGCCGATATCGACCAGCAGCTTTTCGGGCACGTCCTGATGGACCCCGCCCGGGCGGAACCAGGCGGCGTGCATCCGCGCGCCGCTCGCGCGTTCAAAGAAGTTGAGGCAATCCTCGCGGATTTCGAACAGCCACAGGTTGGGCGTCATCGCGCCCACGTCCATCACATGGCTGCCCATGTTGAGCATGTGGTTGCAGATCCGGGTCAGCTCGGCGAACAGCACCCGCAGGTATTGGCCCCGCAGCGGCACTTCGAGGTTGAGCAGCTTTTCGATCGCCAGCACATAGGAGTGCTCCATCGCCAGCGGGCTGCAATAGTCGAGCCGGTCAAAATAGGGCAGCGCCTGCAGGTAGGTCTTGGTCTCGATCAGCTTTTCGGTGCCGCGATGGAGCAGCCCGACGTGGCAATCGATCCGCTCGATAATCTCGCCGTCCAGCTCCATCACCATCCGCAGCACGCCATGCGCGGCCGGGTGCTGCGGACCGAAGTTGATCGTGAAGTTGGTGATGACTTCATCGCCGGTGGTGGGCGATTGTTCCATTTGCATGGTCATGCCTTGTCACCCTTGGGCCGGCTGTCGGTCTTGTCCGGAGCGCCGGGTTCGGCCTGACCGGTTGCCACGGGCGAACCGCCCGAGACCGGCTTGGGAGCGATTGCGTTCGCGTTCGATCCAGCCCCGGTCTGCGCGGTTGAGTGCGTGTCCTTGGGGGTCAGCGCAAGCGAAGGCGCGCCGGCCTTTTCGTCGCCCGGCAAGACATAATCGGCGCCTTCCCACGGGCTCATGAAATCGAACTGGCGCAAGTCCTGCGCCAGCTTGACCGGTTCATAGACTACGCGCTGTTCTTCGATCGAATAGCGCAGCTCGACATAGCCGGTCAGCGGAAAATCCTTGCGGAACGGGTGGCCTTCAAAGCCATAGTCGGTCAGTATCCGGCGCAAGTCGGTGTTGCCGTCGAAGATCACCCCGTACATGTCGAACACCTCACGCTCGAGCCATCCGGCGTTGGGCCACAGCGTGGTGACAGTCGGCACCGGGGTGTTTTCCGCGGCGGTCACCTTGAGCATCATGCGGTGGTTTTTGGTCACCGACAGCAGCATGTAAACCACCTCGAACCGCTCGGCCCGGTCAGGGTAGTCGGCCCCGGCAATTTCCATCAGCTGCTGGTATTCGTGCTCGTCGCGCAAGGTTTGCAGGACCGTCGCGATCTGGCTCCGCACCACGGTAAGCACAATTTCGCCATGCTCTTCCTTGCTCGCGAGCACCGCAGTGCCGAGCGCGCCCGTCAGTGCGGCCATCACCCCGTCATTGGAAGCGAACTTGGGAGCAGAATGCAGGACGCTCACCGCTCAATCGTCCCGACCCGGCGGATTTTGCGCTGCAATTGCATCACGCCGTACAGCAGTGCCTCGGCAGTCGGCGGGCAGCCGGGGACGTAAATGTCCACCGGCACGATCCGGTCGCAGCCGCGCACGACCGAATAGCTGTAGTGGTAATAGCCGCCGCCGTTGGCGCAGCTGCCCATCGAGATGACGTATTTGGGCTCGCTCATCTGGTCGTAAACCTTGCGCAGCGCCGGGGCCATCTTGTTGCACAGTGTGCCCGCCACGATCATCACGTCGCTCTGGCGCGGGCTGGCGCGCGGAGCAGCGCCGAAGCGTTCCATATCATAGCGCGGCATGTTGACGTGGATCATCTCGACCGCGCAGCACGCCAGGCCAAAGGTCATCCACCACAGCGAGCCGGTGCGCGCCCACTGGAACAGATCCTCGGTGCTGGTGACGAGGAAGCCCTTGTCGCTGATCTGCGAATTGAGATCGGTGAAAAAGTGTGCGTCGGGCGCGGTCACAGCCCCCCCGGCAGCAGGGGCGACAAGCGGTTGGCCGGCGGAATTTACCAATGTGCTCATTCCCAGTCCAAGGCCCCCATTTTCCAGGCATAGATCAGACCGAACACCAGTTCGGCGATGAACACCATCATCGTGATCCACGCCGCCCAGCCCAGCTTCAGGAACGTAACCGCCCACGGAAACAGGAACGCAGCTTCAAGATCGAAGATGATGAACAGGATCGCGACCAGATAAAACCGCACGTCGAACTGGCTGCGCGGGTCTTCGAACGCGGGGAAACCGCACTCATACTCGCTGAGCTTATCGGCAGTCGGCTTGTGCGATCCGGTCAGCCGCGAGACCCCCATCGGCAGGAATACGAACAGCGCCGAAAGCGCGGTGGCGATCCCCAGAAAGAGCAGGATCGGCAGGTACTGTGACAGGTCTACCAAGGGGCTGACTCGACTTGCGAAAGGGTAATCCGCGCCCTAGTCCCCGCGCCGCCGCGGTGCAAGTGGGGGATGTCCCGGATTTGACGGAATCCAACTGATGCAGGAACGGCGTGCCAGCAATACTTCAGCGACCGTTCCTCAATTATTTTTTCAGCTCGCGCGACAGTGTTGCCTTGGTCTGCTTGCCATAGGGCGGTCTGAGCCCGGCCAGCTTGGCAATGTTGAATTTTGGCTGGTGATAAACCGAGCGCGCGTGGCTGAAGGTTTTGAACCCTTCGGGCCCGTGATAGCTGCCCATTCCAGACGGCCCGACCCCGCCGAACGGCAAATCATCCATCGATACATGGAACACCACATCGTTGACCGTCACCCCGCCTGAAATCGTCCGGGTCAACACTTGCTCGCGCTCGGCTGCGTCTTCGCCAAAGAAATACAGCCCCAGCGGCCGGTCGTGCGCGTTGACGTAATCGATCGCCTCGTCGATGCCCTTGTAAGTCTTGATCGGCAGCACCGGCCCAAAGATTTCGTCTTGCATCACCTTCATGTCATCATCGACATTGCGCAGGATCGTCAGTGGCATTTTGTGCCCATTAGATGAACTGAAGTCTTCGTTGCCCGGATTGACCTCGATCGCTTCAGCGCCTTTGGCCTTGGCATCGTCGATCAGGCCCTGAATCCGGTCGCGGTGGCGGGCGTTGACCACCGATGAGTAATCGTCATTGTTCAGCAGCGTCGGGTACATTTCCGCAACAGCTTTGGTCACTGCGCCGATCGCGCGGTCTTCCATATCATGCGGCACCATCATGTAATCGGGCGCCAGGCAGATCTGCCCGGCATTTAGCATCTTGCCCAAAGCGATCCGCTCGCCCGCGCGCTCGATATTGGCGCTGCGGCCCAGAATTGTCGGCGATTTCCCGCCCAGTTCGAGCGTTACCGGAACCAGATTATCCGCCGCAGCGTGCAGCACATGCTTGCCGACGCCGGTAGCCCCGGTGAACAGCAGATGGTCGAACGGCAGCGAGCAGAACGCCTGGCCCACGTCGGGGCCGCCGGTGCAAACCGCCAGTTCGTCCTCGGAAAAATAACGCGCGAACACCTCTTTCATCAACGCAGAGGTTTCTTCGGTGAACTCGCTCGGCTTGATCATTGCGCGGTTACCCGCTGCAAAGGCTTGCGCCAGCGGCCCAACCGTCAGCCCGACCGGAAAATTCCACGGGCTGACGATGCCGATTACACCCTTGGGTTCATAGCGCAGCTCAGCCTTGGCCCCCAGCAGCCCAAGCGGAAACGCAGGCGAGCGCTTCTCGGTCCTGGCCCAGCGGTCGATATGTTTGAGGCAATACTTGGCCGCGCTGACCGAAGGCATGATGTCGGTCATCAGGCTTTGTTCGTGGCTGCGATGGCCAAAATCGCGGCTGATCGCGCGGGCGAATTCCTCGCCAGTGTCCACCATCATCGCGATGATCCGCTTGAGCCGGTCCTTGCGCACGGCCAGTCCTTCGGGCCGTGCCGCGGTGAAAGCGGCGCGCTGGCGCTGCAGCAGTTCACTCATGCTGGCGGCTGTGGTGGTGCTCATAATTGCGCTCTCCCGGTTGCACTTTGCCACTCTTTTGAGCAGACTGCCGCGATTGGCAAGCCAAGCCTGCAGGTTGCGCGGTAGAGCTATCCGCGATTGCCATTGCGGCAGCGCAGCATTACGGCCCGCTACACCTTATTTAGTCAGCCAGAAAGGCACGCAACTTATGGCCCAGCTTTCCGCCGCAGACCCGATTGTTATCCTGTCTTACGCGCGCACCCCGTTGGGCGCGATGCAGGGCGTCTTGGCCGATGTCAGCGCGACCGATCTGGGCGCGACCGCGATTCGCGCAGCGGTGGCGCGCGCCGGTGTCGCCGGCGCCGACGTCGAGCGGGTCTACATGGGCTGCGTGCTTCCCGCGGGCCTTGGTCAAGCCCCCGCGCGGCAGGCCACGATCAAGGCGGGACTGCCGACGTCCGTCCAGGCCACTACGGTCAACAAGGTCTGCGGTTCGGGCATGCAGACGCTGATCATGGGCGCTGAAGCCTTGGCCGCAGGTAGCATCGATATGGTGGTGGCAGGCGGCATGGAAAGCATGACCAACGCGCCGTACCTGCTTAAAAAGCACCGCTCGGGCGCGCGGATCGGGCACGATACCGCCTACGATCACATGTTCCTCGATGGGCTCGAAGATGCCTATGACGCAGGCCGCGCGATGGGCACTTTTGCGCAGGACACCGCCAATGCCTATCAGCTGACCCGCGAAGCGCAGGACGCCTATTCGATCGAATCGCTGCGCCGCGCCAAGGCGGCGATCGGCGATGGCGCTTTCGCTGACGAAATTGCACCGGTCACCGTGGTCAGCCGCGCAGGCGAAACCGTGGTCGATACCGATGAAGCGCCCGGCAAGGGCAAGCCCGACAAGATCCCGTCGCTCAAGCCCGCGTTCGCCAAAGACGGCACGATCACCGCTGCCACCTCAAGCTCGATCTCCGACGGCGCGGCCGCGCTGGTGCTGACCCGCGCCAGCGTTGCGGATGCCAAAGGGCTGAAGCCGGTTGCCCGCGTGATCGCGGTGGCTGCGCACGCCCAGGAACCCAAGGATTTCACCACCGCTCCGGTCGGCGCGATCAAGGATGTTCTGGCTAAAGCTGGGTGGAACCTGGCCGATGTCGATTTGTTCGAAGTCAACGAAGCCTTTGCTTGCGTGGCGATGTTTGCGATGCACGATCTGGGCATCGCGCATGACAAGATCAACGTCCACGGCGGGGCGACCGCGCTGGGCCATCCGATTGGCGCGTCGGGCGCGCGGATTGTCACCACGTTGCTCGCCGCGCTGAAGCGGCACGGCAAGACCAAAGGCGTGGCCAGCCTGTGCATCGGGGGCGGGGAAGCCACCGCAGTGGCGCTTGAACTGGTCTAGGGCTCGCCTGCGCCGAACAACCGGGTCTGCGCGACATAACCCTGGCGCGGACCGAGGCTGAGCTGGCACCAGCCGCTGGTGCAATCGCCCAGCTTGCCGACAACTCCGGGGGCCAGCCGCCACAGCAGCTGTGAATTTTCGTTGGCTTGGGCGTGCATTTCGGCCGCTTCGCCTTTGGTCACAAACCCGCTGCGTTCCCGCGTGAGCAGCCGCGCCAGGACCCAGCCTTGCGCGCCGTCAGGGTCTTGCACCAGCCGCCAGCCTTCTTTCATCCGCAGCACTTTGAGCGGCAGGTGCTGGCGGTGGTAAACCCAGGCGATCCGGTAATCCTCGCCCGGGCCGACCCGCATGTTAACTTCATCCGAGCGGATCGAGGCCCAATACGGCGTCTTGGTATCCTCCGCCTGAAGCCGAGCAGGCAAAGCAGCGGCGGCAACCAGCAAGGCAATGGTGAAGAGTCGTAACATGGTGCGGCAATAGCGCTCTACCCCGGTTCGCATCAAGCGACTTGACCAGCCCGGCTGCCCCGGCTTAGCGCTGGCCCGGTCATGGCCATAATTTCCGATCCAATCAGCGACCGACGCGTGCTTGGCACGCCCAAAGTCCACGTCACACGCCGCCTGCTGCCCACAGTCGAAGCGCGGATGAGCCAACTGTTCGAAGTGGTGCTCAACGCCGAAGACCGCCCGCTTAGCCGCGACGAACTGATCGCCGCGATGCACGGCGCAGACGTGATCGTGCCGACCGTGACTGACCGGATCGACGCCGAGATGCTCGCCGCGGCGGGCAATCGGATTGGCCTGATCGCTAACTTCGGCGCGGGTACCGAACATATCGATCTGGCCGCGGCGCGCAGCCGCAAGGTGATCGTGACCAACACGCCGGGCGTGTTTACCGACGATACCGCCGACCTCACGATGATGCTGATCCTGTCGGTCCCGCGCCGTCTGGGCGAAGGCAGCCGGCTGATCCGCGACGGACAATGGACCGGCTGGGCACCGACCGCGATGCTGGGTCATTGCATCGGCGGCAAACGGCTCGGGATTGTCGGGATGGGGCGGATCGGCCAGGCGGTGGCCCACCGCGCGCGCGCATTCGGTCTGGAGGTGGTCTATCACAACCGGCACCGACTGCCGCCCAGCGTCGAGAGTATGTTCGGCGCGCGCTTCGAGCCCGATCTGGAAGTGCTGATCGCCGAATGCGATGTAATCACGCTGCATTGCCCGGCTGGTGCCGCCACGCATCACCTGATCAATGCTCAACGTTTGGCAGCGATGAAGCCCGCTGCTTACCTGATCAATACCGCGCGCGGCGATCTGATCGACGAGGAAGCGTTGATCGCCGCGCTGACGAATGGCGATATCGCCGGAGCGGGTCTCGATGTCTTCGCGGGCGAGCCCAAGGTCGATCCGCGGCTGATCGCGTTGCCGAACGTGATTACCCTGCCGCATCTGGGCAGCGCGACGATCGAAGGCCGCGCGCAAGCCGGCGAAAAGGTCATCGCCAACATCCGTTACTGGGCTGACGGCCACCGCCCGCCCGATCAGGTGCTCGACGGCTGGCTTTAGAATTTGCCCGGGACCACCGCCCCGCCCCCGCGCAACAGCGATGCGTGGCAGCTTGTGCAGGCTATTATCGTTGCTCTAAGCCGATGCCGGAGAATCGCGCCAGGCCGATCAGGCGGCGCGAATGGGAGATTTCGATGCGCAAATTAGCGGCCTTGGCCCTCGCTGCCACTGCCACGCTCGCTCCGGCGCTGGCCTTGGCGCAGGATGCGGCTGCCGACCTTGGCGGCGATGCGCTGAACAGCGGCGACAACGCGTGGGTACTGGTGTGCAGCGCACTGGTGCTGCTGATGGTACTGCCCGGCCTGACGCTGTTTTACGGTGGCCGGGTAAACCCCAGGAACCTTTTGTCGGTGATGGTGCAAATCGGTGCAATCGTGGCGGCGGTATCGGTGGTCTGGATCATCGCGGGGTACCGGGTGGCTTTCGGCGATCCCACCAACGGCTGGATCGGGGGCGGTCAAACCTGGATGCTGAACGACACACTCAATCTGCTGCGCGGCGATTCTTCGGTCAGCGAGCGAACCTTTGCGTTGTTGCAAATGATGATCGCAGCCTTTGCCGCGGCGCTGATGGTGGGCGCCTGGGCCGGACGCGCACGGTTTGGCTGGGTCGTCACGTTCTGCACTTTGTGGAGCCTGCTGGTTTACGCCCCGATCGCGCACTGGGTGTGGGGCGGCGGCTGGCTGGCCGAAACGATGGGGACGAGAGACTTCGCTGGCGGGATCGTGGTCCACACTGCCGCCGGCGTTTCGGCACTGATCGCGGCGCTGTTGATCGGCAAGCGGCATGGGCTGGCAAGCGCTTCAGCCAGCGCGCACAGCCCGGTGTTGGCGTTGGCCGGCGCCGGCCTGCTGTGGGCGGGCTGGTTCGGGCTGACCGGCGGGCCGGCCCTGTCAGCCGATGACAATGCCTCGACCGCGATTATCAACACCCAGCTCGGCGCCAGCATGGCTGCACTGGTTTGGCTGATCATTGAAAAATTCACGCATGGTAAGCCCACTGCGCTCGGTTTTGCCAGCGGGGGATTGGCCGGTTTGGCTGCGATCAGCCCGGCGGCGATGTTCGTGTCGCCCGGCGCGGCGATTGTCATCGGCGTGCTAGCTGCGATCGTCTGCTTCGCGCTGACGAAAGTGGTCAAAAGCAAGCTGGCAGTTGATGATGCGCTGGGCGTGTTTGCAATTCACGCTGGCGGCGGGATTACCGGTGCGCTGCTGCTCGCGGTGTTTCTCGCCCCAGAACTGGGCGGAGTTGGCTACGACGATGGCGTAGCGATGCTCAACCAGTTCTTTGCTCAAGTCGTCGGGATCGGCGCGGTGGTGCTGTGGTCGGCAATCGCAACCGCGGTAATCGCGGTGACGGTCAGCCTGGCCGTACCGATGCGGGTCAGCGAAGATGACGAGAGCGACGGCCTCGATCTGGCCAGCCACGGTGAGCGCGCGTGGAAATTTGACTGAGTTGCACCCGTTGAACGAACCTGCAACCGCTTCGCGCGGACCGCAGCACAGCGTTCGTCACAGCTTTGTGTTCAGTGGCCGGGCCACCCGCAGCGAGTTGCTCAGCTATCTGTTCGCCAGTCTGCTGATTTCGGTTCCATTGTCATTCGTCACCGGACTTGCGCTGGCGCACGACGCGCATTTGTCAGTGAGCAATGCAGTGGCGGTTGTGCTCGCCATTCCGCTTGGCGCGTTGCTGGTGCGGCGGTTTCACGACAGCGGGCGCAGCGGTGCATGGGTGTGGCTCGCAGTGCTGGGCTTTGCCATCTGGCTGGCGCGGACAGTCATCTCGGCCGCATTGGGCATGGGCGCGCGGCTCAGCTTCGATAGCTGGACCTGGCTGATCGACTGGGTGGTGATTGTCGCCAATCTTGCGACCGTCCTGCTCGCATTGCTTCCCGGCAGCACTGGCCCGAACCGCTTTGGGGCGGATCCGCGCGATTAAGTCAGCGGCTCGGCCAGCAATTCGCCGATCTGTGCAATCATGCCGGGAGACCGCGCGAGCGAGAGATGCCGGGCTGTTACCGCCACCTGACGATCGCTTTCCCCCGGCAGCCCGCGCGCTGCAGCCGGTGCCACCACCCCGTCATTGGCCGACCAGACTGCATAGGTGCGCAGCGGAGGCTTAACCGGCGCGTCGATCAAGAAGGGCGGTGCATCGACCGGGTGATTGTTGATGAATTCGTACAGCCACCAGCCGTTGTTAGCGTGCGGATCGCCCGAAAACGGCGTCCCCAGCGTGATCACCCGGTCAACCAGATCGGGGCGCAGCTTGGCCACTTCGCGCGCATAGATTCCGCCAAGGCTCCACCCGATCAGGCTGGCCTTGCTGCCATTGCCATGCGCCACAGCGGCTTCCAGGCGAACCACCAGTCGATCGAGCAGATTGGCCCGCGCGCCCAAATTTTGCCCCAGGCCCCAGCCCTGCGCCAAGTAATTTGCTGCGTTGAGAGAGCGCCGCAGACGGATCGTCGTCAAGTCATTGGCCAGAAAGCCAGGGTAAACCAGCACGGGCCGGCCCTCGCCGCGGGCCATAGGCGCCGCCGGCTGGACCAGACTGAGCAGCAGCCGGGGCCATTCGAGCGTTTCAGCCAGCAGCAGCCGCAACGCCGGTGCTCCGGTCGCTTGACCGATCACCGCCAAGGTTGACGCTTCGGACACGAGCTCAATCCCCGGTCAAAATCCGCTCGACAAGTTGCTTCACGCTGGGAGTATAATTGTTTGAATAGAACGGATCCTGTTTGAACCGGTAAGCAGCGTGCCCGGCGAACATCAGGTTCTGGTCGATATCGCCGCCGTGTGCGATGTCCTGCAATGTCTTCTGGATGCAGAAGCTGCGCGGATCGACGAGGCGGCCGGTGGTGTAATCGTCGTGGTCCTTCCACGCCGAGAAAGCGCAGTGTGACAGGCAGCCCATGCAGTCTTTCTGGTCCTGCTGGATCATGTTGCGTTCGGCCGGCGCACAGAAGATGATGGTATCGTCGGGCGTGCGCAGTCCCTCGGAATGGCCATCGAGCACCCACCCGCGCGCACGCTGCAGATCGCGCGGGGTCACCCAGAAATTCTTGCCTTTTACCCCGACGTCAAGCCGCACGGTGTGATCGCCCGCCTCGACTTTGGAATAAGGTATCTGCCGTTCAGACCGCGCTTCAAGGCTGCGCAAAAACGGGTTGCGCACTGCTGACGAGTAAAATCCGGTGGGCGAGAAGCGGTGAAGCAGCACGTCGCCCTCGTCGATTTCACGCAGGGCATCTTTCCAACCTTGCGGGATCGGGCTTTCTTGGGTCAGCAACGGCCGCGTGCCGAACTGGAAGGCGATTGAGCCAAGCTCGGGGTTGTCGAGCCAGTTGGACCATTCACGCAGGAACCACACGCCGCCAGCCATGACGATCGGTACGTCATCGGAAATGCCTTCGGCGCGCATCGTATCGCGCAGCGCTTTGACGCGAGGGTATGGATCCTCTGGGTTGAGCGGGTCTTCGGCGTTGGACAGGCCGTTGTGCCCGCCCGCCAGCCACGGATCTTCGTAAACCACCGCGCCTAGCAGGTGCGGCACCTTGTGATAGGCGCGCTTCCACAGTGCGCGGAATGCCCGCGCAGAGCTGACGATCGGGAGGTAGAGGACGTTGTAGCGCTCGGCTATTTCGCTAAGTTTGTAAGGCATCCCCGCGCCGCAGGTAACCCCGGCGACCATGCCGGTGGTTTGCGCCAGTACGCCTTCCAGAATCTGCTGTGCCCCGCCCATTTCCCACAACACGTTGATGTTGATCGCGCCGCGTCCGCCCGACAATCCGTAAGCGTGCTTGACCTGCGCCACAGCGCCGTCGATCCCGTATTGAATCAGTTGTTCGTGCCGTTCCTTGCGAGTCAGCGCGTCATAAACCTGCGGGACGATCTTGCCCTCGGCATCATAGCTGTCGGCGTTGACCGCGCTGACCGTGCCAATCCCGCCAGCAGCCGCCCACGCGCCCGAACTCATCCCGTTAGTGGCCGATACGCCCTTGCCGCCTTCGACCAGTGGCCAGACTTCGCGGCCGCCATATTGAATCGGCTTCAAACCTTTGAAGCTGGTTGCGGTATTCATTGTGTTTCTGTCTTTCCACTGGCGGTGTTGCACGGCTTAATGTTCTTGGGCGCTGGACGCGCGCCCGACACTTCAAAGGCGGCGTAATAACCGTTGAGTTCGGGTTTACTGACAAATTGCACCAGACGAAAGCCCAGCGCGCCAAATTCGCAGAACAGCAACTGCGGCGAAATGCCATGCTGGTCGGTCGGCCGATCGACATCGACAACAATAACTTGCCCGCCAGGCTTAAGCGCTGGCCGCAGGTTCCACAGGAACGCGTAAGGCTCGCTCACCTCGTGATACATATGAACCATCATTACCCGGTCGAAGCTCGCTGCCGGCAATTTTGGGTTTTCCGGTGTTCCGGTGATGATCGAGACGTTGTCGAGCCGCTCACGCTCCACCCGGCGGCCCAGGCTTTGGATGGCCGAAGGATCGATATCTTCGGCCAGCACCCGGCCCTTGGGTCCAACCCGTCCGGTTAACCGAACGGTGTAATAGCCCTCACCTGCGCCGATGTCGGCAACCCGCATATCGGGTTTGATCGCCGCCAGATCCATCACGGCCTTGGCTTCGCCCAGATTGTCACGCTGATCCTCGGCGCCAAATTCAGTGCCGCCAACCGCAGAGACCGGACGGAACGGCTGCGGAAAATCGCGCGCCGCTGCCGGTCGCGCATTAGCGGGAGAATCGGCTTTACAGGCACCGAGCGCAATCAATGCGGTCAGCAGTATGCCTGTTTTGATGCTAAATAGGTCCGGCCCGGTCATATCAGATCGATGCTTTACCCCAGCGCCGCGCACTTGGCAAAGTCAGTCGACGTCTTCAACGTCGATCTGTTCACCGCTGACCCGCTGCGCCAATGCAGCCGCCATGAATGGATCGAGCGCACCGTCGAGCACGTCCGCCGGGGTTGGGCTGGTCACGCCGGTGCGCAGGTCTTTGACCATCTGATAGGGCTGCAACACGTATGAGCGGATCTGGTGGCCCCAGCCGATGTCCGATTTGCCCGCATGCTCGGCGCTGGCGGCGTCTTCGCGCTTGCTCATTTCTGCTTCATACAGCCGCGCCTTGAGCATCCCCATCGCGATCTCACGGTTCTTGTGCTGCGAGCGGTCGATCTGGCTGGCAACGACGATGCCCGAGGGAAGATGCGTCATCCGCACTGCTGAATCGGTGGTGTTGACGTGCTGCCCGCCAGCGCCCGACGCGCGGTAGGTGTCGATCCGCAGATCGGCCGGGTTAACCTCGACCGCAAAATTATCGTCGATCACCGGATAGACCCATACCGACGAAAAGCTGGTGTGGCGCCGCGCCGAGCTGTCATACGGCGATATCCGCACCAGCCGGTGGACCCCGCTTTCGGTCTTGGCATAGCCATAGGCGTTTTCGCCTTTGCACAGGATCGTCGCGCTCTTGATCCCGGCTTGCTCGCCCGACTGGTATTCGATCACTTCAACCTTGAAGCCGCGTTTTTCGGCCCAGCGCGAATACATCCGCAGCAGCATTTCGGCCCAGTCCTGGCTTTCGGTGCCGCCCGCGCCCGCGTGAATCTCGATAAAGGTATCGTTGCTATCGGCCTCGCCGCCCAGCAGCGCCTGAACCTTGTCGGCATCGGCGCGGTCAGCCAGTGCAGCCAGCGTCGCCAGGCCCTCTTCGACCGTGGCTTCGTCATTCTCGGCTTCGCCCAGATCGACATATTCAACCGCATCGGCCATCTGCCCGCCGATATCGCGTACCGTCCCGATCGCCGCTTCAAGCTGGCGGCGCTCTTTCATCACTGCTTCGGCGTCTTTGGGATTATCCCACAATTTGGGATCCTCGACCCGTGCATTCAGCTCGTCGAGCCGGCGCAGCGCGCGGTCCCAATCAAGGAACTTGCGAACCAGCGCCAGCGCAGCATTGATGCGGTCAATATGGGCCTGCCCTTCGGCACGCATGGCAAAGCTCTCCACTCTTGAGCGAGCCAGCGCCCTAGCCGGATTGCCCGCGATGTAAAGGGTGCGCAGCCCGGGTTAGCGGCGCCGCGCAGCCTTCAGCGCACGCACTTTTTCAAGCGTGAGGCGGACGTGGTCGTTGGGATTCATATCCGTAAAGGCCAGTTTCACCCGGTGATCGCGCCCGATTACATAGCTGGTGCGGCTGCTGAGCCCGGTAGTGCTGCCATCGGGTTTCTTAAGGTGAACGTCATACGCCGACATGATTGCCGGGGTGGCCACCCCGACCCGGAACTTGTCGCCGCAGGCTTTGCGCGAAAAGTCCTTCTGAACATCGATCGAATCCGCTGAAAGCCCGATCACCGTGGCACCGGCGGCGGTGAAATCCTTGGTCGCTTCGGCAAATGCGTGCGCTTCGAGCGTGCAGCCCGAAGTAAAACTTTTGGGATAGAAATACAACACCACCGGGCCTTTGCGCAGCGCAGCGTCAAGGCTGAACGGTTTTTCCTGCCCGGCCAGCGCGGTGGCGGTGGCAAATTGCGGAGCCCTGGCGCCTTGCGGCAGATCGGCGGGCGCGGCGGCAGGCACGAGCAGCGCGGCGAATACAGCCATCGGCGCGGTCATCAACTTGTTCATAGTCATCTCCGGTACGGCCCAATGCCGCGATTTTTGTGGTTATTGGATGGTCACGCCGCTTTCCGCAGCGATTGTCGGAATTGCATCGGGCTCGGCTGCGTCGACCGGGTTTGCAGCGGCCGACGGCGCGCGATCGCGCGATTGCGAGCCGCGCTTGATCGCGTTGATCAAGGCGCTGCGCTGCGCCTCGATCTGTTCAGTGCCCAAGCCCGGCCGCGCTTCGCTTTCGGCCTTGAACGTTTCCCAGATCACCGATGATTTCGGATCATTGGTCGGGCTGCCGGTAAACACCCGTTTGCCGCTGATCCGATCAACCTTGACCCAGTGAATATCGCGCGGAGCGGCGAACGGCCGGGCGCTCCAGCGCGGCTTGGTCGCCAGCACCAGCTGCTTGAAGATCGGGGCGGCGATGGTGCCGCCTTGCGCATAAGCGCCCAGCGGACGCGGCGCATCGTAGCCCAGATAGACCCCGCCAACGATGTCCTGATTACCACCGACAAACCACACGTTGGTCGGTCCGGTGGTGGTCCCGGTCTTGCCGAACAGCGGCAACTTGAGATCGCTGAGCGTCACTGCGGTGCCGCGCGTGACCACGCCTTCAAGCATATGCACCACTTGATACGCAGTGCGTGCATCAAGCACCTGTTTGCCGCGCGAAGCGAACCGCGGCATCGGCTTGCCGTCCCATTCGGCCATTTCGCACTTGTCGCACCGCCGGTTGTCAGCACGCCAGATAACCTTGCCGCTGCGGTCCTGCACATAATCGATGACACTCGGCGGAAATTGCAACCCGTTGTTGGCCAGCGCAGCATATGCGTTGACCATTTGCTCGACCGTGGTCTCGCCCGCACCCAGCGCAAACGACAGATACGGCGGATACTTGCCGATGCCGACCCGCTGAAAAGTGTTAACGACGTGATCCATGCCGGTATCACTGGCGATCCGAACCGTCATCAGGTTGCGCGATTGCTCCAGCCCCCAGCGCATGGTGTGCGTGCCATTGCCGCCTTCACCGCCAAAGTTCTGAAAACATTTCTGACCCAGGCTTGCGCCCTGATAGACACAGAACTTTCCGTCAACGACTTCGCTTGACGGACTCATCCCGAAATCGAGCCCGGTGCCATACACAAACGGCTTGATCGTCGATCCAGGCTGGCGCTGAGCCTGCGTGGCGCGGTTGAAACTGCCCAGCCCGGCGTCAAACCCGCCCTGCATCGCCAGCACCCGGCCCGAATGCGGGTCTTCAAGCAACATCCCGCCGGCAATTTCCGGGATGACCCGCAGCGCCCACAGGTTGGTTCCAGCCGGTGCAACCGCGATCACATCGCCTTTGCGCAGCGGCGCGGCGGTGGCAGCCAACGCGCCTTGCGAACCATCGGCAAAGCCCAGCGCGGTGCGCGGCCCGGTGCGAGCAAGGACCACCGCGGTGCGCCAATCCTGATATGAAATCGTGCGGTTAAGCCCCGCCAGTTGGCTTTGCCAGGCATCGGCGTCGATCGTGATATGATCGATCGGCTTGGCGAACCCGCGCCCGCCACCATAGCGCATCAGTCCAGCGCGCAGCGCTTCCTGCGCCGCCTTTTGCAGCTGCGGATCAAGCGACGTTCGCACCCACAGACCGCCAGCATAAACGCTGTTTGGGCCTTTTTCCGAGTTTTCGCCATATTTGCCGATCAGCAAGCGCCGCACTTCTTCCACATAATAGCCGTTAGCCGGATCCCAATTGTCGCCGCGCCGCGGAATGACCCCCAGCGGCTGCGCTTTGGCATCGGCGGCTTCGGCAACCGTGGCTTTTCCGTTCTTGACCATCTGGTCAAGCACCCAGTTGCGTCGTTCAATCGCCTCGGCCGCGTGGTTCGACCGGCCATAGATTTCCGGTCCGCGCGGCAGCGCTGCCAGAAACGCGTCCTGCGCCAGCGTCAGATCATCAACGTCTTTACCAAAATAGGCCTGCGCTGCCGCCTGCACCCCAAAGGCCTGCCGCCCCAGCGGAATCTCGTTGAGATACAGCTCAAGGATCTGCGGTTTCTTGAGCACGCTCTCGATCCGCCGCGCCAGGATCATTTCCTTGAACTTGCGGCCCAGCGAATATTCGTTGCCGATCAGGATATTCTTGGCGACCTGCTGGGTGATGGTCGATCCGCCCTTGGCGCGCTTGCCCGATCCGAACTTGGTGGCATAATCGACCACAGCTCCAGCCAGACCGCCAAAATCGACGCCGCCGTGAGTCCAGAAACTTTTGTCCTCGGCTGAAAGATAGGCGTTGATCAGTTTTTCTGGAAAATCGACAAACCGCAGCTGAACCCGGCGCTCGCGCGCGTAGCTATAGACGATATTGCCATCGATCCCGCGCACCATCGTCGGCAACGGCGGCTGATAAGTCAGCAGCGTTTCAGCCGAAGGCATATTGCGGGTGATCGCCACATACACCACCAGATTGGCGGCCAGAAACGCGGCAACCAGGTAGTTTACGATGCGGAAGCGTCTGCTGGTTGACCAGTGATCGCCGTACCACGCCCGCAGCCGCGTCCGGTTCCAACCCGACCGTGCCGCCGCCGCCAGCGACCTGACCCGCGACCACACACCGCCTGCCTCACGGCGGATCCGCAGCCGGACAGATTCGGGTGGTCGATCATCGGGTTCAGCCATATCGCGCCGGCTTTAGCATGGCGCGGCGCGGCATTGCCAGCGGGTTCATGGGCGCAGCGTACTGGCGCGGGCAAAATAGATCTTGATCGCCTGCGCAACGGCCGCAGCAAAGCTTTGCTTACCCGCCGCCGAGGTTAACCGGGACAGATCTTTTGCATTGTTGATGTAGCCGGTTTCGAACAGCACCGATGGAACATCGGGCGATTTCAGCACCACGAAGGCTGCAGACTGCACTGCATTGTCTTTGAACGGCACCACAGCGCGCGCCTCGCGCAAAATCAGCGCGGCCAGTTGCTGCGATCCCGCCTGGCTTTCACGCTGCGACAGATCAACCAGGATCGCATTGACCGCATCGCTTTGATCCTTGATCCGCACGCCATTGATCTGATCGGCGGCATTTTCCCGCGCGGCAATTTTTTCCGCGGTCTGGCTGCTGCCTTTGGCCGACAGCGTATAAACCGTTGCGCCGGTTGCACTGCCATCGCCCTCGGTACTGTCGGCATGGATCGAGATAAACAGATCGGCACCCAGCCGGCGGGCGATGAACGGCCGCTCGTCCAGCAGCACATAGGTATCATCGCTGCGGGTCAGCGCCACCCGCACCCCGCCTTGCTTAAGCAGTTCATCGCGCAGCGCCAATGCCAGCGCCAACGTGATGGTCTTTTCCTTGACCTCGCCAACTCCCGCGCCGGGGTCTTTGCCGCCATGCCCGGCGTCGATCACCACCAGCGGACGACTGGCATCCATCGGCCCGTCGATTTTTGGCAGGCCCACGACGCCGCCGGCCGGGGGAAGATCGACTTTGACCACATAGTCATACCCGCGTCCCGGCGCGCCGAACAACCGGTCAGCCGCAACCATCCCTGCCGCCACCGCAAGCGGGGCCAGCACGATCGAGGCGATAAGCAACACACGGCGCATTATGCAGGTGCCTAATGCGCCACACGGCGCTGCGCAATCGCCGTGTGAACGACGCGGCATACAACTTGCCGGTTGCATAAACCGGTGCTAACCGAAACGCCATCGAGGGCAGGCGTAGCCGCCTTCGGGGGAGAATCCGGTTAAAATTGATGCCGGATCATACAGGTTGATGCACCAATGAAGATCCTTTCGCCGTTTTCACCGCTTTGGACCCAAGGGGTTCGGGTGGCCGAGACGGCAGGTCGTGCGCGCATTGCAAAGCCGCATCGTTTCGTTGACGCAGACACACTTATCGCCGCCGCGGCCAGCTCTGGCCGCGGTCTCACCGATCCATCCGCGCACTTGATCCGGGCCTTCGCGCCCGCGCGCGGGGGTACACCGCAAAGCCGCGCCTGCTGTGGAGACGCCCGTTTCGGGCCGGTCTCCACCGGGCGCGCACGGAGAATTCATAATGACTATGCGCATGCTAATCGATGCGCGCCACCCGGAAGAAACCCGGGTGGCGGTGCTAAAAGGCAACCGGATTGAAGAATTTGACTTTGAATCGGCCGAACACAAGCAGATCAAAGGCAACATCTACCTCGCCAAAGTAACCCGGGTCGAACCGTCGTTGCAGGCTGCATTCGTCGATTTTGGCGGCAACCGGCATGGGTTTCTGGCGTTCAGCGAAATCCACCCCGACTATTACCAGATTCCCAAGGAAGACCGCGAAGCCCTGCTTGCCGAAGAGGCTGAGCACGCAGAGGAAGAAGCTGCGTTGCGCGCTGCCGAAGACGGCGACGATGACTATGCTGGCGACGAAGATAGCGCAGATTTCGGCGGCGGAGAATTTGACGGCGAAGCAAGCTCGCTCGCGCTGCATCTAGACGACGATGACGATTTTGGCGGAGTGACCGAGGTCGACACTGCCGAAAAAGATGAAGTCGCCACGATCGAAGACGGCCACGTCGATGGCGCGTTCGATGCAGACGATGAAGATGCCAGCGATGAAGATGCCGGCGATCAGGACGCTGGCGGGGAACGCGGCGGCGAAGACAGTGGCGGGGCTGACAACCGCGGCCAACGTGGTCGGCGTCGTCAAGGTTCGGGCGGCGGCAATCGCGGCTCGGCCAAGGCTGACGAATTGCGCGCCAAGCGGATGGCGCTGCGCCGCCGCTACAAGATTCAGGACGTTATCCAGCGCCGCCAGGTCCTGCTGGTGCAGGTCGTCAAGGAAGAACGCGGCAACAAGGGTGCCGCATTGACCACTTATCTGAGCCTCGCGGGCCGATACTGCGTATTGATGCCAAATTCGAGCCATGGCGGCGGTATCAGCCGCAAAATCAGCTCCTCATCCGATCGCAAGCGGCTCAAGTCGATCATCAGCGAAATGGACCTGCCGCGTTCGATGGGATGTATCGTGCGCACCGCCGGGCTGAGCCGGACCAAGACCGAGATCAAGCGCGACTTCGACTATCTCGCCCGGCTGTGGGACGAGATTCGCGAGCGTACGCTTGGCTCCACTGCCCCAGCCTTGATTCATTCGGACAGCGACCTGATCAAGCGTGCGATCCGCGACATCTACAACCGCGAAATCGAAGAGGTCGTGGTCGAGGGCGAGCATGGATACCGTGCCGCGCGAGATTTCATGAAACTGCTGATGCCGAGCCACGTCAAGCGGGTGAAGCAGTACGCCGATCCGGTGCCGATGTTTCAGCGTTACGGTGCCGAAGACCAGCTGTCGGCGATGTACGATCCCGAGGTTCAGCTGAAATCGGGTGGTTATATCGTCATCAACCCGACCGAAGCATTGGTCTCGATCGACGTAAACTCGGGCCGATCGACCAAGGAACACGGGATCGAAGCCACCGCGCTTAACACCAACCTTGAAGCTGCGCGTGAAGTGGCGCGCCAGTTGCGCCTGCGCGATATGGCCGGGCTGGTGGTGATCGACTTTATCGACATGGAGTACAACGGTAACAACCGTAAGGTCGAGAAAGCGATGAAAGATGCGCTCAAGAACGATCGTGCACGCATCCAGATTGGCCGCATCTCTAGCTTCGGCCTGATGGAGATGAGCCGTCAGCGGCTGCGCACCGGTGTGCTCGAAGCCACGACGCGCGGCTGCCCGCACTGCGACGGTACCGGGCTGGTGCGCACCGCTGGTTCGGCCGGCTTGTCCGCATTGCGGCTGATCGAAGACGAAGCGGCCAAGGGCAAAGGCAACGTAATATCGTTGTTCGCCAGCACCGAGGCGGCGGTTTACCTGCTGAACGCCAAGCGTGCCGATCTGGCTGAAATCGAGGATCGCTATGGTGTGCGGGTGGAAGTGCTGCCCGAGGGCGAGAACGAGGGCGCCAAGATGCGCGTCGGCTCATCGGGTCCGCGCCCGGAATTCACCCCGAAGTTCGAAGTGCTCGCGATCGAAGAAGACGACGATGACGAGGTGTTCGACGACGAGGACGAGATCGAAGTCGAAGAGCGCAGCGATGAGAGCGACGATGACGACGACCGGGGCAAGCGCCGCAGCCGCAGCCGCCGCCGCCGTGGTGGACGTGATCGCGGTGAAGGCCGGGAAGATGGGCGCGGCGAGCCGCGTGAACCGCGCGACCCTGCTGAGCCACAGGACGCTGACGAGGATGACGCTGAACGCACTGAACCCACTGGCGAGCGGGCCGAACGCACCCCGGGTGACGACGACGACGCGCCGCGCAAGCGCCGCCGCCGTGGTCGCCGCCGGCGCGGCGGTCGTGGCCGTGGTGAAGGCGAAGCTGGCACCGAGGGTGAACAGGCCGAAGCTGGTGACGACCAGACAGCTGATGATGATGCTGCCGCGGCAGTAACCGAGCCGGAAGCGGATGCAGCGGCGCCTGACCAGAGCGATGAAGCTCCGGCCAAGCCCAAACGCAGCCGCCGTAAAAAGGCTGATGCCGAAACCGAGCCCGAGACCGGCGAGGCGGCAGTACCGGCCGCGGCAGAGGCGGATGCCTTGGCCAGCGTGCCTGATGCTGTGCCGGCCAAGCCCAAGCGGATCCGCAAGTCCAAGGCTGCGAGCGAGGCGCCAGACGGCGCGGCAGCTCAGACGCCTGCGCCAGATGAGCGTGCACCAGTTGCTGACGAAGCCCCGGCCGAGAAACCCAAGCGCAGCCGCAAAAAAGCGATTGCCGCCGACGCCAGCGCAGAACCAGCAGTAGCGGCAGCGGCAGCGGCTGAGCCGGCCGATGCCGGTGACGGCGGTGGTGATAGCGAGCCTGAAAGCGACGGCGGTTCACCGCGCCGCGGTTGGTGGCAGCGTACGTTTGGGGAATGATTTAATGGGGCGCTGTCAAATCTGGCAGCGCCCCGGTTATGCTTGGTCCGAGCCGCCTGGCACTTGCGCATGAGCGCACAAAAACCGCCGCATCATCGTGCGCGCGGCGGGTATCGCAACCCGCCCGGTAGCCCGGCGCGCCAAGCCACGCTGGGTGACTTTGTCAAATTTCTGCTGTTCGATATGCGGCGCAAGGCGTTGCCGCCGATCCCGCCAGACATGACCTCGCCAAACCCGCCCGATCTGGCAGGGCTGCGGGAAAACCAGCTCGCATGGCTTGGCCACGCTTGTTTTGGCATGCGACTTGGTGGCAAACTTGTCCTGACCGATCCCTACCTCAGCACAGTGGCAGGTCCGTTCGGGTTCGGCCCGAAACGGTTTCTGGCGCCTGCTATAGCTGCGCCGGACTTGCCCAAACTCGATCTGATCGTGATCAGCCATAACCATTACGACCACCTCGATACTGCCGCGCTCAAGGCATATCGGTGGCGCGATCAGACCCCGGTGGTGTGCCCGCTCGGGGTTGGTAAATTGCTGCGAAGTATCGGATTTATGCAAGTTACCGAACTGGATTGGTGGCACGAGTGGCGGCTGGATGACCTGACCATCACCGCTTTGCCTGCGGTCCATTTTTCCGGCCGCGGGCTGTTCGATCGTGACCGGTCGCTGTGGTCAAGCATGGCACTGGCCTCGCCCAGCACCAAGGTCTGGTTCGGCGGCGATACCGGCTACGGCAAAGTGTTTCGCGAAATTGGGATGCGCGCTGGGCCGTTCGATCTCGCGCTGGTCGGGATCGGGGCCTACGAGCCGCGGATTATCATGCAAGCCAGCCATGCCACCCCCGAAGAAGCCATCGCCATTGCGCGCGATGTCGGCGCCAGGACAGCGGTGGGGATGCATTGGGGCAGCATCATGCTGACCCCGGAAGATCCGTTCGAAGCCCCCGGCCGGTTCCGCCGCGCCGCGCGCGATCAGCACTATGGTGAGGCCAATGCCGGCATCATGCAAATCGGCGAAGTGCGCACCTTTTGACCGTCAGGCCGCCTTTACCGCTTCGCCCCACTCGATCCACCCGGCCCAGCGCGGGGTTTTGGGCGCGTAACGCGCGCCGTGCTGGCTGACGTCAAATGGCCCCTGCGCAAGCGCTTGCCCGACCGGACGCGTCAAATGGCAGCCACCCGCCAACCGCTTCCACACCGGCTCGATCCGCTCTTGCCACATTGCCACCGCGGCGTCGGGCGCACGGCCGTGTTCGGCGTAAAGCAGCCGCCCGCCCGGTTTGAGCACCCGGCTCAATTCGCGCAGCACTTGCGCCGGATCATCGACCGAGCACAGCGTGAAGGTGCAGACCACGCTATCGAAGCTATTGTCGCCAAACGGGATCGCTTCGCCTACGCCGTCGCGGATGTCGGCGCTGCGGCCCTGCCCCCGCGCTGCCACCTGGGCATAATCGCGGCCTTTGGCCGACGGGTCCATCCCGGCATAGCTGGTGATGCGCGCCGGATCATAAAACTGCTGGTTGATCCCGCCGCCACAGCCCAGCTCGAACACTGCGCCACTCGCCAGCGGAACGACGCGCTGGCGCAGCTGCATGATTGCGGGTGAACTGCAAGCGCACCTGATCAACCGCGGCACAACGTGCTCGTTGTACCAGCCCATCATTTCTTGCCCCCTTGCAGATCGATCAGCCAGCGATCGAGCTGGCGCGGATCGTATAAGCTCTGCCGCTCGGAACGGACAAGTGATGGAGCGACGTCGCGATCAAACGTGGCCAGCCATGCTGCCAGCCGCGTCCGCTGCAGCGGCAATTGCGCAAGCCCGAGCGAAGCAGTCAGCAGCGCACGGCGCAATTTAGCCAGCTTGGGTCCAGCCATGCGCTCATCGATCAAGCCCAGACGGAACCGCGCGGCTTTGATCAGGACGGCCGCGCCGGCGGGGTCTTGCTGGTCCAGCAGTGTCACCGCGCCAGCGACGCTGGCATTCAGCAACTGCAAATCGCTGCTTAAGGCGCGCGGCTCGGTGGCGCGCGCCGGACAGGGTCCGATCGCCCGGACATAGCTGGCCAAGGCAGCGATCTGTCCGGCACCGGGTTCGCGCCCGGTAAATTCCTCGACGATCAGCCCGCGAATAAAGCGCTCAAGCGCGCCCGACGCGGGAGCGCGGTCAATCTTGCCGGGCAAAGCCAGGTCGGGGATCGCCACCGGATCGAACTGCCGGTTTGTTCTGGCCAGACTGAAAAAGCTCGAACTGACATCGGCACTGCCCGGCTCACCCGAAATCCCGCTGAGGAAAAAGGCCGGGTTACGCCGCCCGTTGGAGTGGCAACTGGCGCAGTTAAGCGCGGCGCGCGCGGCTTGGCCGCCAAACAGATCGGGGGCATTGAACAGCGCTTGGCCAAGCCGGACCTGCGCGGGGGCAACGGCCGGATTAAGGCAAGTTGCGGGCTGCTCGAGCAGCACCGCGCGCTCGCGCCCCGGCGCGGTCCAGGTCAGTGCCAGCAGCGCCGGAGCTGTGCGCGGCGGCGGCGCGGCGCTCAGCGCTGCGCTCAGCCCCAACGCCGCGATCAGGAAACGGATTGACCGGCTTCCGCAATCTGTACCCGCAGCGCATCGGCTTGCACGCAGCCAAACCCGCACAGCTGTTCGAGCCGCGCCAGATACGCCAGTGCGCCGCGCCGGTCGCCGCGTTGCAGCTTGAGTTCGCCGTAATATTCCAGCGCGCCGCGATGGTTGGGCGCAACCGCCAAGGCTGCGCGATACCACGATCCGGCGATGCCATAATTGCCCAGCTTGCGGTTCGCATAGCCAAGATAAGTCAGCAGATCGGGATGCGGACCCGCGCTCCACAACGCTGCTTCGAGTAACGCAATCGCCGGCTCATAACGGCCCTCATTGATCAGGCTGACCGCATCGACATATGTGACGTCGACCGCCGCGAGTGAACGCAGCGATTGCGTTGGGCCCAACGCTTGCGGGGCACCGCCAGCCAACGCTGCATTTACGGCAGCGATTGCGGCATCGATTTGCGCTGCGGCGGGACAGGTCGCGGCGCAGGCCGTTTTGCGCGCAACCAGTGCATCGCGCCGCGCGGTGGCTTTGGCGGTGTCGCCTTGTCTGGCATAGCTGACAGCCAGTGCGCGTTGCGCATCGATCATGCTGGAATCGGCCTTCACCGCAGCCTCCAGCGGTTTGATCGCGCGCTTGAAATCAGCCATGCCCATCAAACTGGCCCCCAGCAGATACTGCGCGGGGGCATGACTAGGCACCACTGCGATCACATGTTTGAACGCGTTCACTGCCTTTTTGTAATCCTTGGCCTCAAACGCGGCGATGCCTGTGCGGTATTCAACCACCGGATCATAAGCGGGCGCGCTGGTACTGGGCATAGAAGCCCCGCCTCCGTCACCGCCGCCACCACCACTCGGCAGCGCGGGCTGCGCGTTGGTGATTGAAATGGCCAAGACCAAGGCACTGACTGTCGGTTTAAGCGATATTCTCATCGCGGGTCTCCCCTTCAGGGAACTGGCGCGCGGGTTGGCGGCCACCGGCACGCAAGATAGAGCAAACGATCGTCTCGCGAAAGCGCCGATTCGGAACAGCTAAAACTGGTCGCGCAGCTGATCGGAAGTATTGAGATACCTTGCTATATAATCCGTCATAGGGATCGCAAAACAAATGTATTTGTTACCAGTCGCTGGCTGGCCTAATACGGCGCTGCAATGTCCGATCTGTTGAAACAAGTCGCGCTGCTTGACGCGCTTACCGGCAAGCAAAGCGAAGTGCTGATGTTCGTCTCTGAGGGGCTGACGAGCAAGGAAATCGCCCGCAGACTTGGCATTTCCGAAAGCGCGGTCAACCAACGGATCGAGGTAATACGGCAACGCCTGGGCGGCTTGCCACGCGCTCAGATTGCGCGGCTCTACCGCCGCCAAAGCACGCTGATGATGACCATTCCTACCAGTAATTCTCTTACAGGTAATCCAATCCAGCTTCAGGTCCCGACCGGCGCCGGTCAGACCGGCGTTGTGGAGGGGGCTGTCGAGCCCGATGGGTCCAAAGCCCGTCTGCAAGGCGGCATGTTGCAACCCTCCACAATTCTCCGCGCGCTTGATGGCCCGGTCGGTCCGTGGTTCAAACTGGGTGCGATCGTCTTGATCGCTGCGGGCTTGGCCGTCACGGCGCTTCTGGTCTTAAGCCTGGCAGACGCGCTCAGCCGATTGATCGCAGCATGAACATCGCAGCATGAACAACGCATAATGAACAGCGCAGCATGAGCGATGGCCCCACACTTTGGTCCGCTGTGTTCGTCGCGACCGGCCTTGCGCTGCCAATCATGTTGACGGTGCTTTACGCGGTGGCGCTGATCAAAGGCGATCCGACCGACCGCGCCTGCGCGCATGTCATGGCGATTGCTGTCATCCTCGATATCCTGCTGTGGGCGGACAATAGCCGCTCTGGCCACGGGGGCGTGAACACGCTGGTGCTGGTCGCACTGGTTACCATCGCACTGCGCAGCCCCAGACGGTATCCGTTGTTCGTTGCAGCCGGGCAGTTGCTGGTCACGATCGTCTATGCGCTCGACGCGGCTGGCTTGATCGCATTTGCGCGGACAACTGTGGTTTTGGGCAGCGGTGCCAGTTTGCTGGTATTCGGGTTCTTTTGCGCCGGGCTGCTGAGTCACTTGCACGATTGGCGCGGCGGTGTGCGCAGCTGAGAATCCGCGCATACCATCTTGCCCCGCGCGGCCAGCACGCTAGAGAGAATCGCAGCACGGGCTACCCCGCCGCGTGCTACAGGAACTGACATGGCGAGCTTCACCCTCCCCGCTAACAGCAAGATCGCCGGCAACGGCACCGCCCATCGCGTGCCCGGCGCAGCGAAAGTGAAAAAGTTCACGGTCTATCGCTATGATCCCGATAGCGGCCAGAACCCGCACTATGACACCTTCGAAATCGATCTGGACAACTGCGGACCGATGGTGCTCGATGCGCTGATCAAGATGAAGTCGGAACTTGATCCCACCCTAACCTTCCGGCGCTCGTGCCGTGAAGGGATTTGCGGGTCGTGCGCGATGAATCTGAATGGCCGCAATGGCCTGGCCTGCACGACTGCAATCGAAGATCTGCCTGGCGAAATCCGGATCACTCCGCTCCCGCATATGGAAGTTATCAAGGACCTCGTCCCCGATTTTACCCATTTCTATGCGCAATATGCTTCGATCCGGCCGTGGCTGCAGACCGTAACCCCCACCCCATCGGGCAAGGAGCGGCTGCAAAGCCCGAAGCAACGCGAAAAACTCGATGGGCTATACGAATGTATCCTGTGCGCGTGTTGCTCAACCTCGTGCCCCAGCTACTGGTGGAATTCGGACAAGTTCCTTGGCCCGGCAATCCTGCTTCAAGCCTACCGCTGGCTTGCCGACAGCCGCGACGAGATGACCGGCGAGCGGCTTGACGAGTTGGAAGACCCGTTTCGGCTGTACCGCTGCCACACGATCATGAATTGTGCCAATGTCTGCCCCAAGGGCCTCAGCCCGGCCCGCGCGATCGCCGAAATCAAGAAGATGCAGGCGGCCAAGCATGTTTGATCGGCGCCGCGTCTGAATGAGTACGGCGGCGTGAGCGATGACCGGGGTTTTCGCAGTGAGCCCGATCCGGGCAATCCCGGCTGGCACACCTGGCAGCTTAACGACGCCACCCGCTTCAACAGCTGGATGTTTCCCAAATTGCTGGTCCGGCGCGATGATGACGGCAAGGCACGGCTGCGGATGTTTCCCGAACACCGCCACACCAATCTGGCGGATAATGTTCACGGCGGCACAGTCCTCGCGCTGGTCGATATTGCGCTGTTCGCGTGTTCGCGCATGCTTGGTATTATCGAGGCTGGCACTGCGGTCACGCTTGACTTGTCAGTGCAATTTATCGGTGCCGCCAAGCCTGGAACAGCGTGCGATGCCGTTACCGAATTGCTTAAGGAAACCCGCCGACTGGTGTTCCTGCGCGGGATTGTGGAGCAGGACGGCAACGGCATTATCGCCGCCTACTCGGGAACGATCCGCAAACCCACCACGCCGCGATGACCGGGGTTTTGGCGGCTTATCAAGAGTTGGTAAGTGCTGGCGAGCTGCGCGCCGATCCAGAACAGGCCGCCGCCGCGATCAGGCTGGATCAGCTCCAGCGGCAACTTGAGCGTCCGCCCGGGCAATCGGCGTTCAAACGGCTATTCGGGAAAACGCCGGATCCAGCGCGCGGAGTTTATTTGTGGGGCGGTGTCGGGCGCGGCAAATCAATGCTGATGGACCTGCTGTTCGCGCAGACCGCGATCGCGGGCAAGCGCCGGGTACATTTCCACGCTTTCATGCTCGAAGTTCACGCCCGGCTGCGTGACGCACGCGCCAGCGAAACGGGCGATCCGATCCCGCCGGTTGCCGCAGCGCTCGCGCAAAATCTGCAACTGTTGGCATTCGATGAAATGGTCGTGAACAATTCAGCTGACGCCCAGATCATGAGCCGGCTGTTCACCCATTTGATCACGGTGCATCAACTGTGCATCGTCACCACCTCGAACCGCGCCCCGGCGGGGCTGTATAAAGACGGGCTCAACCGCGAGCATTTCCTGCCGTTTATCGCGCTGATCGAGGATCGGCTCGACGTCATGGCGCTGAATGGGCCGCACGATTACCGGCTGGCCCGGCTGGCCGGGATCGATAGCTGGCACACCCCGCTGGGTGATGCCGCCACCGCGCAAGTGCGCGAGGCATTCTTCCGGCTGACCGATTATCCACCCGAGGACAGCGCGCATGTCCCCTCGGCCGACTTGCAATTGGGCGGCGGGCGGGTGCTGCATGTGCCCAAAAGCCTCAAGGGCGTTGCGGTGTTCAGCTTCAAACGGCTGTGCGGCGAGCCGCGCGGCGCGGCGGACTACCTCGCCGTGGCGCAGGCCTATCACAGCGTCATTCTGGTCGGCGTGCCAGCTATGGGGCCGGACAACCGCAACGAGGCAGCGCGGTTCGTGACGCTGATCGACGCGCTGTACGAAAACAAGGTCAAACTGTTCGTCACCGCTGCCGCCGAGCCTGACCAGCTCTACACCGCCGGCGACGGTGCGTTCGAATTCGAACGCACCGCAAGCCGTCTGATCGAAATGCAAAGCCGCAGTTATCTCGCCGCTGGCCACGGCGAGGCGTGATCGGCACCGATCAAAGCCATATCGAGCGCCGTCGCGGATTTTTCTTTGCACCCGGCAAGGCTTTCGCGCCACGCGAACGACTTGATTACGGTGCCGGCCGTCCCACATCAGCAGCATTCCGGCGATCACACCCCGCCGATGTGGATTAGACCATGATTGACTTGCGCCCCTTCGCCAGCCTTGGCCATGCGGATCACGGCTGGCTCAATGCCGTGCACCATTTCAGCTTTGCCCAATATCACGATCCCGCCCGGATGGGTTGGGGCCGGATCCGCGTGTGGAACGACGATACAATAGCCGCGCAAAGTGGATTTCCGCCGCACCCACACCGCGACATGGAGATCATAACCTACGTCCGCAGCGGCGCAATCACGCATCAGGACAGCCTTGGTAACAAAGGCCGGACCGGCGCGGGCGATGTCCAGGTGATGAGCGCGGGCAGCGGCATAACGCACGCCGAATTCAATCTGGAAAACGAAGCCACAACTCTGTTCCAGATCTGGATCGAGACCGACAGTCGCGGTGATGCACCGCACTGGGGGCAGCGCAGTTTCCCGCGCGGCGACCGCGCGGGACGCTGGGAAGTGGTTGCAAGCAATGACTCGCCAGCGAGTGACGCGCTCGCGATCAAGGCCGATGCACGGGTGCTGGCGGCCACGCTCAAGGCCGGCGAGACGATCGAGTTGACGCTTGATCCGGTGCGCCATCAGTATCTGGTCGCCCCGCTTGGCCGGATCAAAGCCAATGGAATATTGGCCCAACCGCGCGACGGATTGGCGATTACGGGCGAACCCAGCCTGACCGTCACCGCGCTTGAAGATTGCGAACTGGTGCTGGTCGACTCGCGCTAAACGGCGCGGCGGCGCAACCGCAACGACGCTTACCCGGTAGTAGGGATAACGAATTATTACCGATTGCCGGGTAGTGCGGCGGAATGAAGCACGGGCAACACCCCCGGATATCTGTCACAATCGTATCGCCTGCCGGGCGGAACGAATTGATATCGCTTAACTATTCATCCTGCGCGTGCCAATCGATCGGCGCGGTCCAATGATCTGGCCATTCCGCCGCCCCGGCGCGAAGAAAAAACGCGTAACGCGGCTGCGCATTTTCGTCTGGGCGTTCATGATCAGCGCCGTGGTCGGCGCAATCTCGCTGACCGAACCGCTGGAGGATATCTTTCGCGGCGGGCGCAACATGTTGCGGGCTCGCCCGGCTGATGGGTCTGTAGTTTTAGTGGCAATCGACGATCAGACGATCCGCGAATTGGGCTCGATCAACTATTCGCGCACGAATGACGCGAAGTTGGTGGAGACCTTGTTTGCCCGCGGCGCACGGCGCGTTTATTACGACAAAGCTTTCGCCGACCCAGTCGATCAAGCTGGCGACGCTGAATTTGCCAAAACCTTAGCATCGCACCGTGGCCGGGTTTTCCTTGGTGTCACGCTGGTGGAAAACCGCAAAACCGGAAAAGACGAAGTCGTTTGGCCGACCACACCATTCAAACAAGTAGCTGACGTTCGAACCTTGACCGCGCGGATTGCGCCGTTCTCGTTGTCAGCCGATTTGTTCTACGCAAGCACCATCAATAATCAGGTTATACCCGGGATCGCGGCGGACATCGCTCACATATCTGGACTTACCGACTCAAGATTCCGCCCGGATTGGTCGATTCAAGTGCATTCGGTGCCGACAGTTGCTTACGCCGATGTGCTCGCCGGTCGAGCCAAGGGCTTCGACTTGAAGGATAAGGACGTAATCGTTGGCTATACGACTGTGCTGGCTAACGATTGGATGCAAGTTGCTGGTCAGGACTGGTTTCCAGCAGTTTATGGGCACACGATCGGAGCGCAGACATTGCGCGAGGGTCAACCCGCCAATGTGGGTTGGTTACCGGCATTTCTGGCAGCAATGGGTTTTTCCGCATTGTTTTTCAAGGCCCGGACACGCAGGCAAGCTACGGTTGTAGCAGGCATGGCGATCACCGTTGGCCTTTCCGCGCCGTTCGTGCTCGATACGTTCTTTGTAACAGCGGCGTTCTTGCCAGCATTTTTGCTGTTTGGAATCTGCGCAGTCCGGGCGACGCTGCTGCGTGATTTGCTTGAAGCTGCCAGACGAAACGCTGGCACGCTGATGCCTAACCTGTCGGCATTGCGCGAAGAGCCGTTGGCTGCAACGCGGCCATTGGTCGCGATGCGAATTCGTAACTATGCAGCAATTGGCGCAAGTTTTGCTGAGCCAGTTGAGGATGAACTGATTTCAGAAATCGCCCGCCGACTGAACCTGCCGGGTGAGCAAACGATCTTCTACCAGGCTGAGGACGTTCTGTACTGGCTCGCGCCGCAGTTGAGCGAAAGTGAATTAGGCGGGCATATCGAAGGCTTGACCAGGCTGCTCGAAAGTCAGTTCGTCATCCGCGATCGCAAAATCGACATCCATCTGGCGTTCGGGATCGACACGGACTGCGCCCGGCCAGTTGCAAACCGGATCGGCCGCGCGCTGCTTGCCGCCGACAATGCCGCCGACCAGCAAAAACTGATGATGTTCAACACCGACGTGAACGACGACGATAGCGCGTGGGAGCTGTCGCTGATGAGCGAGCTTGATCACGCGATTGACAATGGCGATATCTGGATCGCCTATCAGCCGCAGTTCAATTTGCGCGACAATCGCATTTCAGGCGCCGAAGCACTGGTGCGCTGGCAGCATCCAACCCGCGGGGCGATCCTGCCAGAAGCCTTCATCCTGCCGGCCGAAGCCCACAACCGGATCAGCAAGCTTACGTTCCATATCCTTGAGGAAGCTACCCGTGCTGCAAAGCATCTGGTCGCGCATGATCCGAAGTTTCGGCTGAGCGTCAACATTTCAGCCAATCTTCTGCAGCAAGCCAAGCTGCCGGCGCTGATTGCGCAGGTCTTGATCCGGTCCGGGTTCCCGGCTTGTAATCTGACGCTTGAGGTGACGGAATCTGCACCGTTCAAGGAACACGAACTGGTCAAGCGCAACCTGGCCGGGATTGCCGCTATCGGGATCGATCTTTCGATCGATGACTACGGCACGGGTAATGCGACGCTTGAGTATTTGCGGTCAGTGCCCTGCAAGGAGATCAAGATCGATCGCCGGTTCATTGCCGGACTGGTGACCAACCCCAGCGATTTGCTGTTGGTTGAATCGACAATCGAACTTGCACATGGGCTCGGCCGGCGGGTGATCGCCGAGGGCATCGAAGACACCGAAACCCTTGATCGGTTGCGAAACCTGGGCTGCGATATTGCCCAAGGTTTCTATTTAGCCAAGCCGATGCGGCTGGCGGCGCTTGAGGTGCTGCTGCAAAGCGACGCGCATATCAAGGCTGCTTAAGCCAGTCTCGCTGTACGGCGACTAAACTTGGCCGCACAAATCGCCGATCCGTCATATCAGCACTTCGCACCTCCGATGTGATCCAATCGTGTGACCCTGTGCTTGGCCGAATCATCGGCGGCGCTCTCGATAAATCCCATGATTTAGCGACCGATTCGGTGCGCAATTAATCAGGCCAGGTTCAGCGCTCGTTCCGCCATTCAGCGTGCTGAATCGCAAACCTTTGTTTTTCAATTATATTTCTCCAGACCCGAGAGCAGCTCTGGTTAATAATGTCCTATTGCCAATACTTAATATTTGGTTACTATTAAAGGCGATCGCATCCCACCGGGTTCGACGACAATCTTAGGAGGCTTCTCATGTGGTCTATTTGGGCATGGATGGATAAGGGCTTGGGCAGCCGCTAAGCTGCTAAGCTGCTAAGACGAGTTTAATCCGGCCCTCGCGCAAGCGGGGGCCGTTTTCGTTATGGGGTCCGTTTTCGGTTTGGGCAGGCGGTTGTGCGCTCACCCGCGTTTGTCTTAGACGATGGCTTAGCTGATCAGCGCGCTGAGCGACTTGTCCAGCATCAGCAGTTGCCACAGCAGCCGCCCGTGATCGGACCGGCCAGCGATGTGATCATCTGCAAGTTCGCCTAGCCGCTTCGCATCGAACCAGCCGGTCCGCGCCAGCGCCGCGCTCGAACCGATCGCCCGCGCGCTGCCCGCCAACGGCCCGCGAAACCACTGCGCGATCGGCATGACAAAGCCCTGCTTGGGGCGGTACAGTACTTCATCGGGTAGATAGCGCTGCATTGTCTTCTTCAGCAGCCACTTGCCCTCACCGCGTTTGGTGCGCAGGCCTTCGGGCAGCGCAGCGGCGAATTCGATCAGCCGATGATCGAGCAGCGGTTCGCGCGCTTCCAAGCTTACTGCCATGCTGGTCCGGTCAACCTTGGTCAGGATATCTCCGGGCAGCCAGAATTTCAGATCGGCATATTGCGCCCGGTCGAGCCCCGAACGCGCTGCCGCACTGCGCATCACCGCCTCGAACGGTTGCTCGGCCCGGTAATCGCCGCGCAGTTTGAGAAATTCGGGCGAATAAAGCCCGGCCCGCAGTTCGGGCGGCAGGATCGCAACTGCGCGCGAATAGCCCGCCTCGCTGCTCCCCGCGAGGCTGAGTAGCGTGGTCTTGGCGCGCAGCGGGCGCGGGGCCCAGTCGGCTTTGGGATAAGCCGCGCCCAGCCCGCCCAGCACCGGCCCGCGCAGCGCCTGCGGGACCATGCCGCGCAACCGGTCCTCAGCGTGCTGGAACTTATGGCGGCGATAGCCAGCGAACGCCTCGTCAGCACCGTCACCCGACAGCGCCACGGTCACGCTTTCACGCGCGAGTTGGCAGACCCGCCACGTTGGCAAGGCCGAGGCATCGGCGAACGGTTCGTCAAACATCGCCGCGAGTGTATCGACCTGAGCAAAATCGTCGGGCGAAACCTGCCGCGCGCGGTGATCGGTGGCGAATTTTGCGGCGACCTGCTGGGCATATCCGCTCTCATCCAGCGCAGCGACGTCAAATCCGATCGTACAGGTCTTGACCGGGTTACCGCTCGCCTCGGCCATCAGCGCGACCACCGCGGAGCTATCCACCCCGCCTGACAGGAAAGCGCCCAGCGGGACATCCGCCACCATCCGCGACGTTACCGCCTGGCGCAGCAAGTGCAGCAGCTCGGCCTCCAGATCGCTCGCGCGGCCGTTGCGCCGATCGGCAAACGAAACGTCCCAATACTGCACCGGCGCGGGCAATGCCGCGCCGTGGTGCAACAGCAATGTGTGTCCAGCGGGAAGCTTGTGCACTCCAGCCAGGATCGAGCGGTGATCGGGGACATAGCCCCAGGTCAAATAGTCTTCGATTGCCAGCGGATCGATCTCGCGGCGCAGCAGCGGATTGGCGATCAAGCCTTTAAGCTCGGACGCAAACGCCACGCTGCCATCGCTGAGCGGAGCGTAGAACAGCGGTTTCACTCCCAGCCGATCGCGCGCGAGGAACAGCGTTCGTTTGGCCAAATCATAGATTGCGAAGGCAAACATGCCGTGGAGCCGGGTGACGCAATCAGGTCCCCAGCGCTGCCACGCGGCGAGAATCACTTCGCTATCGCCATCGGTCCGGAATTCAGCCCCGCTGCCGCGCAATTCTTCGCGCAGTTCGCGGTAGTTGTAGATCTCGCCGTTAAAGCTCAGCATCGCCCGGCCATCGCTCGAGGCCATCGGCTGCGGCGATCCGGCCAAATCGATGATCGACAGCCGCAAATGGCCCAGGCCTACTCCTGGCGCGGTCCACACCCCTTGTCCGTCTGGTCCGCGATGCGCCATCGCACCGCACATCCGCGCGATCCGCGCTGGATCAACCGGCTTGGGGGTGGCGAGGTGATAGATCCCGGTGATACCGCACATAGCGCGCGCTTAGCGATGTTGGCCGATGCGGTCCATCCATAGTCCCGGATCGCCGATCGTCTGGCTAAACGCCGTCAGTGCCAGGTTCGCGTCGCGCCCGTGACGCTGTTCGGCCGACAGGATCAGCATGGCGGTCGGGCGTGAACGCAGCAGCAACCGGTCAGCAATGTTGGCAAGCTTGAGCCGGGTATTGCTGCCAGTCAGCAGCGCGCCGGTGCGGTAATAGCTCAGCGCCAACCGCTCGATTTTGCCAGCAGCCATCATCCGGTCAGACCGCGCTGTTCCGAAGCTTGGACCATCGCTGATCCACGACCAGTCGCTTTCGGTAATCAGCGCGCCTTGTCCAAAACCGCCGGCTTCGCGGCCGTCACCTTGCGCGGCGTAGAGCGCGTAAAACACATCGACCTCGTTCCCGGCAGGATCGCGATAGCGTCCGAGCAAGTGGTGATCGGCCCCGCCCGCGCGCGGTTCCCACGCGGCCTGCGGTTGATACGGCACGCGCTGCCAGCCAGGGACTTGCGGCAGAAATACCTGGCGCGGCACCGGCGCAGTCAATGCGTCGGCAGCATTGGCCCAGGCATTTCCGCCGAGCACCAGCAGTGCCGCGCCCAATGCTGCGGCCAGCACAGAAATGCGGGCATGATCGGCCCGCGCCAGCCACGGGGATGATTGCAAACGCGCCACGTTGACCAGCGGATCGTCGATCTTGCGGTCAAACCAGCGCCATGCCAGCGCCAGCACAGCGGCAATCACGATCGCAAAGAACACCCAGCCATAGATCAGATGATCGATCCCGGCAGCGCGTTCCACCCCGACGTATTGCGCGGCGAAGATCGTGCCCCAGGCGCGCACCCCATTAGCCAGGATCGGCACGATCACGCACAGCGCGAAGAACACCAGCCGCCGCCGCCAGCTGACGAAGCAGACGTTCCCGACCAGCACCCCCAGTGCCACCATCGCAATCAGGAATTTCACGCCCGAGCACGCCTCGGCCACTTCAAACAACCCGGCAGGCGTATCGATAAACACCCCGTTGATCGCCGCCGGGATGGCGCTGGCGTGCACCAGCCAGACGGTGAGTATGGCGGTAATCGTCTGGAGCGGCGGGACCAGCTCGTCGCCGAATGGCACCAGAAATGCCATATAGGCAAACGGGAACAGCAGCGCACCGATCACCCGCGGGCCCAGCAACAGCAAAGCGCTGGCCGGCAGCATCGCCACCGCACCGCTCTGGCGCAGCAGATCGAACCCGGCAAAAGCGCCCAGCACCCACAGCAGCACTGCACCGGCCAGCGCCAGCAAGCCCCAGCGCCACGGTGCCGGGCATAGCTGGCTGACTGCGCCGCGCCGCTGCCAGATCAGCCAGCCGATAATCGCCGGAACCAGCAGCACATGGTTGTAAGTCGAGCTGTTCCACCACTGCCCCAGCATCGTCAGCCAGTCACCGGCGAAAGCCAGGATCAGCGCGAGCCAGCTTAATCCCAGCACAGTCAGGCTATCGCGCCAGCGCGATCCTTGCGCGGCAGACCCCTGCGCCAGCGGCGCGATCAGCGCGTCAGGCGGCATCGCGTGCGGTCGCCGCCGCGGGCAAGCCCAGCATCGCGCCAAGCGGGGCCAGCGTCGCTTGCCAGCTGAGCGTGTCGACCACGAACCGGCGCGCCGCAGCGCCGATCGTGCGCGCGCGTTCGGCATCGCCCAGCAGCGCACAAACCTGCGCAACCAGTTCGGCATCATCGTGCCCAACCGCATAATGGATCTGGTCGCTACCCCCTATCCCCGTGGCTGCCGCCGGGGTCAGGACCACCGGCAGCCGCATCGCCATCGCTTCAAGCACTTTGTTTTGCACACCGCGCGCCAGTTCCAGCGGCACCAGCGCAAGATCGGCCGCGGCCAGATAACCGCGCATATCATCGACCGCGCCCCAGATGTAAGCCCCGTCGGCGCCATTCAACACACGCAATTCGTCGGGCGGATTGCGCCCGGCCACATGGAAGCTGGCACCCGGAAACTGCTGACGGATTGCGGGCATCAACCGCTTGATCACGCGCAGCGCGGCGGCCACATTGGGGGCATAATCCATCTGCCCGGTGAAAATCAGGCGGGGTCCGACGCACGCCATCATTGCCGCTGCGGGCGGGTAATGGGCCGGATCGAACAAGGCAGCGTCGATCCCGTTGCGCAAAGGGTTTACCGCACATTCCAGCCGGTCCTGCGGCAGCAGCCGTGCGCGAAACAAGGCTGCTTCCTCAGCCGAGACAAGCAGGGAAACGTCGGCGCGCCGTGCCAAGCGGGCTTCTTCAGCGCGCATCAACCGGCCTTCGCGCGCGTCGATCCAGCCGCGGGGGCCGCGCCCGCCTATTGCATAGGCTTCGAACTTGGCCGAATCGACATCGACAAAATCGAATAGCACCCGGCCTTTGAAGCTGGCCGGAATGTACTGGCCCATCTGGCCCGAGAAGGCATAAATCGTGCCGATCGGACGCTCGGCCAGCACCGTACGGACATAGTCAGCCAACTTTGAATCGTAAAACGCGGTCAGACTGACAGGTGCGCCCTGGACCAGCGCCTCAATCCCGGCGCGGACGAGCGATTTGCGGCGTTCGATCAAGCAGTAGCTGGCGGCCAGCCTGGCCAGTTCAGCCGTTTGCGTCAGATCGGCGGCATCGTCGGCAAAGGTCGCCACGTGGACCGGCGACAAGCTGGCCAGATGGCGCAACACATGATGCGAGCGGATTTTGTCACCGCGATTGGGCGGGAACGGCACCCGGTGCGACAGGAACAGAACTTCGCCGGTCTTGCCAGACATCAGCCCAGCCCCCGGGCGATCATCGGGCCGATCAGGTTGGTCAGCCGCAGCGGCAATCGCTTCCACAGCGCAATCCGCGCGGCATGCTTTGCGCTGGTCGGATCGGCATCGCGCGCCGCAGTGCCGGGCGCGGTCCACTGCGCATAGGATAATGGCTCGGGCTCGAAACCCCAATTGCGTTTGAAATCGTATGCCCCGCTATGCGTTTTGGACCGCCCGAAGTCGAACGTGTTGCAACCGCGCTGCCGGGCGTGCAGCATCAGCGCGTAATACATCCGGTCATTGGCGCGCAACCGCCGTGCGGCCCGCGTTCCGCCACCCCAGTAAGGGAGCACCGCGCCGCCATGATACAGCGATAGAACGCTGGCTACCGGCACGCCGTCGTCCCACACGGTCAAAATGTCGGCCGCTTCACCAAACTTGTCGAGCACCGCGTCAAACAGCGCCGAAGGAAACACCGGCGTGCCCAGATTGCGCACGCTTTCAGCGTAAACCGCATAATGCGCCGCGCGGTCAACGCGCGCGGTCCCGGTGGTGACATGCAGTTCTCCACACAGTCCCTTGCGGACTTCGGCGCGCTGCTTGCGCGGCACTTGCAACAACTGCGCTTCATCGTCAGCGGCCAATGGCTGCGCAAATCCGCAGTGCGAATCGTGCTTGATGATCCAGCCGGTGCGGCCTGCCGGCAGCGCTCCGCCGCGTAATTCGATTGCCGGACAGCTAAGCTGCAGCGCAAATTGTTCGGCCGCGGTGAAGATTGCGGTGGTTTGCTGAGCATCACAGGACAGCAAGCCCCCGCCGACGGCAAACCCGCTCGATGCGAGCATCCGGCCGAACAGCGGCGAGTGGATTTCGGTCAGCGGCAGATAGGCACTCAGCTCGCCGCCGCGCTCGGCGACCAGGGCATGTGCCCGGTTGCCGGTCCCAGCCGCGCTGGCCAGCAACCATGCGGGGCGGTGAAACGCTGTGCCTTGCGGATGCTGCGCCACGTATGCTTCGATCCGGTGCAATTCTTCAGGGTCGCGCAACTCTGCCGCGCGCACGCGCAGCGCAGCCGGCCGAAACGGCGCGTTCACGCCGCCAGATCCACCGCGTGCGCAGCCTCGCGGTGTGCCAGCAAATCCATCCGCCCCCAGGCAAATTCGCTGACCAGTTGTTCCAGCTTGGCCGACATTACGCCCAGATTGGTGTAATGCCGCACCCGCGAGCGCAACGAAGCGCCGGTGACGCGCGGTTGATCGGGATCGATCTCCCACGGGTGAAAATAGAACACCGCCGGGCGCTGATCGCGAGTGTTGACCTGCCGGATAGCCCAGCGTGAAAAGCCATAGGGCAGCACACGAAAGAACCCGCCCCCGCCCGCTGCCAATCGTTTCCCGGCAAAGTGCGCGGTGGTCACCGGAATTTCGATCAGATCGCTCCACGGCAGCGGTTTGAAGGCAAACCGTGGGGCCTCGCGCCAGCCATAGTGATCGTGCGTGATCGGCGCGACGCTCGAGCTGTAGGCATAGCCTTGCTCGGCCAGCGCCATGTAAGCCCACGGCGTGCGGCTATCGATCGAGAAGCTGGGTGCACGGTAGCCTGTGATCGCCACCCCTGACGCATCTTCGAGCACTTTGCGGCTGCGTTCCAGATCCGCGGAAAAGCTGGCGCGGTCCATCCGGAACACGCGTTCGTGATCCCAGCCGTGGCTGGCCAGTTCGTGCCCGGCTTCGACGATGCGGCGCATCAGCGGTCCGTGACGCTGCGCCACCCAGCCAAGCGCGAAGAATGTCGCTTTGACGTCCGCTTGGGCAAACATATCCAGGATCGCTGCGCAATTGCGCTCAACCCGGTCGGTCAGTCCATCCCAATTGCTGCGATCGATCACACCTTCGAACGCGCCGACCTGAAACCAGTCTTCGACATCGACCGATAATCCGTTGATGACCCGTTCCGCCATGTGCCGCGCGCCTGCTGTTCAGCTCAAGCCGCGACGCGGCTTGCGTCGTCGGCTTCGATCCACTCGATCAGCATCGTCAAGGTATGGCGGATCGTGCGTTCCTGCTCGAGCATCTTGGCTTCGAACCCGCTGAGTTTGGCTTCGATCGCTGCCATCGCCGCGCTTTGCCTGCCCTCGGTGGGCTCGGGCTGGGCAAGCTCGTGATCGTTGGCCAGTTCGATCACAGCTTGCTGCAGCTCGGCAATCTGCGCATCGCGCTCGGCCAGCATCGCTTGCAACTGCACCAATGCGACCGTTTCAGCCGCGGGGTTAGCCGGGGCTGCGCTCGCCGTCGTCGCTGCCGCAACCGGTGCTTCAGGCTTTGGCGCCTGCCTGGGCAACTGCAGCGTGCCGTCCAGCTCAAGCTCTTCGAGCACCTGGCTGAGCATCGCCCCGTCGATGCGGTTGCGCTGATCGACCGCGCCCAGCATCATCAGCCGGTTACAGATCTGGTTGATCCGGCGCGGCACCCCGCCCGAGGCAGCGTAAAGTTCGGTATAGACGCGCTGATCGAACTTGGGATTACCGCTCCAGCCAACGCATTTCAACCGGTGTTCGATGTATGGCTGGACTTCGCCCAACTCCATCGCTTCAAGATGATGCGCCGCGATCACCCGTTGGCGCAATTGCTCCAGCTGCGGGTGTTCCTGAATGGTGTTACGAAATTCCGGCTGACCAAGCAGCAGCGTTTGCAGCAACGGATGCGCGCCCAGTTGGAAGTTCGACAGCATCCGCAGCTCTTCGAGCGCTTCCAGCTCAAGGTTCTGGCTTTCATCGACCACCAGCAAGCAGCGCCGTCCGGCCCGGGCTTCATCGTGCAGGAAGGCTTCGATCGCGCCCAAGGCGCTCGCCTTGTCATGTCCTTCGACGATCAGGCCGAATGCTTGCGCCACCACATGCACGAGCTCTTCACCGTCGAGTTTGCTAGTGACAATCTGCGCTGCGGTCAGCCGCGCTGGATCGATCGTCGCCATCAGATGCGCAACCAGCGTCGATTTGCCCGCGCCCACTTCGCCGGTGATGACTACAAAACCTTCGCCTTGCGCCAGACCATACGACAAATACGACAGCGCCTTGCGGTGCGTCAGGCTCTCAAAATAAAAGGTCGGATCAGGAGTGAGCTGGAATGGCCGCCCCGTCAGTCCGTAAAAGTCGTTGAACATCGAAGTATCCCTTTCCAGGCTCAGAACGAATAGCGCAGGCCGACCAGCCCCGAGGCGGTCCAGATATCCTGCAGCAGATCGCGGTTGACGCCATTGATGCCAACCGCCGCTGTCGCAGTGAGGTTGCCGGTTAGTGTACGGTAATATGCAGCGGTTGCCCCAATCGAAGTGCTGTTGCCAGCCAAGGCGTCTCCGCTTTGGTACCAGTTGGCGTACAGATTGGTGCCAAAGCTGGAATTGCGGTCAATTCGCCCGTTGAGATAGGCCGCCGCCCAGTAGTTTTCATCGATCACGCCATTCGCCAGAGCAAGCACAGTACCCGGCGCTGCGATAAAGCTGTGCCGATCATAGCCAGCGGCCACGCCGTATTGCAGGCTGTTGCCGACGATACCCAGGCTCGCCATCACGCCGCGCCCGCGGAATACTGCCGAACGGACCGACCCAAGCGCGCCGTTAAGGCAGCCCCCACTGCTGTTGGCGCCGCGATTAGCGCTGCTGTTGGCAGTTCCTGCGGCATTTGGCACCCCCGCGACGCAAGTGCTGAGCCCGCCGGTAAGCGGATTGCGGATCCCTTCAAACTGGGTTGGCAAATCGGCCAGCGCCTGGTTTAGCCGACCGCCAAAGCCGGAGATTCCGTCATAGACCGATACATTAAGCGTGGTGCGCGAATTGGGAGCATAGGCGAAGCTACCGAAGTAAGTAGTTGATCCATAGCGTTTCCCGACGTGCACTTCGAGCGCGGTGCGGCGGCTGGGACGCCACAACACCCCAGCATCCCAGATCAGACCCTCGCTTTCATATGCAATCTGGCGGGGTTGCGACTGGTCAGTCAGATATCGGCCATTGCCAGTCCGAACGGGCAGCCCGGTGAGCGTGTCAATCACTGCATTACGCTGCGAAACCTGCACCTTTTCATAGCCCACTCCGGCCACCAGCGCGAGATCGGCGCCGACCGGCAGGGTCACGTCACCGCGCACGTGCTTGTCGTCGATCCGCTGATCGAGATTGGAGATATCTTCGCGGATCCAGCCCGCGCCCAGCCCCAGCCCAACCGGCAGAACCGTGCCCGCTTGCGTGGCAAAGTGCAGCAAGGCGTTATGCACGGTGCCTTCGTCATACAGATCGATCGGGGTCTGCCCGGCCGCTGCCGGCAGCACATTAGGGGTGCTCACACGGCTATAGCCAAACCGGTAATGCCCTTGGACATCGACCGCGCCAAGTTGCGTTTTGACCGAAGGGCCGATGTACGCACCGTAAACCTGCGCCGAGGAGGTGCCGATCTCGAGTCCCGGCGTGGTCGTTCCGTTGTTTTCAACGCTTAACCGCGCGGCCATCGCGCCAGCTTCAAGGTATAGCGTGCGCGGCACCAACGCGACATTGCCGCGCGCCACACCGCTGATCACATCACTGTCGCTGACCTTGTTCTTGCCATAGCCGAACCGCCGTTCATAGCGCACCGCAATCCCGGCTTCGGCATTGCGGCCGGTCAGATTCGCTTCCACCCCAGCCGCCAGTGTCGAATATGTCAGCACCTCGTTTCCAGGTGAGAGTTCGGCGGTAACAACCTGTTGCGCTTCGATATATGGCGTGATCCGAACGCGTCCGGTGCGCTTGATCAAGCTTGGCGAACCCGCGTCTGTCTCAGCCTCGTCGGAAACCTCGTCAGTGCTATCGGCACCGTTGGCGCTGCCCGCGCCGGGACCGCCGACATCGCCGTAAGGCAGCGATTGCGCATGAGCGCCGCCCGCCAGGCCCAGCGTCAAGGCAGCAGTCAGAGCCGCCAGCGAGGAAAGAAACTGCGATTTCATGGTCAGCCTCCGTATCCATAGTACGACCCGAAGCGGCGACCGCTCGGGCTGAAGTGGACGGCGTTCAAAATGAGTTGGATGTTGGGACAAGCCGACAGCAACGAGATCGCATCGACCAGACTGCCTTGCCCAGTTTTGTCGCAACGCGCGACGACCACCGCTTGGCCGACATACTTGGCCAGCTCGGCAGCAGGAGAGGCTGCCAGGGCGGGCGGCGAATCGAAGATCACGAAACGCTGCGGCGCGCCTTGCACCAGCCGGTCAAGCACCACCCGGGTGCGCGCGCTCGACAGGTATTCGGTGTCGGTGCTGGTGGCGCTGCCAGCAGGTAACACCCACAGCCCGGGAACATCGGTGCCGACCACGCAGTCAGCAGCATCGATGTCGGGATTGGACAGCGCATCCATCAAACCCCGCCCGCCGGGCAGACCCAGCATCGACAGCACCGATGGCTTGGCAAAGTCGGCATCGACCAACAGCACTTCGCATTCTTTTTCAGCCGCAATCGCCAACGCCAGGTTAACCGAGGTGAAGCTTTTGCCTTCACCGGGATGCGGCGAGCAGATCAGCACCCGCTGCGCCGCCGGACCCATCCCCTGCTGTGCCAACTGATCGGCATTGTGCAGCAACTGGCGTTTGACGATGCGGAATTCTTCGAGCACCGCGGTGACCGTGCTTTCGGGCACAATCAGCCCCTGATCGCGCAAATGCTGACGGCTGACCGGGTGATGGGTGCCCTTGAACACCACCGGCTTGATCACTTCAGCGGGCACGGGCGGCGACGGTGCCCGCGCGGCGGGCGCTGGCGCGATGACTTCGCCGATCACCACTTCTGGCGCCGGCTCGGTTGATCCGGCCGGTGCGGCTTGGGCAGCAGCACCGGTTACATCGGCTTCGACCACATCAGCGGCGCGGCGATAGCGACGCCGCGCGCTGGGCGGCGGCACGAGTTCTTCAGGGATCGGCGCGGCGGACAGCTTGACCAGATCGTAGTTGCGTACGACGCGCTCGATCAGTGTCTCGGCCTGGCGCTTTGCAGCGGCAACCGCAGGCTCACTGTCGGGCATCGGGATTTTGCTGTGCTCGGTCATCGTAATATCCTCAAGCCACCATGCCGCGCTGGATGAACTCGATCGTCAGCAGAATGACGAACAAGCTGCCCAAAGCCCCGGTGGCCGCGTAGAAATACTTCATCCGTTTGCGCCGCAGCGCCCGCCCGGTGTCGGTCAGCGCGTGACTGATCGCGCCCAGCACCGGCAACCCGAGCGCTTTTTCCAGCCGCCCGGTGGTGGCAAAGGTCGAGCGCAACTGGCCCACGGCAAACGCGGCGGCCGCACCTGCACCAAGCCCGGCGCACAGCACAAACAGCAACAGCATCGGACGGTTCGGCGCAATCGGCGAACGCGGGGTGGTCGGCGGGTCGATCACCTGGAACTTGACCGCGTTATGCTCGGTCTCAACCGAACCACGGATTTTAAGCTCCTCGCGGTCGTGCAAAAGCTTGTCATATTGCTCTTTCATCACATCGTAATCGCGAGTGATGCGCTGGTATTCGGCCGCCGACTCAGGGTTCGAAAACTGCTGTGCGGTGGCCGCGGAAATTTCCTGACTGATCGATGCGCGTCGCGCCGAAAGCGATTGGACGTTGGCCGCACGCTCAGCGCGGATCGATTCGAGCGACGAATAGGCTGGATTGGGTGTGCCCACTGCCCCGCCGCCGCCTTCGGCTGCGGCCGCGCTGCGCAGCGCGCTGACCTGATTGCGCGCGGCAATCACATCGGGATGATTTTCGGTCAGGCCGCGGCCGCGCAGCGCGCTAAGCTGGGCTTGCGCATCGGCCAGCGCACCGCGCGCGCCGCCAACCGGGGCGGACCCGGCAATGGTTCGGGGGGTGCCGGCCAACTGGCCATTGATCGCTGCATACGAGCTTTGTGCGGCCGCCAGATCGGCGTCGATCCCGCGCAGTTCGGCGCGCGATGCCTCAAGCTTTTGCAGGCCCGCGCCCGCGCCGCCCGCCAGGCTGGGGTTTTGCGCTTCGAACGCGCGGCGTTTGAGTTCGGCGGCTTCGAGTTCCTTTTGGCGCTGTGCCAGTTGCTGGTCGAGGAAAGTCAGCGAATTGGACATCTCGCCGCGATTACCCGCCAGATTTTCTTCGCGGAATATGTCGATCAGCTTTTGCACGATCGCTTGAGCCACCTTGGCATTGGAGGCGTCCGAGTTGGCACCGTCGCCATAGCTGGCGGTGATCTCGAACAGGTTTTCCTCGTCGCTTTCGACTTTGACCTTCTTGCCCAGCGACAGCACCGCGCCTTCCATGCTTTTGGGATTGGTGATGCCCGCGCCAATCGGCGTACCGCGAATGACCTTTTCCAGATTGACCGCGCTGGTCAGCGTCTGCCGCACCCGGTCGATGTTGTTTTTGCGGTCGCCATGCCCCAGCCCCATCTGCTCGGACAGCACGTCGTCGAGCTGGATATAAATCCGCGCCTTGCTCTCGTAAGTGTTGGGGACCATTGCCACCACCAGCCAGCCGAGCAGGCACACCGCCCAAGCCACCGCCAGCGCGAGCCAGCGGCGGTGCCAGACCGAGTAGATCGCCGAGCGCAATTCGTCGTAAATGTTTGTCATCGTGTGCCCCCGCCACCCTTGCTCAGAACTGGCTTTCGGGGATGATGATCACGTCACCCGGCATCAGCATGACATTGGCCCGGCTTTCACCGCGCTTGAGCAAATCACCCAGCCGCAGCGCATATTCCTTCTGCTTGCCGGTTTCTTTATCGAACCGGATCAACTTGGCGCGGTTGCCAGCGGCATACTCGCTTAGTCCGCCCACCGCGATCATCGCATCGAGCAAGGTCATGTTGGCGCGGTACGGCAGCGAAGCCGGCTTGCCAGTCGCGCCGATGACCCGGACTTGCTGGCTGTAGGTCCCGGCGAATTTGTTGACGATCACCGAGACCAGCGGATCCTGGATATATTGCGACAGCTGCAGCGTGATGTCGTCAGCCAGCATCTTGGGGGTTTTGCCCACGGCCGGCATATCGGTGATTAATGGGGTGGTGATCCGCCCATCGGGCCGCACCTGAACCTTTGAGCCGAGTTCGGGGTTGCGCCATACGAACACCGTCAATTCATCAAGCGGACCGATAATGTAGTCCTCGCCCGGGCCTTCCTGCATCGCCACGAACGAAGCGGCGGGAAGCTGCGGACCGCTGCTGCTGCCAGCGCAGCCGGTCAGCGCCAGGCTGATCACAGCACTGCCCGCCAGCAAACGATAGAAGCGGTTGATTTTCATGCAAAACTTCCCTCAGCGGCACCGCCTCAGCGCTTGGGGCCTGCAGACCCCCGGCAAAGACGCGGCATTTCAGGCTCCGCTATCGTTAAAAAGGGTGAATATTGCGTTAGCCTTATGTGCAGATTCGATGTTTGAATCAGCGCGGTCCCGAAATGGCACGCTTCACACCAGCCCGCTCAGATCAACATTTCCGGCGCTGGACCGTGGCCAAGAAACTGCGCCGGGCTGGCGCTGGCGCCGTATGCCCCGGCGCAAAACACCGCGACCAGATCGCCTACGTCGGCGCGCGGAAACCCGGCTTTGTCGGCCAGCCGGTCAAGCGGCGTGCACAGGCAGCCGACCACGCTGGCCTCCTCTGTCACCGGCGCATCGAACTTGGTCGCTATTGCCACCGGATAGTTGCGCCGCACCACCGTGCCGAAGTTGCCACTGGCGGCGAGCTGATGATGCAAACCACCGTCGGTAATCAGGAAAACTTCGCCGTGGCTGACCTTACGATCGACGATTTCCGTAAGATAAACCCCAGCCTCGCCCACCAGATACCGTCCCAGTTCGAGGCAGAATTGCGTCTCGGCCAAGACTGGCGGCAATTGCGCCAGCGCTTCGCCCAGCGCGTTACCGATGGCGATCAGATCGACCGGCTCGTCACCCGGAAAATAGGGAATGCCCAGCCCGCCGCCCAGATTGCAATGCGGCAACGGTGCGCCGCTGGCCTCGGCCAGCTGTGCCGCCAAGGCCAGCGCCTGCGCCTGCGTATCGATGATCGCAGCGGAGCTAAGCGCCTGACTGCCGGCAAAGATGTGCAACCCGCGCCATTCTGCGCCGCTGGCAATGACCATCCTTGCCAGCGCAGGTACACGTTCGGCATCGACGCCGAATTGCTTGGCCCCGCCGCCCATCTTCATCCCTGAACCTTTGAGGTCAAACTCGGGGTTAACCCGGATCGCCAGCCGCGGAGTGATCCCGAGCCGGTCAGCGGTATCGAGCGCGCGGACCGCTTCGCCTTCAGACTCCAGATTAAGTGTCACCCCGGCGGTGATTGCCGCTGCAAGCTCGGCGGTGCGCTTGCCCGGACCGGCAAAGCTGATCCGGTGCGCGGCAATTCCGGCTTGCTGAACCAGCGCCAATTCGCCGGCCGAGGCAATGTCGAACCCATCGACCAGTTCGGACATCAGTTCAAGAACTGGCCGGTAAGGATTTGCTTTAACAGCATAATGCACTGCGACCCGGTGCGGCAGCGCGGCCATCAGTTCGGCTGCGCGGCGCCGCAGCATCGTGGCGGAATAGACAAACAGCGGGGTCTGCCCGGCTTCTGCCACCAGCATCGACGCAGTGCGCGTCCCGATGGCCAGTTCGCCATCGATCATGGCAAAGCCACTGGGGATCGGGCCAAGCGGTTTCATGCCGCCAGCTCCGCATAAAGCCCACTGCGATCGATCTTGCCGTTAGGCGAGATCGGCATCGCGCTGCGCCAGTGAATATGTTTAGGCTGCATAAAATTAGGGAGTTGTTCCAACAGGATTTTGGGTAAAGCTTGCTCGGGTTGCGAAGTGCCGGCAGCAGCGCGCACCACCAGATGCACCGCTTGGCCCAAGCGTTCATCGGGAATGCCCAGCGCCACGGCTTCGGCCACCAGACCGCTGGCGAGTGCCGCATCCTCGATTTCGTGCGGACTGATCCGATTACCTGCCGATTTGATCATCGCATCGCGCCGACCGGCAAAATACAGCAGTCCGTCAGAAGACCGGCGCACCCGGTCGCCCGACCATACCGCCGTGCCGCCATAGCGCGAAGCTGCCGGAGCCGGCTTGAACCGCTCGGCCGTGCGCGCCGGATCGCGCCAATAACCGTGCGCCACCAGCGGGCCGCAATGGACCAGTTCGCCTTCTTCGTCATTTTCCGCCAGCCTGCCGTCATCGGCAATCACCAGCACCTCGGCATGCGGGATCGCGCGCCCCATCGAGGTCGGGTGGGCATCGACCAGCGCCGGATCGAGAAAGGTCGAACGGAACGCTTCGGTCAGCCCATACATCGGAAACAGCCGCGCCGCCGGGAACATTGCGCGCAATTTGTGCACCAGGTCGGTGGTCAAGGCTCCGCCCGAATTGGTCAGGCGGCGCAAGCTGGTTGCCGCCGCGCCTGGCCAGTCCAGCTCGGTCAGTTGCACCCACAGCGGCGGTACTGCGGCAAGCGTCGTGACGCCGTGGCGTGCCACCGCCTTGATCACATCACGCGGGGCAATATAATCGAGCGGCACCACCGCCCCGCCCGCGTACCACGTGCTCAGCAGCTGGTTCTGACCGTAATCAAACGCCAGCGGCAATACCGCCAGCGTCACGTCATCTGCCACCAGATCCAGATAACCCGCCACGCTTTCGGCCCCGAGCCACAGATTGGCGTGACTGAGCATCACCCCCTTGGGCTTGCCGGTCGATCCGCTGGTATACAAAATCGCTGCCAGTGCTTGGGGATTGGCTTGCGAGGGCGCGAGCGGATCGGCACCAGCGGCTGCGGTTAAGGCGTCAGCCTCGCCGATCAGCCGGCAATCCGCCGGAACGTCGCCTGCTACCAGTGTGGCCAGCCGCGCAGGCGTGCCAATCAGCAGCCGCGCCCCGCTGTCGCTGACGATGTGCATGATTTGTGCGCGTTTAAGCAGCGGATTGACAGGGATGTGCACCAGGCCTGCCCGCGCCGCCGCCAGCGGCATCAGGCAGGTCAGTTCGCCTTTCGCGGCCCAGCTCGCCACGCGCGCTCCCGGCTCTGGCAGCGCGGCCTGCAGCCAGCTGGCCAGCCGGGCGATACGATCCCTTAAGTCCTTGTAGTTAAGAGTGGCCCTGCGCAGCACCAGTGCCGGTGCCGCGTCAGCGCCGCGCAGCGCGAGCTGGTCAATCGGCCGGGTCGCAGGTTCAAGCGGCGAAAACAAGGGTCGGGTGGCTCCGGACAAGAAGGTGTGCGCTGTGGTCGTGGTTAACTATCACGATGATCTTAACGAAGTGCAAGGCGATGCAGCGCTGGCTGCATTGCTGCGTGCGCCGCACGCTGCTGCACCATTTGATCGGCTGGCATGGTGGCTTGGCCTGACCAAGCATTGCGGGCTGACGCCGCTGCTTGCGGTGGCGAGCGCGGGCGAGGAACGCGCCGTGCTGGCGTTGCACCGCAGCGCCGCCGGGCTAACCGCTCTCGCCAACTGGTACACTTTTCGCTGGCAGCCGCTGGTGACGCGTAACGGCGATGCGCTGCTGACCACGCTGGCCGCCGATCTGGCCCGGCACGCGCCGCGCATGTCATTATCGCCGCTGCCGGACGAGGCCGGCGCGGCCGCTCGGCTGGAAACTGCGTTCAAATCTGCCGGCTGGGTCACCTTTCGCAGCCAGTGCGATGTCAATCATGTGCTCGTAATTGGCGGGCGCAGCTATGCCCAATACCTCGCTACGCGCCCCGGTCCGCTGCGCACCACGCTGAAACGCAAAGCGAGCAAGGTTGCGGTGACGCTCGAAACGGCTTTTAATCCCGACACCTGGGCGGCTTACGAGGCGATCTACGCCGAAAGCTGGAAACCAGGCGAAGGCTCGCCTGCGTTTCTGCGCCAGTTTGCCGAGGCCGAGGGCGTCGCCGGCCGCTTGCGGATGGGGCTGGCCTGCGCCGACGGGGTGCCGGTCGCCGCGCAATTCTGGACGGTCGAACACGGCACCGCGTTCATCCACAAGCTGGCGCACACCGAAGCGTCCAAGCCGCTCTCGCCGGGGACCACGCTGTCGGCGGCGCTGTTCGCATATGTAATCGATCGCGACCGGGTAGAACTGGTTGATTTCGGCACCGGCGACGATGGCTATAAGCGCGACTGGATGGAAGCCGTCCGACCGCGCTACCGGCTTGACTGTTATCGCGCCGCTGCTCCACAAAACTGGCTGGCGATCGCGCGCCAAAGCTTGCGCCGCAGCGCTGCGCACGGCTAGAGGCAGGCGATGGATACCACCGACCGCAAATTGCGCACCATTCTGGCTGAAGTGCTGGGGCTCAAGCCCGCTCAAGTCGCCGAATTTACCGCTGATACCGGGCTGTTCGGCGATCTTCCCGAACTGGATTCGATGGCCGTGGCAGGACTGTTGACCGAAATGGAAGACCGGCTCGGTATCGTCATCGACGAAGACGAAATCGACGGCGATATCTTCGAAACCTATGGCAGTCTGCTGGCCTTTACCCGCACCAAGCAAGCGGACGCGTGAATCCAGCCAGCTACTTTTGCCCCTTGCCCGGCGGCGCGGCGGCCAGCGAATATGCGCTGACTTTCGACCGGTCGCGCCAGCACCGCGTGCTGATTGCGCCCGCGTTGTTCGACGAAGGCCATAAGCTGCGGCGCTTTACGATCGAGGTGATGCGCCGGCTCGACGGCGCGGGGATCGATTGCATCCTGCCCGATCTGCCTGGGCTGAACGAAAGCGAGCAGGATCTCAGCCTGATCGAGCCCGAAGACTGGCGGATGGCGCTGGAGGCGGCCGCGCGGCATTTTGGTGCGACACACCTGTTGGCACTGCGCGGCGGCGGTCTGATGCTGCCCGATACCCTGGGCGGTTGGCATTACGCCCCGGTCAATGGTGCCAGCTTGCTCAAGACCATGTTGCGCGCGCGCATTCTGGCCGCGCGCGAGGCCGGCCGCGAGGAATCGATCGACATGCTGATCGAACAGGGCCGAACCCTGGGATTGGAACTTGCGGGCTACGCGCTGTCGAGCGAAATGCTGCGCCAATTGGGCGAGCTTACCCCAACCAAGCGCCTCACGATCAGTCAGATCGAGCACAGCACGCTGGGCGGCGGCGCGCTGTGGCTCCGCGCCGAACCCGACGAAGACGCTGCGCAAGCCGATGCCTTGGCCGCGATTGTCGCAATCGGGATCGCAGCGTGAAGCGCCGCCACCTCAGCTTTGAATGCCGCGGCGAGACTCTGGTCGGATCGCTCGATGCGGGCGACGCGGCAACCGGATTGCTGATCGTTACCGGCGGCAATGAATTGCGCTGCGGACCCTATGGCAGCCACGCCGAACTGGCCGACAAGATCGCCGGCGCGGGCTTTCCGGTCCTGCGGTTCGATCGGCGCGGAGTGGGCGACAGCAGCGGGATCAACGCCGAATTTGCTGGCAGTGCAGACGATATCGCCGCCGCGCTCGCCGCCTTCCGCACCGCGGTGCCGCGGCTCGGACGGATCGTGGCTTACGGCAACTGCGACGCCGCCAGCGCGCTGATGCTGGCGCAGGGCCAGGGTTGCGACGCGCTGGTGCTGGCCAACCCGTGGACCTTTGAACCCGAGCCTGCGGCTGCCGAAGTGGCCGAGCGCACCCCGCCGCAGCCACCAATGACCCCCCGCGCCATTCGCGCGCATTACCTGCGGCGGCTAACCGATCCGCGCGCGTTGCTGCGATTGTTGACCGGCAAAGTCAAAGTACGGCAGATGGCCGGCAGTCTTGCCGATGCGGTCAAGCCAGCATCGCCGCCAGGGACGTTGGCACAAGCTATGGCAGCTGGTTTGGCGCAGTTTTCCGGGCCGGTGACTTTGCTCATCGCCGAACATGACCGCACCGGGCAAGTTTTCCTGTCGCACTGGAACGCGGCGGATCAGCGGTTGCGGATTTGCCCCAAGGCCGGGCACAGCTTTGTCGAACCGCCCGCGCGGCTGTGGCTGCTGGGGCAAATGCTCGGCGCGCTGCGCTCCACCACTTAACCGCGGTAATTCTAGTCGCGTGGCTGGCGGTGTTCGCGCGCAGCCAGAAACCGCTCGGCATCCAGTGCGGCCATGCAGCCGGTCCCCGCCGCAGTCACGGCCTGGCGATAGACATGATCCATCACGTCACCGCAGGCGAACACCCCGGGGATAGCGGTTTTTGGGGTGCCTGGTTCGACGATCAGATAGCCGCCTGCGTCAGTTTCAAGCTGGGCCTTGAACAGTTCGGTCGAGGGCGCATGGCCGATCGCCACGAATGCGCCATCGGTTGGCTCGACCGACACCGCGCCGGTCACCGTGTCTTTAAGCGACACTCCGCTCAGCCCGGTCGGCCCGCCGACAAAGTGATCGACCGCCTTGTTCCACAGCACCTTGATGCTGGGATGTGCGAACAAGCGATCCTCGAGGATTTTTTCACAGCGCAGCGAATCGCGGCGATGAATCAGCGTCACATCCTGCGAATGGTTGGTCATGTACAGCGCTTCCTCGACCGCGGTGTTACCGCCGCCGATCACCACCACCTTTTTGCCGCGATAAAAGAACCCATCGCAAGTGGCGCAAGCCGAAACGCCCTTGCCCGACAGCTCCTGCTCGCCCGGCACGCCCAGCCATTTGGCTTGCGCCCCGGTGGCGATCACCAGCGTCTCGCCTTCATAGATATCGCCGCCGTCGCCGACTGCGCGGAATGGCCAGATGCTCATATCGACCGAAACGATCGTATCCCACAGCATCCGCGTGCCAACGTGTTCGGCCTGCGCCTGCATTTCTTCCATCAGCCACGGACCCTGCACCACATCGCGAAAGCCCGGATAGTTTTCGACATCGGTGGTGATGGTCAACTGCCCGCCGGGTTGCAGCCCTTGCACCACAATCGGCGCCATCCCGGCGCGCGCGCCATAGATCGCGGCTGACAACCCGGCCGGGCCAGAGCCGATAATCAGCATGCGGGTGGTATGGGTAGCCATTGAACAACTCCGGTTTGGCGCCCCAGATAGGTATTGCCCAGCGGCTTGGCGAGTCCCCGTGCGGCCGCTTTCCCCGATTGGCTGCGGCGTTGACGGGGAACCCGAAACGCGCAATTGGCTGGGCCATGACGACCTTCGGACCCACCGCCAACAGCTTCATCTCGCAGCGGCTCAAGCTGCATTACGTGGATTGGGGCAATCCGTCGGCGCCGCCGCTGATCCTGCAGCACGGCGGGCGCGATCACGCGCGCAGCTGGGATTGGGTGGCTGAAGAGCTGGCCAAGGACTGGCACGTAATCGCACCCGATCTGCGCGGTCACGGTGACAGCGGCTGGGCACCAGACGGCAATTACGAAATGGGACCGTTCGTTTACGATTTTGCGCAACTGGTGCACACGCTCGGCTATGACGAGGTGTCGATTGTCGCGCATTCGATGGGCGGCAATATTGCCACGCGGTTTGCCGGGCTATACCCCGAAAAAGTCCGCAAGTTGGTCAACATCGAAGGATTGGGCCCGTCGCGCAAAGTCCGCGCCGACCGCGAAGCGGCGGGCTATGCCAACCTGTTTCGCAAGTGGATTGACGATCGCCGCAAGGCCGCCGGGCGCGTACCGCGGCGCTATCCAACGATCGAAGCAGCGTTTGCGCGAATGAAGGAAGAAAACGGCTTTCTGACCGACGAGCAGGCCCGCCACCTGACGATCCACGGCGCGAGCCGCAACGAAGACGGAACCTGGAGCTGGAAGTTCGATCCTTATCTGAACATCTGGCCATTCGAAGAGGTGCCTGACGAACGCACCAACCAGCTGTGGGGCGCAATCACGTGTCCGGTATTGCTGCTGTACGGCAGCAATAGCTGGGCGACCAACCCCGAAACCGATGGCCGCGCCGCAGTGTTTGCCGATCACCGCACGGTCGAATTCGAGAACGCCGGGCACTGGCTGCACCATGACCAGTTCGACCGCTTCATGGCCGAAGTGCGCGGGTTTCTTTAAGTTTCGAGATAAGCCCGGCGCAGGTCTTCGCGGGCAGCCGCATCGACCCCGATCACCTCCGCCAGATAGGCGTCAAGGGTGCCATGTCGGGCTGCGGCATGCGCGAAGGCGGTCTCCAGGTACTCGGCTTCGACCCCCATCAAGGTGCGGATCGTCTCGTCGCTGATATCGCCGCGATGCGCGCGGATTTGCGTGGCACCGGCAGCAATCCGGGCCTCGATATTGCCCGCCTGATTGGTAAGCACATAGTCGGCCAGAATGTCATCGCGCGAAACACCAAGCGCATGGTGCGCCAGCGCAACGGCAAACCCGGTGCGGTCCTTGCCCGCCACACAATGCACCAAGCTGGGTCCTTCAGCCCGGCGCAAGACCTCGAAATAGCAGCGGATCATCGGCACGAGATTCTCGCGGAACGGAATCCCTTCGTACAGCCGCACCATTGCAGCGCGGGCCTCGGCGGCGGTTATCACGCCGTCGGCTGCCTCGGTGTGCAGCGCCAATCCGGCGGTCTCTTCGGGATAGGCCAGGACCTGAGCAGAAAACTCCGGATGGCGGCGGCACGGTTTGGCCTCGCGCTCGCTCGGTCCGCGCAGATCGATCACGGTTTTGATGT